>NZ_BAAATK010000001.1:0-18404 GCF_039533365.1 Streptomyces glaucus
CCGGCCGCGCCGCGGGGCCGGTGCCGGGCGCGGCGTGGAGCGGCCGTCCGGGCCGGCCGCCGTCCGGCGGCCGGCCGGTCCGTCAGAGCAGCGGCGGCACCCGGGCCGCCGAGACCTCCCGCGCCGCCCGCTCCAGCGCGCTGGCCAGCAGCGCCAGGTCCGTCGGCCCGTTGCCCAGCTCCCGCACCGGGCGCCGGGCCGGCGGGTCGCCCATGCGGTGCCACTCCAGGGGGACGACCGTCGGGCGCAGGGTCGCCGTCCGGGGGATGCGGCCCGTGACCCGGCCGCCCTGGAACGGCGTCACCCTTCCGTCGGGCGTGGTCAGGCGTCCGCGCCCCGGCGCCGGTCCGTCCGGCCCCGGCACGGGCGCGTCGAGCGCGACCCGCAGGGCGGCCCGCCGGGCCGGCTCCGTCTGCGCCGTACGGCCCCCGGTCCCGGCGGCCGCCACCAGGTGCACCCCGAGCCGCTCGCCGTCCCGCGCCACGGCCTCCAGCGCCCGCATCACCGACCCCGCGGCGGGCCGGCCGGGCGAGCCGAGCGCGGGGGAGACCAGCGCGTCCAGGTCGTCCACGACCACGACCAGCCGGGGCAGCGGCACGACGGCCTGCGCGCGCTGCCGGGCCGCCCCCGGCCGCAGCCGCAGGGTCGAACCGGACGGGACGTCGAGGTCCCCGGCTACGCCGGCGGCCCCCGACGGGCCGCGCGCGGCCGCGGTGCGCTGGGCGACCATGCGGCCCGACAGCTCGCGTCCGGTGTGCCACTCGGTGAAGTCCGACCGCCCCAGCAGCTCCGCGCGCCGCTTCAGCTCGGCGCTCAGGGACTGCGCGAACTCCCGCATCCGCACCGGGTCGCCGGCGGTGAGGTGCGTGGTGACGTGCGGTACGTCGGTGCAGACCCGCAGGCCCTCGCCGGGGCCGCCGGCGGTGCCCGCGGCGTCCCGGCCGTCCATCAGCACGATGCCCAGCCGGTCCGGCCGCTCCGCCGAGGCCAGCGACGCCACGACCGCCCGCAGCAGCTCCGTACGGCCGCTGCCCGCCGGTCCCTCGATCAGCAGGTGGGGTCCCTCGGCCGCGAGGTCCACGACGACCGGGCCGCGCGGCCCCGCCCCCAGCACGGCCTGCACCCGGCCGCCGAGGGCCTCGGTGTCGTCGGCCGCGTCCGCCCAGCGGGCCATCAGCGAGGCGGGGGTCGCCCGGGCCAGGCCCAGCTCGTCGAGGAGCCGGGCCGTCCGGGGCAGCGGGGCGGACACGCGCGGCTGCCGCTCGCCGCCCGCGGCGTCCGTGCGCAGCGGCGCCAGCGCCCGCGCGAACCGCTCCGCCCAGGCGGCGGAGACGGCGTCCACGGTGGCCACGGTGCCGTGGCCGACCGGCCCCGTACCGGACGGGGACGCCGCCGGGGCGGTCCGGGCGACCCGCACCAGCCGCAGGGCCGTCGCCACGTCGCCGCTGAGCAGCGCGACGGCCCCGCACTCCCGGAACACCGGCGACACCGCGCAGGCCGCCTCGTAGGTCTCCGTCACCGGTGACAGCGGGGAGGCGGGGGGCGTCTCGGCGAGACACACGAGGTGTATCCCGGCCCGCGGGCCCTCCAGCGCCAGCCGCGCCACCGCCTCCCGCACGGCGGCCTCCCCGGGGTCGCCGTCCACGACGACGACGGTGCGCGGCCCCGTGGAGCCGGCCGCTTCGCCCGCCGCGTCGTCCCGCGCCCAGGAGGGCCGCCGGGCGGCGGGAACGGACGGGCCGGGGGGCGTGGGGGCGGGGGCGGCCGGGTGCGGCCGCCGGTCCGCCCCGGGCACGGCCGGCTGCTCCGGGACACCGGGGGCGGGCCCGGCCGCGGCGCCCGGGTCCGCCGAGCGGTCCGCCAGGCGCCGGAGGAGTTCCTGGACGCGGGCCGTGGCCTGTTCGGGGTCGTAGGCGAGCAGCAGGCGGCAGTCCTGGCCGTGGGCCGGGCGGACATGGGGCAGCCAGCCCAGCCAGGACCACTCGGCGGTGCGCTCCTCCAGGGAGCGGGAGCGGTCCGTGCTGATCAGGACGAGTTCCAGGGTGTCGGGGGAGTGCAGCGCGGCGAGCTGGGCCAGCACCGCGCGGGCCAGCCCGGCCAGCCGCGCGCGCGGGCCGGCCAGCCCGAGCGCCCCGACCTCGCGCAGCCCGGCGGTCACCGGCACCGCGGGCAGCAGTCCCGAGCCGTCGGGCGCCGCCCGGTCGGCCGTGCCGAGCCGCACGGCGAGCGCCTCCGGATGGTCCGGCCCCCGCTCCCACAGCCGCGGGCCCGGCCCCAGCGCCGTCAGCAGCAGCGCGGCCGGGTCCGGCCAGGTCTCCGGCACGGGCGGCCGGACGCCGGCGGGCTCTGCCGCGACGCCGTCCACCCCCGCGGCGTACCCGCCGCGCCCGGCCGCGCCCTGCTCACCGCGTCCCCCGGCCAGCCGCCGCGCCCACGCCGCTATCCCGCCCCGCCTGCGCAGCGCCTGCGGAACCTCCGTCCCCCGCAGCGGGGTCCCCTTGCGCCCGCCGCCCTCACCGGCGCCGCCGTCCCGGACGGGCGTACGGGAGGCCGGGCCGCCGGCGAAGCCGTGCGGTGCGGCGGGGCCGGCCGTGCCGTGCGGGTGGCCGTCCGGGGCCGCCGGGCGCGGACCGGCGGCCCCGGAGGGGTTCCCCGGGGCCTCGGTCCCGCCGGGGGCCGCTGCCCCGTCGCCGGCGCCGAAGGAACCCGCCCCGGACCGTCCCCCGTGCGTGCCGCCGCCGCCGGGAGCCGTCCCGGGAACGCCCCCGAGCGCCGTCGTGCGCGGGGCGGCCGGGGCCGGACCGGTGCTCCCCCGCTCGAGGGGCGGCGCCGACCCCTGCCCCGGCACGACGGGGGGCCGCCCGCCGGAGCCGGCCGGGCCCCGGCCCGTCGTGCCGTAGCCGTGCCGCGTGTGCCCGGCGGGGGCGTCCGCCCCGCCCGCCGGCCGGCCGGGCTCCTCCCGGCCCTCCCCGGACCGCTCGCCGCCGCCCCCCGCGCCCGGCACCCGCACGTGTCCCTCGCCGTCCGGGGCCGTCTCCACCCGCGCCCCCGGGCCGCCGCCCGGCGCGAGCCGCAGGGCCGACTCCCCGATGCGCAGCAGCGCGCCGGGGACGAACCGGACGGGGCGGGCGTCCACGCGCGCGCCGTCCAGCGTCGTGCCGTTGGTGGAACCGAGGTCGGCGACCGTGACCCGGCCGTCGGCGGCGACGGTCACCGCGCAGTGCAGCCGGGAGACGTCCGGGTCGTCGAGCGGGACGTCGGCGTCGGCCGAGCGGCCGACGCGGATCTCGCCGCCGTGCAGCAGGTGGACCCCGCCCGCGTCGGGGCCCGCGACCACGTGGAGCTGGGCCGGGGCCTCGTCGAGCTCGGGGTGCGGCTCGGGCTCGCCCGGCGCGCCCACGTACAGCACGGCGCCGTCGACCAGCGGGGGTTCGCCCAGGGTCGCGCGCTGGGCGTCGAGCCGGCGCGCACCGGCGTACAGCGTCGCCGGGGACGAGCCGTCACCGCCGGGGACCGCCGCGGCCAGGGCGGAGGAGACCGCGGCCAGGGCCGTGCCGGCGGGCGCCGTGACCAGCACGTCGCAGCTCGCGGCGCGGCCCCGCGTCGGCGCGGGGGACGGGCCCAGCGGGTCTACGACGGTCAGCCGGATCTGCATCGCCGTCAGCGGTCCCTTCTGCGCGGGCGCCCGCGCCACGGGGAACGAGGCCCCCCGCGGTCCCCCACCGCGGACTTCCCCCACCGCCACACGAGCACGTCGGCCAGTAACTGGAGGCATCCTCGCACCTGCCGCTGACAACGTGCCCGCCGCCGAACAGCGAATGATCTTGATTGGTCGGCTCTGCCCGCAAAAATGCCTGACCATTGGCCTGAACACGATCGATCGGCGCTCGCTTGAGATCGATCGCGTCCGTGCTCCGGCAACCGGCGGACCGGGCCGGGCGTCTTTCCTTCGAACATGTACGGAAGGCCGCGGGCGGGACCCGCCGGAAGGCCGGGGCCGGCCGGCGGACGGACGGGCGGCCGGCGGCGGCCGGACCGGGGACGAGTCGGAAGGACCCGCGGGAAGACGACCCCCGGTGTCCCGCGCTGCGGCACTACAGTGGGTCGGAACATCCCCCGTGGCACGGTGGACCACGGTGTACGGGCCAGCCAAGCAGACAGGGAGCGCATGACGTGCGGCCGGTAGGCAGCAAGTACCTCCTCGAGGAGCCGCTCGGTCGCGGTGCCACGGGGACCGTCTGGCGAGCCCGCCAGCGGGAGACCGCGGGTGCCGAGGCGGCCGTGCCCGGACAGCCCGGCGAGACCGTCGCGATCAAGGTCCTCAAGGAGGAGCTCGCCAACGACCCGGACGTCGTGATGCGGTTCCTCCGGGAGCGGTCCGTCCTGCTGCGGCTGACCCACCCGAACATCGTCCGGGTCCGCGACCTGGTCGTCGAGGGCGATCTGCTGGCACTGGTCATGGACCTCGTCGACGGCCCCGACCTGCACCGCCACCTGCGCGAGAACGGTCCCTTCACCCCGGTGGCCGCCGCGCTGCTCACCGCCCAGATCGCCGACGCGCTCGCCGCCAGCCACGCCGACGGCGTCGTGCACCGCGACCTGAAGCCCGCGAACGTCCTGCTCGAGCAGACCGGCGACCAGCTGCACCCGATGCTGACCGACTTCGGCATCGCGCGCCTCGCCGACTCGCCCGGCCTCACCCGCACCCACGAGTTCGTCGGCACGCCCGCGTACGTCGCGCCCGAGTCGGCGGAAGGCCGCCCGCAGACCTCGGCCGTCGACATCTACGGCGCCGGCATCCTGCTGTACGAGCTGGTCACCGGCCGTCCGCCGTTCTCCGGCTCGTCCGCCCTCGAAGTCCTGCACCAGCACCTGAGCGCCGAACCGCGCCGCCCGTCCACGGTCCCCGAGCCCCTCTGGACGGTCATCGAGCGCTGCCTGCGCAAGAACCCCGACGAGCGGCCCGGCGCCGGGAACCTGGCGCGCGCCCTGCGCGTCGTCGCCGAGGGCATCGGCGTGCACGCGAACTCCGCGCAGATCGCCGCCGCCGAGAACGTCGGCGCGCTCCTGGCCCCCGACCCGGCGCCCGCGCCCGTGCCCGGCACGCCCGGCGCCGCCGACCCCACCCGGGTGCTGCCGCGGAACCCGAACGGCGCCCACGACCCGGACGACGCGACCAGCGTCCTGCCCCACACCGGCGGCCCGGCGGGCGACGCCGACCCCACCGCCGTCCTGCCCGCCCGCGGCGCGGCCGACCCGACGGCCGTCCTGCCGCCGGTGCCGCCGGGACAGCAGCCCGGCCAGACCGGCCGGCCCGAGGACCCGCACCCCTGGCAGAGCCAGCTGCGGGCCGCCCGCGACCGCAACGAGCAGACCCAGATCCAGTACCTCGACCCCGACCAGGACCCGCTGCGCCGCCGCCCCCAGCGGCAGGTCGCCCGGCCGCAGCAGCCGCCGCGCCCACAGCAGCAGCCGCCGCGCCCCCAGCCCCAGCAGGGCTACGGCCACCCGCAGCAGCAACAGCCGCAGCGGTACGCCACGCCCCAGCCGCCCCAGCCCCAGCGGTACGCCCCGCCGCCCGCCCCGGAGCCCCAGCGGCCCCGGCCCGAGCCCCGGCAGTCCCGGCGCGAGCCCCGGCCGCCCCGGCAGCGCAGCGCCAACCCGATGCGCATCCCCGGCCTGGGCTGCCTGAAGGGCTGCCTGTTCACGCTCGTCATCCTGTTCGTGGCGGGCTGGCTGATCTGGGAGCTCAGCCCGCTGCAGGACTGGATCGGCACGGGCAGGAGCTACTGGGGGCAGCTCACCGACTGGTTCGACACGGTCACCGGCTGGATCGGGGACCTGGGCTCGGGCGGTTCCTCCGGCCAGTGAGTCCGGGGCTCCCGCGGAGACCGGCCCGGGACCGCTCGGGCCGCTCCGGGCGAGTCCGGACACCTCCGAACCCCGACGTTGGGGATTTGTCGACACCCGGCGGGTGATTTCCGCCGCCGCGGTGAAGCCCGGCTCCCCGGCCGCGTAGTTTTGTCGGCAACACGCGTCGGTAGGAGCAGTCTTGGCACGGAAGATCGGCAGCCGGTACACCGCCCACCAGATCCTGGGACGGGGCAGCGCCGGCACGGTGTGGCTCGGCGAGGGACCGGACGGACCCGTCGCCATCAAGCTGCTGCGCGAGGACCTGGCCTCGGACGAGGAACTCGTCGGACGCTTCGTGCAGGAGCGCACGGCCCTGCTCGGCCTGGAGCACCCGAACGTCGTCTCCGTGCGCGACCTGGTCGTCGACGGCAACGACCTCGCGCTCGTCATGGACCTGGTGCGCGGCACGGACCTGCGCACCCGCCTGGACCGGGAGCGGCGGCTCGCGCCCGAGGCCGCGGTGGCGATCGTGGCCGACGTGGCGGACGGACTGGCCGCCGCGCACGGCGCGGGCGTCGTGCACCGCGACGTGAAGCCGGAGAACGTGCTGCTGGACATGCAGGGCCCGCTCGGCCCCGGCGGCTCGCACCGCGCGCTCCTGACCGACTTCGGTGTGGCGAAACTCATCGACGCCCCGCGCCGCACCCGCGCGACGAAGATCATCGGCACGCCGGACTACCTCGCGCCGGAGATCGTCGAGGGCCTGCCGCCCCGCGCGTCCGTCGACATCTACGCCCTGGCCACGGTCCTGTACGAGCTGCTCGCGGGCTTCACCCCGTTCGGCGGCGGCCACCCCGGCGCCGTCCTGCGCCGGCACGTGACGGAGACGGTCGTCCCGCTGCCCGGCATCCCGGACGAGCTGTGGCAGCTGATGGTGCAGTGCCTGGCCAAGGCGCCCGCCTCGCGGCTGCGCGCCTCCGAACTGGCCGCCCGGCTGCGGGAACTGCTGCCGATGCTGGCGGGCATGCCCCCGCTGGAGGTGGACGAGCCGGACGTGGAGCCCGCGCAGGAGACCCCCGAGGAGGCGCCCGCCGACCCCGCCCCGGCCGGGGAGCGGGTGCGGCGCCGGGGCGCGGTCCCGCTGGTCCCGGGCGCGAAGCCGGCCGACTCCAACCGGGACACCCACACGTCGATGCGCGTGCCGGGCCCGGACGAGCTGGCCGGCGGCGCCCGCGGCACCGCCCGCGCCCCGCGCGCGGCGGGCGCCCCCCGCCCCGGGTCCGCCCGCAACCGCGCCGCCGTCCGGCGCCGCCGCCTGGCCCTGGGCGCGGGCGCGCTGGCGCTGGCGGCGGCCGTCGGCGCGGGCACGTGGCTGGCCACGGCCGGCGACGACGCGGGGGCCGTCCCCCGGGACGCGAACACCACGGCCCCGGCGACCCCCTGACCCCGCCGGTCCCGGCCGCACCCGCACCGGGTACGGCCGGGGCACGCCGTGCGGCCGAGGTCGGTTGCCGCAGCCGTTACGCTGGATGCGTGGCAGTCGTCGACGTATCCGAAGAGCTCAAGTCCCTCTCCTCGACCATGGAGTCGATCGAGGCCGTTCTGGACCTCGACAGGATGAGGGCAGACATCGCCGTGCTCGAGGAGCAGGCGGCCGCGCCGTCCCTGTGGGACAACCCGGACGAGGCGCAGAAGATCACCAGCAAGCTCTCCCACCTCCAGGCCGAGGTCAGGAAGGCGGAGGCGCTGCGCGGCCGGATCGACGATCTCGCCGTGCTCTTCGAGATGGCCGAGGAGGAGGACGACCCGGACACCCGCGCCGAGGCCGAGGCCGAGCTGGCCGCGGTGCGGAAGGCGCTGGACGAGATGGAGGTCCGGACCCTCCTGTCCGGCGAGTACGACGCCCGTGAGGCGCTCGTCAACATCCGCGCCGAGGCCGGCGGCGTCGACGCCGCCGACTTCGCCGAGAAGCTCCAGCGCATGTACCTGCGCTGGGCCGAGCAGCGCGGCTACAAGACGGAGATCTACGAGACGTCGTACGCCGAGGAGGCCGGCATCAAGTCGACCACCTTCGCCGTGCAGGCGCCGTACGCCTACGGCACCCTCTCCGTCGAGCAGGGCACCCACCGCCTGGTGCGCATCTCGCCCTTCGACAACCAGGGCCGCCGCCAGACCTCCTTCGCGGGCGTCGAGGTGCTCCCCGTCGTCGAGCAGTCCGACCACGTCGAGATCGACGAGTCCGAGCTGCGCATCGACGTCTACCGGTCCTCCGGCCCCGGCGGCCAGGGCGTGAACACCACGGACTCCGCGGTGCGCATCACCCACCTGCCCACCGGCATCGTGGTCTCCTGCCAGAACGAGCGGTCGCAGATCCAGAACAAGGCCACGGCGATGAACGTCCTCCAGGCCAAGCTGCTGGAGCGGCGCCGCCAGGAGGAGCAGGCCAAGATGGACGCCCTCAAGGGCGACGGCGGCAACTCCTGGGGCAACCAGATGCGTTCGTACGTCCTGCACCCGTACCAGATGGTCAAGGACCTGCGCACGGAGTACGAGGTCGGCAACCCCGAGGCCGTGTTCAACGGCGAGATCGACGGGTTCCTGGAGGCCGGGATTCGCTGGCGCAAGCAGCAGGAGAAGTAGCGCGCCGACGCGCCCGCCGCATTTCACCGCTTTGTCGACAAGGAAACTGCCGCCTTCCGGGCGGCAGTTGCCTTGTGTGTGCCGTGATGTCCGCGTTCCACATCACACTCACAGGCTCCGACGTCCGGCATACCCCCCGTACCCGGACATCGCGTGCGCAACGGCCTTGACGTTGCTTTGAAAAATCGGAAGGGTGAGGCGCGGCATGCGTATCTCTGGGGCGCATGTGAACCGGGGGGCTCCATACGCAGCTACCTCCGTCGATCACGGCCCCGAACGCCGCCTCACTGACGATGAGCTACTGGGGGTAGCAACCACATGACCAAGAAGACGCGGATCCGCGTCGCGCGCATCGCGGCCGGCGCCGTGATCGCGGCCGGCGCCTCGCTCACCGCCGCGGGCGCCGCCTCGGCCCTCGAGTTCGGTGTGAACATCGGCGTCGGCGTGAACGCCGGCGAGTCCGAGCCGCCGGCTCCGAGCACCCCGCCGACCCCGAGCACCCCGCCGACCGAGATCCCGAGCACCCCGCCGACCGAGGTTCCCACCACCCCGCCGACCGAGGTCCCCGGCACCCCGCCGACCTCCGGCCCGACGGGGCCCGCCGACCCCACCGAGGAGCCCGCCGACCCCACGGAGGAGCCCACCGAGCCCACCGAGGAGCCCACCGAGCCCACCGAGGGCCCGACCGACGACGCGAGCAGCGGCCCCGGCCCCGACGGCGGTTCCGGCCCCTCGCCCCAGGAGCAGGGCACCTCGGTCCTGACCGACACCGGCGTGGAGGCCGTCTCGTCCGACGCCTCGGCCCAGGGCAGCGGTGAGGAGCTCGCCGAGACCGGTGCCGCGCAGACCACGTTCCTGCTGGTCGGCGCCGCCACGATGATCGCCGGTGGCATCGGCTTCCGGATGCTGCCGCGTCTGATGGACGGCCGCGGCGGCGCGGCCGCCTGACGGCGGCCGCCGTACGCACGGCACATGCCGAGGGGCCCGGAGCGCGCGTCGCTCCGGGCCCCTCGCCCGTCCGTGCCGCCCGGCTCCGCCGGCCGGGCCGTCCCGCGGGCGCCGGGTGTCAGGCGGTCTGGTGGGCCAGCAGGGCCAGCGCCGCGATCAGCACCGCGAGCAGCGCGATCAGCGTCATGGGGTTCAGCCCCGCGAAGAAGTTCTCCTGCTGCAGCCGCTCGCGGTTCGCACGGCACACGGGGCACCGGCCCTCGCTCACGGGCGCCGCGCAGTTCGCGCACACCAGCCGGTCGTACGTCATGCGCTCGCCCTCCTTGCACCGATTCCCTGTACTCAACGCCCGCGGCGGCGCGAACGTTCCCCTCCACTGTGCCAGGTTCCCCGGGAGGTTGCGCGGGCCGCTCCCGCCGGGGGCGGTTTCCCGTCGTCCGCCGGCCGTGGACCGTCCGCGCCGGGCACGCCCGCGCGACGGAGCCGGCGACGGGCCGGCGCGGTCCGCCGCCCCGTCCGCGGCACAAATGCGCACAACTGTCGCGCAACCCCTACCGGTGACTGCGGCCCCCCACCCGGTTCGCGTATGGTCACGCACATCTACCCCCGGCGACCCGTGGTGCATCCGTGATCCGATTCGACAACGTCTCCAAGGTCTACCCCAAGCAGAACCGCCCCGCCCTCAGGGATGTCTCCCTGGAGGTCGAGAAGGGCGAGTTCGTGTTCCTCGTGGGGTCCTCCGGCTCCGGAAAGTCCACCTTCCTGCGGCTGATCCTCCGCGAGGAGCGGGCCAGCCACGGGCAGGTGCACGTCCTGGGCAAGGACCTCGCGCGCCTGTCCAACTGGAAGGTGCCGCACATGCGGCGCCAGTTGGGGACGGTCTTCCAGGACTTCCGCCTCCTGCCGAACAAGACGGTCGCCGAGAACGTCGCCTTCGCGCAGGAGGTCATCGGCAAGTCGCGCGGCGAGATCCGCAAGTCCGTGCCGCAGGTGCTCGACCTGGTCGGGCTCGGCGGCAAGGAGGACCGGATGCCGGGCGAGCTGTCCGGCGGTGAGCAGCAGCGCGTCGCCATCGCGCGGGCCTTCGTCAACCGGCCCAAGCTGCTGATCGCCGACGAGCCCACCGGCAACCTCGACCCGCAGACCAGCGTCGGCATCATGAAGCTGCTCGACCGGATCAACCGGACCGGCACGACCGTGGTGATGGCGACGCACGACCAGAACATCGTGGACCAGATGCGCAAGCGCGTCATCGAGCTGGAGAAGGGCCGCCTCGTCCGCGACCAGGCCCGCGGCGTCTACGGCTACCAGCACTGACCGCACCGAGTTCCCGAAAGGCCTGAAGAACCCGCCATGCGCGCCCAGTTCGTCCTGTCGGAGATCGGTGTCGGTCTCCGCCGCAATCTGACGATGACCTTCGCCGTCATCGTCTCCGTCGCCCTGTCCCTGGCCCTGTTCGGCGGTTCGCTGCTGATGAGCGACCAGGTCAACACCATGAAGGGCTACTGGTACGACAAGGTCAACGTCTCGATCTTCCTCTGCAACAAGAGCGACGCCGAGTCCGACCCCAACTGCGCCAAGGGCGCGGTGACCGAGGACCAGAAGAGCCAGATCCTGGCCGACCTGAAGAAGATGTCGGTCGTCGACACGGTGACGTACGAATCGCAGGACGAGGCGTACAAGCACTACAAGGAGCAGTTCGGCGACTCCCCGCTGGCCAGCTCCCTGACGCCGGACCAGATGCAGGAGTCGTACCGCATCAAGCTGAAGAACCCGGAGAAGTACCAGGTCATCGCGACCGCCTTCGACGGGCGGGACGGCGTGCAGTCCGTGCAGGACCAGAAGGGCATCCTGGACAACCTCTTCGAGCTGCTGAACGGCATGAACTGGGCCGCCCGCGCGATCATGGCGCTGATGCTGGTGGTCGCGCTGATGCTGATCGTCAACACCGTGCGCGTCTCGGCGTTCAGCCGCCGGCGTGAGACCGGCATCATGCGGCTGGTGGGCGCCTCCGGCTTCTACATCCAGGCGCCGTTCATCGCGGAGGCCGCGGTCGCCGGGCTCATCGGCGGCACGCTCGCGTGCGCCTTCCTGCTGATCGCCCGGTACTTCATCATCGACCACGGGCTGGCGCTGTCCGAGAAGCTCAACCTGATCAACTTCATCGGCTGGGACGCGGTCCTGGCCAAGCTGCCGCTCATCCTCGCGACCAGCCTGCTGATGCCCGCGCTGGCCGCGTTCTTCGCGCTGCGCAAGTATCTGAAGGTGTGACACATACCAAGAGGGGCCGTGCGGTCAACCGGCCGTACGGCCCTTTTCGTTGTCCTAGACTCACCGGCATGTCAGGCCGTGACCTGTTCTGTCAGCCCCGCCGCGTCGGCCGCGGGGCCGCCCTGACCTTGGTGTTCGCCGGCGTCCTCGTCGCCGGCGCGGCCACCGGCTCACTGCCCGGCCCCGAGCGGAGGACCGCCCCGGGCACCGTCCGCCCGACCGTGCCCGTCGGCGCGCGGGAGGACGTCGCCAGGGCGGCGGCCGAGGCGATGGCCGACGGCAAGTCCCCCGCGGAGGCGGCCGAACGCGCCGTCAGCCGCAGCGGCGACCGCTGGGCGGCCGTCTACTCCGAGGACGAGTACGAGGAGTTCGAGGAGTCCCTGGACGGCGCGTACACCGGCGTCGGCCTGTGGGCGCGGCGCGAGCGCGACGGCCGGATCGAGGTGACGCGGGTGCGGTCCGGCTCGCCCGCGGCCGACGCCGGGATCCGCCCGGGCGACCGGCTGCGCAGCGTCGACGGCGAGCGGGTCGACGGACGCCCCGTCACCGAGGTCCTCGCCCTGTTGCGCGGCGACGCCGCCGGCGAGCCCGCCGGCACCACCGTCACCCTCGGCCTGCGGCGCGGCACGCGCGTGTGGACCGAGACCCTGCGCCGGGCCAGGCTGTCCACGGACCCGGTCACCGTGCGCGAGCTGCCCGGCGGCGTCACCGTCATCCGGGTCGCCGCCTTCACCAAGGGCTCCGGCGACCAGGTGCGCGGCGCCGTGCGGCGGACCCCGGCCGGCGCCGGGATCGTCCTCGACCTGCGCGGCAACTCCGGCGGCCTGGTCACCGAGGCCGTCACCGCCGCCTCCGCCTTCCTCGACGGCGGTCTCGTCGCCACCTACGACGTCGACGGCGAGCAGCGGGCCCTGCACGCCGGGAGCGGCGGCGACACCGACCGGCCCCTGGTCGCCCTGGTCGACGGCGGCACGATGAGCGCGGCCGAGCTGCTGACCGGCGCCCTCCAGGACCGCGGCCGGGCGGTCGTGGTGGGCTCGCGCACCTTCGGCAAGGGCTCGGTGCAGATGCCGAGCCGGCTGCCCGACGGCTCCGTCGCCGAGCTGACCGTCGGCCACTACCGCACCCCGTCGGGCCGCGGCGTCGACGGCCGCGGCATCACGCCTGACCTGGAGGCCGGCGAGCAGGCCCTGCAGCGGGCCCGGACGGTGCTCAGCGGCCTGGGCCGGTAGCCGCGCCCCGCGGTAATCGACTCCCTTCCGGCCCCCGTGGGGTGCGAAAATGGTCGGCACTATGGCTAAGGAAAAAGGGCGCAAGCTGATCGCGCAGAACAAGAAGGCGCGGCACGACTACCACATCCTCGACACCTACGAGGCCGGTCTGGTGCTCATGGGGACCGAGGTGAAGTCGTTGCGCCAGGGGCGGGCCTCGCTCGTCGACGGCTTCGTGCAGCTGGACGGGCACGAGGCGTGGCTGCACAACGTGCACGTGCCGGAGTACAGCCAGGGCACCTGGACCAACCACAGCGCCCGCCGCAAGCGGAAGCTGCTGCTGCACCGCGCGGAGATCGACAAGCTGGAGGCCAAGTCGCAGGAGACGGGCCACACGATCGTGCCGCTCGCGCTGTACTTCAAGGACGGCCGCGCCAAGATCGAGATCGCGCTGGCGAAGGGCAAGAAGGAGTACGACAAGCGCCAGACGCTCCGCGAGAAGCAGGACCGGCGCGAGGCCGAACGGGCGATCTCGGCGATCCGGCGGCGCCAGCGCGCGTGACCCACGTCGTGCCCGCGGGCCGGGAACGCCCCTCCGCCGGGGCGTGTCGAACCCGGTACCACGGCGGGGCGACCGCCGGGAACACGGTGGCACCGACGGGCGTTGGTCACGTACGATGGCACCGGTACCGCCCAGGCGGTGCACAGCACACCGCGCAGCCGGTGCGCACCTTGAGAAATCAACATGGGGATGATCGGTTTCGACAGCGGCTGTCGAAGCAGGGGAAGCGTGTCGAGGAAGCGGCCATGATCTCGTAAACCACAGGCCGAAAAAAATAATCGCCAACACCAAGCGCGATTCCTCCCAGCAGGCCTTCGCCCTCGCTGCCTGATCTCAGGTAGCAGAGCGAGCCTCCTATCAAGGGAGTGTCAGCCCGGGGCTGTTCCCGACCCGGATCCTGGCATCAGCTAGGGAACTCAACCTCTAGACCCGGTCACGGGGTGTAGAGGGAAACCACACAGTGACTGAGCCCGTCGGAGACTTGTCCGCGTGATCTCCGGGGCCGAGAAAAGCGCAGCGGACTGCACACGGAGAAGCCCTGGTTCTGCACCGTTGGACGCGGGTTCGATTCCCGCCATCTCCACTTACCCCATGTGGGCACAGGCCCCGTCGCTGCGAGCGGCGGGGCCTGTGTCGTGCGGCCGCACGCACACCGGCCCGGCGGGCACAGGGACCCGGCCGGCGCCGGTCAGGCGGTGCGCGGCGCCGTGCTCGCCCGTTCGGTCAGCCGGGGCGGCAGCAGCGTGGCCTGCGGCACGTCCGCCGCGCCGCCCAGCTTCGCCATCAGCAGCTCCACCGCCCGGGCGCCCACCTCCGCCGCCGGGACGGCGACCGAGGTGACCGGGACGCGGACCGCCGCGGCGAACTCGTCCGGGCAGATGGCGGTGACCGACAGGTCGCCGGGCACCCGCAGCCCGAGCTGCTCGAAGGCGTCGATCAGCGGCTCCAGCAGGGGCTCGTTGTGGACGACGACCCCGGTCGGCGCGGGCTGCTCGCGCAGCAGCCGCTCGGCGACCGCCAGGGCCGAGCCGGGCGCGGCCGCGCAGGGGTGCACGGAGGAGACCAGCCCGGCCCGGTCGGCGGCGGCCGTGAACCCCTGCACCACGCGCTGGGCGAACGCGGTCTGCCGGACGTACACCTCCGGCGGCGACCCGACCAGCGCCACGACCCGGTGCCCGAGCCGCGCCAGATGGTCCACGCACACCTCGCCGGCCGCCTTGAAGTCCAGGTCGATGCAGGTCAGGCCGGTGCTCTCCCGCGGGAAGCCGATCAGCACGGACGGCCGGTCCAGCTCCCGCAGCAGCGGCAGCCGGGGATCGCGCAGCTGCACGTCCATCACGATCAGCGCGTCCGCCAGCGCGGTGTCCGCGACCCGCCGCAGCCCCTCCTCGCCCTCCTCCTGGGTGAGCAGCAGCACGTCGTGGTCGTGGGCCCGGGCCGCCGTCACCACCGACGCCGCGAACCGCATCACCACCGGCACGTGGATCCCGGCCCGCAGCGGGACCACCAGCGCCAGCACGTTCGACCTGCTGCCGGCCAGGGCCCGGGCGCCGGCGTGCGGCCGGTAGCCCAGCTCGCGGACGGCGGCCTGGACCCGGCGCCGGGTCTCCGCGGAGATCGGGCGCTTGCCGCTGAGGGCGTAGGAGACCGTGCTGGGGGAGACGCCGGCGCGCCGCGCCACATCAGTGATCTTGACCATCGGCCCGGCTCCGGTGCCAGGAACCCGGTCCCGGCCGGCACCCGCACCGCCCGCCCGCCGGGACCACCGCGCCCGCGCCGGAGGAACCTCCGTCCGGGCCGCCGCGGGAGATCGGCCGCGGCGGCCCGCACGGGATCGCCGTCGCCACCACACGCCTTCGCGCCGTCGGCATCCAGGGCCTCCAAGGGGAGTCGGACGGATCTCGGGTCGTCACGCAGCGTCGTCAAACCGGTTCGACAGGTGACGTCGAAGCGCTTCGACGGGCGAAGGTAGGCGGGAGCGGCGGAAGCGTCAATGGTGCGGACGGGAATCCCTGGAGCGGTTCGACGGCCCGGACGGGACGAGGGAGAAGAGGAGCGCCACCGCGGCCGCCGTGACCGGCACGCCGTACCCGGCCGTGGCCGAGACGTGCTCCACCGTCCAGCCGCCGACCGCGCTGCCGCAGGCGATGCCGCCGAGCAGGCCGGTCACCGCCAGGGTCATGCCCTCGTTCAGGCGGCCCTCGGGCGTGCGCTGCTGGACCAGCGTCATGGTGGTGACCATCGTCGGGGCGGTCGCCATCCCGGCGGCCAGCAGCGTGCCCGCCAGGACCGGCAGGGAGCCGGTGAGGGCGGCCGCCAGCAGCGGCAGCGTCAGCAGGGCCGTCATCGCCGCCACGCACCACGGCAGCCGGGACCCGGCGGGCCCGGCCGGCTTCAGCGTCCCGTACAGCAGGCCCGCCGCGCACGACCCGGCCGCCTGCAGCGCCAGCACCACCCCGGCCGCCGTGCCGTGGCCCCGCGCGTCGGCGAACGCCAGGGTGACGATCTCCATGGCCCCGAACACCCCGCCCATCGCCAGGCACACGGCGAGCAGCGACGGGATGCCGGGCGCGCGCAGCGGGGAGCGCGCGGAGGGCCGGGGCCGGGCGGGCGGCTCGGTCGAGCGCTGCGCGGCGAACAGCAGCACGCCGGTCAGCAGCAGCGCCGCGCCGGTGAGCGTGCCCGCCTCCGGGAAGAGCGCCGAGCACAGGAAGGCCGCCAGCACCGGCCCCAGCATGAAGCACAGCTCGTCGGCGGCCTGCTCGAAGGAGTTCGCGGTGTGCAGGGCCGTGGCGTCGCCCTTCAGCAGGTGGGCCCAGCGGGCGCGGGACATGCCGCCGGTGTTGGGGGTGGTGGCGGTGGCGGCGTACGCGGCGAACAGCGTCCAGTCCGGGGCGCCGCGGCGCACGCACAGCACCAGCGCGAGCGAGCCCAGCACGGCGACCGCGGTCGCGGGCACGGCCACGCGGGCCTGGCCGTGCCGGTCGACCAGCCGCGCGACCCAGGGGGCGGCCAGCGCGCTCGCCGCCATCCCGGTCGCGGTGACCGCGCCGGCCAGGGCGTACGAGCCGCGGGTACCGGCGATCATCACGACCGCGCTCACGCTGAACATGCCCATCGGCAACCGGGCGATCAGGTTCCCGGCCGTGAAGGCGCGGGCGCCGGGGACGGCGAGGAGGCGGCGGTACGGGCCGGGCGGGCGACGGCCGGTACGGGGCGTGAAGTCGGCGGCGACCAGGGTGTCGGCGGTCACCGTCAGGTGGAGGGCGCCGCGGGAGGACGAAGAGGAGGGGGAGGGCGAGGGGGAGGACGGCATGGCTCCACGCTCGCCCGTGGGCGATCAAGCGGTCCAACACCTGTTCCGCGCCGATTCACACGTTCGCGTTGTGGATCCGGATCCGATTCACGCGCCCCCGTTGTAGGTTCGCGGGGTGTCCGCTCCCCGCCACCTCGACCCCCGTCTGCTGCGCGCCTTCGTCACCGTCGCCGAGGAACTGCACTTCACCCGCGCCGCGGCCCGCCTGTACGTCGCCCAGCAGGCGCTCAGCCGGGACGTGCGGCGGCTGGAGCGGGAACTGGGCGCGGAGCTGTTCCTGCGGACCACCCGGCAGGTGACGCTGACGGCCGACGGCGAGCGGCTGCTGCCGCACGCCCGCCGGGTCCTGCAGGCGCAGGACGACCTCCTCGCCGCCTTCGGCCAGGCCCGCCCCCTGCTGGTGGACCTCAACTCCCCGGGCCTGGTCACCGGGCGCCGCGTGCTGCACCGGGCCCGCGAGCTCGTCCCCGAGCTGGAGCTGATGGCCCGCTACGAGAGCGGCCTCACCGGAGCCGCCGGTGAGCTGCTCGCGGGCCGCCTCGACGCGTCCTTCGGGCGGTACGCGGGCCTGGACCCGGCGCTGCGGGCGGGGCTCGACCAGCAGCCCGTGCGGTACGAGCCGATGGCGGTCGTCCTGCCCGAGGACCACCCGCTGGCCGCGCTGGAGGCGGTGCCGCTGGCCGCGCTGGCCGGCGAGACCGTGTACGCCGGGGCCGGCAACCCGCGCACGCCGGAGTGGACCGACCTCGCGCGGCGGCTGTTCGAGGGGCGCGGGATCGAGACGGCCCCGCCGCTCCCGCTCGCCGTCGGGGACGAGGAGTTCCGGCGGATCATCGGCAAGACGCGGAACCCGGTCCTGGCCGTGGTGGACTTCCCGGCCATGCCCGCGTCGGTGGTGCGGCCCCTGGTCGATCCCGTCCCGCTGTCGCCCGTGTCACTGGTGTGGCGCCGGGGGCTGGCCCACCCCGGGCTGGACGCCCTGCGGCGGGCGGCGGCGCGGCTGGCCGCCGAGGAGCAGTGGCTCGTCAAGCCCGCCGGGGGGTGGATTCCGGTCATGGACGCGGAGGTGATGGCGTTGTGACGCGACCGTGAACTTGTCTCACGACTGACACGTGGCAACCACCGTTCCCCCGTGTGCGCTACATTCATGACCCGAGCACGGTGTGGTAAGGGGGCGCTCGAACCCGGTGGGGGCCTGGTTCGCTCGACGTGTGCTCGGAGTCGTATGCGCGCCCGGAACCGTCCCGTGGGGGGAGTGCGTGCGCGTGGAAAAATGGCGAGAAGACGCCGGAACGGAATGGCCCGACATCGCGTCGGCGACCCGAGAGGCCCCGGAGACCGGCCAGGGCGGCCGAGTCGCCCAGGCGGTTCCGGAGGCGTTTCCGGAACCCAGGAGAGGCGATGCCGACGAACGTCGGGGAGCTGGTGACATGAGCGCCGACCAGGACCGTGCGCCGGTCGGAGAGCCGGGACTGATCCGTCCCCGCAGCGTCCGCGATCTCGGCGCGGCGGGGATCGTCCGTCCCCGCAGCGCGCCGGAGGCCGAGTGGACGGAGCCGCCCCGCGGCGGGGCCTTCCCGGGCGCGGAGGCGACGCAGGTGCT
>NZ_BAAATK010000001.1:18501-319929 GCF_039533365.1 Streptomyces glaucus
GCTGCCCGGTGGGGGCTTCCCGGGTGCGGACGCGACGCAGGCGTTGCCCGGTGGGGGCTTCCCGGGTGCGGAGGCGACGCAGGTGCTGCCCGGTGGGGGCTTCCCGGGTGCGGACGCGACGCAGGCGTTGCCCGGTGGGGGTTTCCCGGGCGCGGACGCGACGCAGGCGCTGCCCGGCGGGGCCTTCCCGGGCGCGGACAGGACGGAGGTCCTGCCGGGCGTCTCGGACGCCGGGCCGGCGGCACCGCCCCGTACCGGACCCCGCCCGGACGCCGGCCCGACGGCGGCCCCGCACACCCGGGCCCTCCCGGACGCGGGCCGGACCGAGGCACTGCCGCGAATAGGACCCGCGGGCGGCACCCGGGCGTTTCCCCGGCCCGGAGCCGGCGCGGACACCTCCGTCGTCCGCGACCCGTGGCAGAAGCCCGGTGACACCGAGCACACCCACGACCCGCACGAGGTGACGGTCCAGCTCGACGCCGTACAGCTCGGCGACGGGGTGCTGCGCCGGGCCCCCGGCGGGCCCGGCGGCGCGGACGGCTCCGACGGGCCGGTCTTCGTCGACGAGACGGGCCGCCGCGTCCGGTACTTCCGCCGCGTGGGCATAGCCGTCGGCGTCCTCTGCGCCGTCTACGCCGTGGTGATCATCGCCACACTGCTTTCCGGCAACTCCAGCGCGCCCTGGCTGCCCGTACCGCAGGAGAACGGCCGCGAGGCCGGTCAGGTCGACACCACGCCGCTGCCCGACCGGTCGGTGCCGCCCACCGACGCCGGCAGCGCCTCCCCGGACACCTCCCCGTCGGCCACCGAGGACACGGCCCCGTCGCCGGACGCCGGCCCCACCGCGCCCGGCGCCTCCACCGCGCCCGGCGCGCCGGACGCGTCCGCCGACCCGGACCCGGACCCCACCCGGACCCCGATCGCCCCGGGCGCCGGCACGGGCCGGCCCGACCCGACGGAGCCGGCCGGCCCGGCGGCCCCCGACGAGCCGGCCGACCCGGCCCCCACGGGCGGCGGTGAGCCCACCGCCGGCCCGACCGAGACCGGGGGCGGCGACGACACCGCGGGCACCGACACCGGCACGGCCGCCGGCCTGATCGACATCACCCCGCCCCTGGCCGCGGGCCCCGCCGAGCAGCCGGGCGCCCCCGCATCACCCGCACCGTCCCCGGAGTACGTCCTCTGATGGCATCCCGCACCCGCCGGCACGGGCCCGCTCACCGAGCCCGTGCCGGTTCCCGGCGTCCCCGCCTGCCCCTGCGCCTGCTGCTGCCGGTGCTCGTCCTCGTCGCCCTGATGGCGATGCTCATGCTGCGCGGATACGTGCACAGCGAGATCCTCGCCGACCACCGCGTCCGGCCGCCCGCCGCCACCGACCAGGTGCCGGAGGAGATCCTGGGCGGCGGCCCGGTCATCGACACCCGCGGCGGCCGCACCGACAGCCTCAGCCTGCCCGACCACCGCCTGGTCCTCACCTTCGACGACGGCCCGGACCCCACCTGGACCCCGAAGGTGCTGGACACGCTGAAGAAGCACGACGCCCACGCGGTCTTCTTCGTCACCGGCACGATGGCCTCCCGCTACCCGGACCTGGTCAAGCGCATGGTCGACGAGGGCCACGAGATCGGCCTGCACACCTTCAACCACCCCGACCTCTCCTACCAGTCCAAGGACCGCATCGACTGGGAGCTGTCCCAGAACCAGCTCGCGCTGTCCGGCGCGGCCGGCATCCGCACCTCCCTCTTCCGCCCGCCGTACTCCTCCTTCGCCGACGCCATGGACAACAAGTCCTGGCCGGTCACCGAGTACATCGGCAGCCTCGGCTACCTCACCGTCGTCAACAACACCGACAGCGAGGACTGGCGCAAGCCGGGCGTCGAGGAGATCATCCGCAAGGCCACCCCGAAGCACGGCAAGGGCGCCATCGTCCTGATGCACGACTCCGGCGGCGACCGCCACCAGACGGTCGAGGCGCTGGACCGGATGCTGCCGGACCTGCAGCGGCAGGGCTACGAGTTCGACAACCTCACCGAGGCCCTCGACGCGCCCAGCGCGCACACCCGGGTGACCGGGATCGAGGCCTGGAAGGGCAAGGCGTGGATCTTCCTGGTCCAGGCCTCGGAGAGGATCACCGACGTGCTGGTGGTCGGCCTCGCGATCGTCGGCTCCCTCGTCATCGGCCGCTTCGTGCTGATGCTGCTGCTGTCCGGCGCGCACGCCCGCCGGGTCCGCCGGCGCGGCTTCCGCTGGGGCCCGCCGGTCACCGAACCGGTGTCGGTGCTGGTCCCGGCGTACAACGAGGCCAAGTGCATCGAGAACACCGTCCGCTCCCTGATGGCCAGCGAGCACCCGATCGAGGTCATCGTCATCGACGACGGCTCCACCGACGGCACGGCCCGGATCGTGGAGGCGATGGGCCTGCCGGGCGTCCGGGTGATCCGGCAGCTCAACGCGGGCAAGCCGGCGGCGCTCAACCGAGGCGTGGCCAACGCCCGCTACGACATCGTCGTGATGATGGACGGCGACACCGTCTTCGAACCGTCCACCGTGCGCGAGCTGGTGCAGCCGTTCGGCGACCCGAGCGTGGGCGCGGTCGCCGGCAACGCCAAGGTCGGCAACAAGGACTCCCTCATCGGCGCGTGGCAGCACATCGAGTACGTGATGGGCTTCAACCTCGACCGCCGCATGTACGACGTCCTGCGCTGCATGCCGACCATCCCGGGCGCGGTCGGCGCGTTCCGGCGTTCGGCGCTGGAGCGGGTCGGCGGCATGAGCGACGACACGCTCGCCGAGGACACCGACATCACCATGGCGCTGCACCGCGACGGCTGGCGCGTGGTGTACGCGGAGAACGCCCGCGCCTGGACCGAGGCCCCGGAGACCGTCCAGCAGCTGTGGTCCCAGCGCTACCGCTGGTCGTACGGCACCATGCAGGCGATCTGGAAGCACCGCCGTGCCCTCGTCGACAAGGGCCCCTCGGGGCGCTTCGGCCGGGTGGGCCTGCCGTTCGTCTCGCTGTTCATGGTGGTGGCCCCGCTGCTGGCCCCGCTGATCGACGTGTTCCTGCTGTACGGGATCGTCTTCGGCCCGACCCGGAAGACGATCCTGGCCTGGCTGGGCGTCCTGGCGCTCCAGGCGTTCTGCGCGGCCTACGCCTTCCGCCTGGACCGCGAGCGCATGACCCACCTCATCTCGCTGCCCCTGCAGCAGATCCTCTACCGGCAGCTCATGTACGTCGTCCTGCTCCAGTCGTGGATCACCGCCCTCACCGGCGGCCGGCTGCGCTGGCAGAAGCTGCGGCGGACCGGCGTGGTGGAGGCGCCGGGCGGGCCGGCGCCGAGCCGGCGGGTGGAGCGTGACGATCGGAGGCCGGTGGCATGACGCAGGGATACCCGACCGGGACGGGGACGACGCCGTCGTTCGGCGTCCCGCGGCAGCGGACCGAGGAGCCGCCCGCGGCCGGGGCCGGCGGGCCCGGCCGGACGAAGAAGCCGGCCCGGGACCGCTACCTGGACCTGCTGCGCTCGATCGCCCTGGTCCGCGTGGTCGTCTACCACCTGTTCGGCTGGGCCTGGCTGACCGTGCTGTTCCCCTCGATGGGCGTGATGTTCGCGCTGGCGGGTTCGCTGATGGCGCGCTCGCTGAACCGCCCGGCGTGGGGCGTGATCAAGAGCCGGATCAGGCGGTTGCTGCCTCCGCTGTGGGCGTTCAGCGCGGTCGTGCTGGCGCTGATGCTGGCGGGAGGCTGGAACCCGGCGAAGGAGCCCGAGGGCGGCACCTGGGGCCTGATCGGACTCGTCAACTACGTCATCCCGATCGGGGCGCCGCCCTACCCCTGGCACCTCGGCTCCCCGTCGGGCCTGCTGGACGACACGTGGGCGGTGCAGGCGGCGGGACCGCTGTGGTACCTGCGCGCCTACCTCTGGTTCGTGCTGGCCTCGCCGCTGCTGCTGTGGGCGTTCCGCAGGCTGCCCTGGGTCACGCTGGGCGCTCCGCTGGCGCTGACGGCGGTCGTCGGCACGGGCCTGGTGAAGATCCCCGGCGAGACCGGCAACGCGGTGACCGACTTCGCGGTGTACGGCGGCTGCTGGGTCCTCGGCTTCGCCCACCAGGAGGGACTGCTGAAGCAGATCCCGCGCTACCTCGCCGTCTCCTGCGCCTCGCTGCTGATGGCGTTCGGCCTGTGGTGGGCCTCGGGTCACCTGGGCGCCGACGGCTGGGACCTGAACGACATCCCGCTCGCCCAGGCCACCTGGTCCTTCGGCTTCGTCGTGATCCTCCTCCAGTACTCCCCGTCCTGGCAGGAACTCCCGGGCCGGCTGGCGAAGTGGGACAAGCTGATCACGCTCTCCAACAACCGGGCCGTCACGATCTACCTGTGGCACAACATGCTGATCATGGCCACGGTCCCGCTCATCGACCTGGCCTACGGCCTGCCGTTCATGCAGGACGAGCGCGCGACGGCCGCCCTCGACAGCACGTACACGCTGTGGATGTTCTGGCTCGTCTGGCCCCTGATCGGCCTGGCGGTCCTGACCTTCGGCTGGATCGAGGACCTGGCGGCGAAGCGCAGGCCGCGGCTGTGGCCGAACGGGACGGCGCGGAAGCAGGGCGCGCGGGCGCGGTGACCGCGACCGCCCCGGGCACGCGCGCCCGGGGCGGCGGCGCCCCGCCGCTCACTGGATCGGGGAATCCGGCGGAGGAAGCCGGACGGTCCGCTCCCGGTCGACGGAGTCGACGCCGTCGACCGCCTCCAGGGCCGGGATCCGGTCCTCGGCGACGGTGCCGGAGAGCGTGCCGAGGACCGGCTGCTCGCCGGTGACCGTCAGCCCGGCCCGCCGCAGCGCCCCGACCACGTCCGCGAACCGGTCGGGGTCGACCGCGAGGACGACCCCGACCGGCGCGGACCGGGACGCCTCGTTCACGGGGCCTGGAGCAGGCCCGCGCCGACGTCGACGGCGGGCTGCTGGAGCGGGAACGCACCGGACTTCAGGGCGGCGACGAGTTCGGCCGCGGAAGCGCCGGGGTGCGCCTGGGCGAGCAGGGCGACGACACCCGCCACGTGCGGCGTGGCCATGCTGGTGCCGTTCAGGGGCTGGTACCCGCCGCCGGGGGCGGCCGAGCGCACCTGCCAGCCGGGCGCGGCGATGTTGATCTCGCCGCCCTGGCCGTTGATGGCGCGGTTGGAGAAGAACGTCGGCGCGATCGCCCGGTCGAGTGCGGCCACCGCGAGGATGGAGGGGCAGTTGGCGGGCCGGCCGACGGGCCGGATGTCCTGGGGCCGGCGGCTCTCGTTGCCCGCGGCGGCGACGATCACCGTCCCGCGCTCGAGCGCGCGCCTGGCCAGGATCTCGTACGTCTGCGGGAAGAGGTCGCCCGGCCGGACCGATGCTCCCAGCGACATGGAGATCACCCGCGCGCCGTGGGAGACGGCCCAGGCCATGCCCGCGAGGATCTGGCCGTCGGTGCCGCTGCCCGCGTTGCCGAGCACCTTCGCCGCGAGGATCCGCGCCTCGGGGGCCACGCCGTAGCGGGGACCCTGCCGCGGGCCGGCCGGGCCGGCGGCGGTGCCGATGCAGTGCGTGCCGTGACCGTTGCCGTCCTCCACGCTCTCGCCGGGCACGAAGGACTCCGTCGCCTCGATACGGCCGGCGAAGTCCGGGTGGTCGGTGTCCACGCCGGTGTCCAGGACGGAGATCCGCACCCCCCGCCCGGTCAGGTGGGACAGGTGGGCCCGGATCGCCTGCAGCCCCCAGGTCCACTTGTCCTCGCTCCAGTACGGGCCCTGGCCCGCGGCTATCTCGGCCCTGGTGTGGCGGGTCACCACGTCCTCGTCGCTGCGGAAGGCCGGGAAGAACGCGGTCGGCGCCTGCTGCGAGACGGTGATCGGCAGCGCGTGGACCATGCGCTCCGGTTCCGCCGCGATGATCGAGGGCTCCGCCTCGGCCGTGGTCACCAGCGCGTGGCGCTGCTCGGGCCGGACCTCGACGACGGCCGCGCCGAGATCCTCGAAGAGCACCGAGACGTCGGGGCGCTCGAGGAGCTCGGCGACGTTTCCCGTCCCGGTGCCGTGGACGCGCTCGACGGACGCGATGCCGGCGGAGGAACGCAGCGCCTCGATCCCGCTCTCCTGGCCGCCCGGATCGAACAGGACCACGTACCGGCCGGTGTATTCCGAGTCCTGGCCCATGACGGAGCCGTCGGACCGACTGGGCCGCTCACCGAAGGCGTGCTGCCCGTCCATGGGGTCGTTCGCCATTGGATTTCCGCTTTCTGTGCGCTTCCCCCGATGTGTGGACGCACGCCGGCGCACGAACTGACAGGCGCCGGGGATGACGGGGCGTGGTGCAGCCGTGTACCGACGCACACCGCCCTGGCCTGCGGGACCGTCCCTCGTCAGGCCGTTGGCAGCGCCCCCTCGAACACCGTCGCACCGGACGCTAGGGCTCGCAACACCACCCTGTCGGCCGGCGCCGCGGGCTCGGGAGAGGGGGGAGGAGGGCGGCGGCGACGCAGGGGAGGGAAGGGCTTCAGGCGCCGGGGGTGAGGGCGAGGCGGGGACCGGCGGCGTGCCTGGAGTCGCGGATGCGGATGCGGATGGGGGTGGGGGCTCTGGCCACCTCGACGCAGTCGGAGCCGTCGCCGTTGCAAGTGGACTTCTGCCGGCGGATGGTGGGCGTGGCCGGTCTTCCTCAGATGTCGCGCACGATGCGGTGAAGGAAGCCGGGAACCTCTCACCCCGCCCCCGCCCGGGGTGAGAGCAACGTTCCCTTCCGGTCACTCGCTGCCACAGGCAGGTAACGCGTCCTCCCTACCGTCGGGACTCAGCCACTCGTCACGCGAGGGACGAGCAGGACGACCGAGCCCCGAGCACCGTGGAGGCAGCATGACAGCCCCGAGCACAGCCCCCGCACCCCCGAGCAGGGGCGGCCGCTGGATCCGGCACTGGGACCCCGAGGACGAGACCTTCTGGAAGGAGACCGGCGAGAAGGTCGCCCGCCGGAACCTGTTCTTCTCCGTGCTGTCCGAGCACATCGGCTTCTCGGTGTGGACCCTGTGGTCGGTGCTGGTGCTCTTCATGGGCCCGGAGTACGGGCTGACCCCGGCCGACAAGTTCCTGCTCACGTCGATGGTGACGCTGGTCGGGGCCGTCGTGCGCGTCCCCTACACCTTCGCCGTCGCGGTCTTCGGCGGGCGGAACTGGACGATCGTCTCGGCCGGGCTGCTCCTCGTCCCGACCGTCGCCGCCTTCGCGGTGATGGAGCCGGGGACCTCCTTCGCCACCTTCCTCCTGGTCGGCCTGCTGGCCGGCGTCGGCGGCGGCAACTTCGCCTCCTCGATGACCAACATCAACGCCTTCTTCCCGCTGCGGAAGAAGGGGTGGGCGCTCGGCCTGAACGCCGGCGGCGGCAACATCGGCGTGCCCGTGATCCAGCTGACCGCCCTGGCGATCATCGGCGCGGGCGGCGGGCCGCGCGTGCTGCTGGGGATCTACATCCCGCTCGTCGTCGTCGCCGCCGTCCTCGCCGCGCTGTTCATGGACAACCTGGAGAACGTCAGGAACGACACCGGCGCCGCCCGGGAGGCCGCGAAGGACGCCCACACCTGGATCATGTCCTTCCTCTACATCGGCACCTTCGGGTCGTTCATCGGGTACTCCTTCGCCTTCGGGCAGGTGCTGACCAACCAGTTCGACCGCACGCCGCTGCAGGCCGCGTACGTCACCTTCATCGGCCCGCTGCTCGGCTCGCTCGTCCGGCCGCTCGGCGGCCGGCTCGCCGACCGCTACGGCGGCGCGCGGATCTCCCTGTACACCTACGTCGCCATGGGCGTGGCGACCGCCGTGCTGACCGCCGCCTCCATACAGAAGTCGCTGGCACTGTTCACCTGCGCGTTCGTGGTGCTGTTCGTGCTCACCGGGCTCGGCAACGGGTCGACGTTCAAGATGGTCCCCGGCATCTTCCAGGCCAAGGCCCGCGCCAAGGGCCTCACCGGTGAGGAGGCCGCCTCCTACGGGCGCCGGCTGTCCGGGGCCTCCATGGGGCTCATCGGGGCGGTGGGCGCGCTCGGCGGCGTCGGCATTAACCTCGCCTTCCGCCAGTCCTTCCTCTCCTACGGCTCCGGCACCGGCGCCTTCGTCGCCTTCCTTGCCTTCTACGCCGTCTGCTTCGCCGTCACCTGGGCCGTATACCTTCGCCGCCCGCTCGGCGCCTCCCGTGCCGCAGCCGCCGCCTCGGCGGAGAAGCCGCAGCTCAGCTACGCCGAGGTGTGACGTAACACCGACGACATGAGGTCGAACCGAGCCTGTCACGAGCCGTTGACAGGCTCGGTCGGCATGCGGGTGCGGCGGTGCGTGTACGGAGGCACCCGGAATACTCGGGTACGCGGCCCGAGGCATGCGCACGGCCGTGCCCCACGCGGGCGCAACGACTTTCGGGACGAGAGTTATGGACGACGAACAACAGCGACCGGTCCGGCCGGGACCGGAACACGGGCCCCTCGCCGGGTTCACCGTGGGGGTGACCGCCGCGCGCCGGGCCGACGAGCTGGGCGCGCTGCTCCAGCGGCGCGGCGCCGCCGTCCTGCACGCGCCGGCCCTGCGGATCGTGCCGCTCGCCGACGACGGCGAACTGCTCGCGGCGACCAAGGAGATCATCCACCGGGCGCCGGACGTCGTGGTCGCCACGACCGCGATCGGCTTCCGCGGCTGGATCGAGGCCGCCGAGGGCTGGGGGCTCGGCGGCGACCTGCTCGGCCGGCTGCGCGAGGTCGGACTGCTGGCGCGCGGCCCGAAGGTCAAGGGCGCGATCCGGGCGGCCGGGCTGACGGAGGAGTGGTCGCCGTCGTCCGAGTCGATGGCCGAGGTGCTGGACCGGCTCCTGGAGGAGGGCGTCGACGGGCGCCGCATCGCCGTACAGCTGCACGGCGAGCCGCTGCCCGGGTTCGTGGAGTCGCTGCGGGCCGGGGGAGCGGAGGTCGTCGGGGTGCCCGTCTACCGGTGGATGCCGCCGGAGGACATCGGGCCCGTGGACCGGCTGCTGGACGCCACCGTCTCCCGCGGGCTGGACGCGCTCACCTTCACCAGCGCGCCCGCCGCCGCGTCCCTGCTGTCCCGCGCCGAGGAGCGCGGACTGCTGCCCGAGCTGCTCGCCGCCCTCCGCCACGACGTGCTGCCGGCCTGCGTCGGCCCGGTCACCGCGCTGCCGTTGCAGGCCAGGGGCGTCGACACGGTCCAGCCCGAGCGGTTCCGGCTCGGCCCCCTCGTCCAGCTGCTGTGCCGGGAACTGCCCGCCCGGGCGCGGTCGTTGCCGATCGCCGGACACCGGGTGGAGATCCGCGGGCACGCGGTGCTGGTCGACGGGGAGCTCAGGCCCGTCCCGCCCGCCGGCATGGCCCTGCTGCGGGCGCTGTCCCGGCGGCCCGGCTGGGTGGTCCCCCGCGCCGAGCTGCTGCGCGCGCTGCCGGGCGCCGGACGCGACGAGCACGCGGTGGAGACGGCGATGGCCCGGCTGCGCACCGCCCTCGGCACGCCGAAGCTGATCCAGACGGTCGTCAAACGGGGCTACCGGCTCGCCCTGGACCCGGCGGCCGACACCAAGTACGCCGACGCCCCGTAGGACCCGGCCGGGCCCGCGCAGGCCGGCGGGGGCGGCCGCGGCGCCCGGGCGCCACGGGACGTCTCCGGCGGGGCTTCACCGCGGCGGGGCAGCCGGGCCCGCGGACCGTGCTAAGCTTGATCTTGAGCTGGTCGACGGAAACCCGGTCGCCGGTGATGCGTTGGTGGTCCAAGGAAAGACGCCCCGCTTCCTGCGGGGAGATGCAGGTGCAAGGCCTGCCCGGCGCTCGGATCGCGAAGCCCCATCCCGCCCGCGGGATGGGGCTTCGCGCGTTGTGGGCCCGGCGGACCGGCGTCCGGGTCGCGCAGCCGCACCGGTCCCGCGCCGGCCGGCTCGTCCCGGCCACCGGGGTCGGCGCGGCCGTGGCCCCGCGGAAGAAGACCTGGGGCACCCACGCCGTCCTGGAGCTCGAGAACGTCACGGGCCCCCGGCGTGCTCCCTGATCGCCGCCGGCGGGAACGGCGAACGCGAGACGGTCACCTCCCGGTCCGCCCCCCGCCCGGGGGTACGGCATTCCCGACGCCGGGACCGGACAGGCCGGGCAGCCGCTGCACGTGCACGGCGGCGCCGCCTCCGGGCCCGGCCGGATCGACCACTGCGAGGCCGTGACCTTCGACGGCGAGCGCCCGGTGGAGGCCGGCGCATAGCCTTACCCGGCCCCCTTCGCGTACGGTGGACGGCTGCCCAGCACGTCAGAAGGGGGCCCGGTGGCCGCTCAGGCGCAACAGGAAACCGCGCTCGACTCCGCTCACGATTCCACAGGCGACTCCGTACGCGACCAGGAGATCGACGTCGAACAGGAACACCTGGACCGGGTGTACCGCCGCCTGGAGGAGAAGATCCACGAGGCGGAGTTCCTCATGCACGACGCGGCCCGGCGCGGCCAGATCGGCACGCCCGGCGCGCTCGCCGAGCGGGACGCACAGGTCTTCCGGGCGGGCGTCCACCTCAACCGGCTGAACAACGAGTTCGAGGACTTCCTCTTCGGCCGGATCGACCTGCTGCCCGGCAAGGACGGCAAGAAGGGGCCCGACGGCGCCTACACCGCCGTCGAGCCGGCCGAGGGCGCCGTCCGCCCGGACAACACGGCCGACATCGCCGAGACCCTGCACATCGGCCGCATCGGCGTCCTCGACGAGGACTACGCCCCGCTGGTCATCGACTGGCGGGCCCCGGCCGCCGCCCCCTTCTACCGCTCCACCCCGGTCGACCCCGGCCGGGTCGTGCGCCGGCGTGTGATCCGCTCCAAGGGGCGCCGGGTGCTGGGCGTCGAGGACGACCTGATGCGCCCCGAGCTGAAGGCGTTCCTCGGCGGCCGGGAGCTGCCCGTCATCGGGGACGGCGCCCTGATGGCCGCGCTCGGCCGGGCCCGCAGCCACACCATGCGGGACATCGTCGCCTCCATCCAGGCCGAGCAGGACCTGGTCATCCGCGCCCCCGCCGCCTCCGTGACGTACGTCGAGGGCGGCCCCGGCACCGGCAAGACCGCCGTCGCCCTGCACCGGGCGGCGTACCTGCTCTACCAGGACCGGCGCCGGTACGCGGGCGGCATCCTGATCGTCTCCCCGACCCCGCTGCTCGTGGCGTACACCGAGGGCGTGCTGCCCTCGCTCGGCGAGGAGGGCCAGGTCGCCATCCGGGCCATCGGCTCCCTGGTCGACGGCGCGGAGGCCACGCTGTACGACTCCCCGTCGACGGCCCGCGCCAAGGGCTCCTCCCGGATGCTCAAGGTGCTGCGCAAGGCAGCGCGCGGAGCGCTGGAGCTGAACGATTCACCACAGCGGCTCCGCGTGGTCGCCTTCGGCCGGCGGCTGGAGCTGGAGGCCGACGAGCTGGAGCGGATCCGCCACACCGCCCTCGGCGGCACCGCGCCGGTGAACCTGCTGCGCCCGCGCGCCCGCAGACTGCTGCTGGACGCCCTGTGGGGCAAGTCGGGCGCCGCCACCCGGTACACCGACCCCGAGCTGGCCGCCGAGCTGCGCTCCTCCTTCGACGAGGACGTCAGCGGCGAGGACGCCTTCACCGCGTTCCTCGACGCCTGGTGGCCGGAGCTGACCCCGGCGGACGTCCTGGCCGCCATGTCGGACGAGCGGCGCCTCGGCCGCTGGGCCCGCCGCGTCCTCACCCCCGGCGAGGTCCGCAAGGTCGCCCGCTCCCTGAAGCGGGACGGGTACTCCGTCCACGACGTCGCGCTGCTGGACGAGCTCCAGGCGATCCTCGGCACCCCGGCCCGCCCGCGCCGCAAGCGCGAACCGGACCCGCTCGACCAGCTCACCGGGCTGGAGGAGCTGATGCCGGTGCGCGAGGAGACCCAGCGCGAGCGGGCCGAGCGCCTCGCGCAGGAACGCACCGAGTACGCCCACGTCATCGTCGACGAGGCCCAGGACCTCACGCCGATGCAGTGGCGGATGGTCGGCCGCCGCGGCCGGCACGCCACCTGGACGGTGGTCGGCGACCCGGCCCAGTCCTCCTGGTCCGACCCCGACGAGGCGGCCGCCGCCCGCGACGAGGCCCTCGGCACCCGCCCCCGGCGCCGCTTCCGTCTCACCGTCAACTACCGCAACCCCGCCGAGATCGCGGAGCTGTCCGCCAGGGTGCTCGCCCTCGCCCTGCCGGGCTCCGAGCCGCCGACGGCGGTGCGCTCCACCGGCGTCGAGCCCCGCTTCGCCGTCGTGGGGGACTCCCTGGCCGAGACGGTCCGCGCGGAGGCCGCCCGGCTGCTGGACCGTGTCGACGGCACCGTCGGCGTCGTCGTCGCCATGAACCGGCGCGAGGAGGCCCGGCGCTGGCTGGCCGGGCTGGGGGACCGGGTGGTGGCGCTCGGCAGCCTGGAGGCGAAGGGCCTGGAGTACGACGCGACGGTCGTCGTCTCGCCCGCGGAGATCGCCGACGAGAGCCCGGCGGGCCTGCGCGTGCTGTACGTCGCCCTGACCCGGGCCACCCAGCAGCTGACGGTCGTCTCGGGGGAGCGGGACGAGCCGGACGCGGCCGGGGTGCCGGACCTGCTGAGGGACTGACCGGTCCGGGGGCCGGACGGACGGCCGGAGGGCCCGGTGAGGAAGACGGACGGACGAACTCCCGGTACGGGATGGTTCTGCGGGATCCGTTTGTTAGCCTGGAGGTGGCACCGGCCCGATCCAAGCCCCCGGGCCCAACCTTAGTCGCTTCGAGCGACCACTTGCCGCGAGGCGAGCATGGCGGGTCGGTGTCGTCGAACCTGTGAGAGGCCCACGTCACCCCGTGACGTGGGCCTCTTTCGTCGCCCGACCGCTTTCCGTATGGTGAAAGTCGGTTTTCGAAAAGGGCGTCTGTTCCCCAACGGCGAGCGAACAAAACGTTCGCAATTCGGGGCGGCTACCGCGTACTCAGGGGTAGGTGCGACGATCGGACGGCACAACCCACACCAGCGACACGGTGAAAGCAGAGGAAGTCGGCCATGGCAACGGCGCCCAGCGTCTCCTACTCGATGACCATCCGGCTGGAGGTGCCCGCGAGCGGAACCGCCGTCTCGCAGCTCACCACCGCCGTGGAGTCCTCCGGAGGCTCGGTGACCGGCCTCGACGTCACCGCGTCCGGTCACGAGAAGCTCCGCATCGACGTGACCATCGCGGCCACCTCCACGGCGCACGCCGAGGAGATCGTCGAGAAGCTGCGCGGCATCGAGGGCGTCACGCTGGGCAAGGTCTCCGACCGTACGTTCCTGATGCACCTCGGCGGCAAGATCGAGATGGCGTCGAAGCACCCCATCCGCAACCGTGACGACCTGTCCATGGTCTACACGCCGGGCGTGGCCCGGGTCTGCATGGCGATCGCCGAGAACCCCGAGGACGCCCGCCGCCTGACCATCAAGCGCAACTCCGTCGCGGTCGTCACCGACGGCTCCGCGGTGCTGGGCCTGGGCAACATCGGCCCGAAGGCCGCACTGCCGGTGATGGAGGGCAAGGCGGCCCTGTTCAAGCGGTTCGCCGGCATCGACGCCTGGCCGATCTGCCTGGACACCCAGGACACCGACGCGATCGTCGAGATCGTCAAGGCGATCGCCCCCGGCTTCGCCGGCATCAACCTGGAGGACATCTCCGCGCCCCGCTGCTTCGAGATCGAGGCGCGGCTGCGCGAGGCCCTGGACATCCCCGTCTTCCACGACGACCAGCACGGCACCGCGATCGTCGTCCTCGCCGCCCTCACCAACGCGCTGCGCGTGGTGGGCAAGGCGATCGAGGACGTGCGGATCGTCATGTCCGGCGCCGGCGCGGCCGGCACCGCCATCCTCAAGCTGCTGCTCGCCGCGGGCGTGAAGAACGCCGTCGTCGCCGACATCCACGGCGTGGTGCACGCCGGCCGTGCGGACCTCGTCGACGCCGCCCCCGGCTCGGCGCTGCGCTGGATCGCCGACAACACCAACCCCGAGGGCCTGACGGGCACGTTGAAGGAGGCCGTGCGCGGCGCGGACGTCTTCATCGGCGTCTCGGCGCCCAACGTGCTGGACGGCGAGGACGTGGCCGCCATGGCGGACGACGCCGTCGTGTTCGCGCTCGCGAACCCCGACCCCGAGGTCGACCCGGCGATCGCCCGCCAGACCGCGGCCGTCGTGGCCACCGGCCGCTCCGACTTCCCGAACCAGATCAACAACGTGCTGGTGTTCCCGGGCGTCTTCCGCGGCCTGCTGGACGCGCAGTCCCGCACGGTCAACACGGAGATGATGCTCGCGGCCGCGAAGGCCCTGGCGGACGTGGTGACCGAGGACGAGCTGAACCCGAACTACATCGTCCCCAGCGTCTTCAACGACAAGGTCGCCGGCGCCGTCGCCGGGGCCGTGCGGGAGGCCGCCAGGGCGGCGGGGGCGACGGCGGCGAGCGGCCCGGCCGGCATGTGACGCCGGGCGGCCCGGCCGGTGTGCGGCGGCCGGGCCGCCCGCGCGGCGTGCGACGGCGTGGCCGCCCCGGGCCGCCCGGCGGGCGCCCCGGCGCGGTGCTCCCCGGAGCGCCGGAGGCCGGGGACTGTGAGGATTCCCACGGTCTCCGGGGACCGGCGAGTCGCGAAACCGCCCCTGTGGGCCGCCCTCTAGGGTGTCGGCGAGGCTCAGGGCCTCTCGTGTGACTCCCAAGGGTGTTCTCACGACTCCGGCGGGTGCCGGATTGGCTTTCCCGCCGCAGGTAGAGGCAGGATGCCTCCCTGGGCGCGAGGGTTCGACGAAGGACCCGGGTCCGGGGACTCACCGGGGACCCTGGCAGCATCGGCTTCGCAGCGCCTGACATGCGGCTCCGCCGCGTGGCACGCCTCAATGGCAAGAAGAACACGGGAGTAACATCATGAACCGCAGTGAGCTGGTGGCCGCGCTGGCCGACCGCGCCGAGGTGACCCGCAAGGACGCCGACGCCGTGCTGGCCGCGTTCGCCGACATCGTCGGCGATGTCGTCTCCAAGGGGGACGAGAAGGTCACCATCCCGGGCTTCCTCACCTTCGAGCGCACCAAGCGTGCCGCTCGCACCGCCCGGAACCCGCAGACCGGCGAGCCGATCCAGATCCCGGAGGGCTTCAGCGTGAAGGTTTCGGCGGGCAGCAAGCTGAAGGAAGCCGCCAAGGGCAAGTGACCTCGCCGTTCGTGCGCCACGGGACGGCGTGCGGGAGGCAGTGACACGAAAGGGGCGGCCACCCCGACCGGGGTGCCCGCCCCTTTCGTCCCTCCGCCGCCCGGCGGCCCGGGCGGCGGAGGGCCGGTCAGCCCAGCGCCTTGCCCGGCAGTTCGACCTTCGCGCCCAGCTCCACGAGCTTCTCCATGAAGTTCTCGTAGCCCCGGTTGATGAGGTCGATGCCGTGGACCCGGGAGGTGCCCTGGGCGGCGAGGGCGGCGATGAGGTAGGAGAAGCCGCCGCGCAGATCGGGGATGACCAGGTCCGCGCCCTGCAGGCGGGTCGGGCCCGAGACGACGGCCGAGTGCAGGAAGTTGCGCTGGCCGAAGCGGCAGTGCGAGCCGCCCAGGCACTCGCGGTAGAGCTGGATGTGGGCGCCCATCTGGTTCAGCGCGGAGGTGAAGCCGAGGCGGGACTCGTAGACCGTCTCGTGGATGATCGACAGGCCCGTGGCCTGCGTCAGGGCCACCACCAGCGGCTGCTGCCAGTCGGTCTGGAAGCCGGGGTGCACGTCCGTCTCCAGGGCGATGGACTTCAGCTGCCCGCCGGGGTGCCAGAAGCGGATGCCCTCGTCGTCGATCTGGAAGGCGCCGCCCACCTTCCGGTAGGTGTTCAGGAACGTCATCATCGAGCGCTGCTGGGCGCCGTGGACGTAGATGTCGCCCTCGGTCGCCAGCGCCGCGGACGCCCAGGAGGCGGCCTCCAGGCGGTCCGGGAGGGCGCGGTGGGTGTAGCCGCCGAGCTTGCTCACCCCGGTGATGCGGATCGTGCGGTCGGTGTCCATCGCGATGATGGCGCCCATCTTCTGCAGGACGCAGATCAGGTCCTCGATCTCGGGCTCGACGGCCGCGTTGGACAGCTCCGTCACGCCGTCGGCCAGCACGGCCGTCAGCAGCACCTGCTCGGTCGCGCCCACCGACGGGTAGGGCAGCCGTATCTTGGTGCCGCGCAGCCCCTTGGGCGCCTCCAGGTACTGCCCGTCGGCCCGCTTCTCGATGACCGCGCCGAACTGCCGCAGCACGTCGAAGTGGAAGTCGATGGGCCGGCCGCCGATGTCGCAGCCGCCCAGACCCGGGATGAAGGCGTGGCCGAGGCGGTGCAGCAGCGGGCCGCAGAAGAGGATCGGGATGCGGCTCGATCCGGCGTGGGCATCGATGTCGGCGACGTTCGCGCTCTCCACGCGGGTCGGGTCGAGCACCAGCTCGCCGGGCTCCTCACCCGGACGGACCGTCACCCCGTGCAGCTGCAGCAGTCCCCGCACCACCCGCACGTCGCGGATGTCCGGAACGTTGCGCAGCCGGCTCGGCTCGCTGCCCAGCAGGGCGGCGACCATGGCCTTCGGTACGAGGTTCTTCGCACCGCGGACCCGGATCTCGCCCTCCAGCGGGGTTCCGCCGTGGACAAGCAGTACGTCATCAGCGCCGTTGACGGTCATGAATCTCGCGTTCCGTGGAGTGGGGCAGGGGCCAGGAGGGAAAGGGTAATCGCCCTTCGCCCCCCGCCCGTAAGCCCGTGGACCGCTCAGGGACGTCATGGCCGTGTCACGACACGAAGCGTTCCGCACCGGACACACGCGGTCACGGCGGGACGTGCGCGCGGGGCGCGCCCGCACGCCCGCGCGTCGCCCCCCGCCGCCCGCCGGACCGCGTCCCCACCAGGCCGCCCCCCGGTTCCCGGCCGCCCCCGCCGCCCGTCGGCCGATTGGCTCCCCACGGCGCGGGAAGATGCGGGATCATGTCTGGCATGACCGAGGTGTCCTCGCTCACAGGGCGGCTGCTCGTGGCAACGCCCGCCCTGGCGGACCCGAACTTCGACCGTGCGGTGGTGCTCCTCCTCGACCACGACGAGGAGGGCTCGCTCGGTGTCGTCCTCAACCGCCCGACACCGGTGGGGGTGGGCGACATCCTGGAGGGCTGGGCCGACCTCGCCGGCGAGCCCGGTGTCGTCTTCCAGGGCGGCCCGGTGTCCCTCGACTCGGCCCTGGGGGTCGCCGTCGTGCCCGGCGGCGCGACCGGCCGGAGCACCCCGCTGGGCTGGCGCCGGGTGTACGGCGCGATCGGTCTCGTCGACCTGGAGGCGCCGCCGGAGCTGCTGGCCTCCGTCGTGGGCTCGCTGAGAATCTTCGCCGGGTACGCCGGCTGGGGCCCGGGCCAGCTGGAGGACGAGCTGGCCGAGGGGGCCTGGTACGTCGTGGAGTCCGAGCCCGGGGACGTCTCCTCGCCGGCCCCCGAGAGACTCTGGCGCGAGGTGCTGCGCCGCCAGCGCAACGAGCTCGCGATGGTGGCGACGTACCCGGACGACCCGTCGCTCAACTGATGGGTGCGGGCTTTCAGTACCCTTGGCTGCTATGAGCACTCTTGAGCCCGAGCGCGGGACTGGTACGGGGACACTCGTAGAGCCGACGCCACAGGTCTCCCACGGCGACGGCGACCACGAGCGCTTCGCCCACTACGTCCAGAAGGACAAGATCATGGCGAGCGCTCTCGACGGTACCCCCGTCGTGGCGCTGTGCGGCAAGGTCTGGGTGCCGGGCCGCGACCCGAAGAAGTACCCCGTGTGTCCCCTGTGCAAGGAGATCTACGACTCCATGAGCGCCGGCGGGGACGAGGGCAAGGACGGCGGCAAGTAACGGCTCCTCCCCTCCGAGGTCCGCAAGGCCCCCGGGGCGCGCGTACGCGTGCGCGCCCCGGGGGCCTTCGTGTCTTTTGCCCCGGCTTGCCGTCCCCCGGCCGTTGCACGGAGTGCGCCGGCCGGTCACAGAGTGGTTGAGACCTCTTGTGGGCGCGTTCATCCACTCCCTAGCCTCCGAAGTGTTGTGCAGAGCGAAATAGTCATTGCGTATGCTGCAACGCTCCCCCTTCGGAGGAACGCTCCATGAAGCCGTCCGCCAGACTCACCGTCTCCCTCGCCGCCCTGTGCGCCGCCGTTCTCACCGCCACCGCCTGCGCCCCCCGGACCTCCGGCGGCTCCGCCGCCGGCCGGGACGACCGGAGCGGCACCCTGCGGGTGTGGCTCTTCCAGGAGGTCGGCAACGAGCCGAAGGAGAAGGTCGTCGACACCGTCGTCGCCGCCTTCGAGAAGAAGCACGAGGGCACCGAGGTCGAGGTTGAGTACATCCCCGTCGAGACCCGCGCCCAGCGCGTCAAGGCCGCCCTGAACGACCCGGGGTCCGCGCCCGACCTCATGGAGTACGGCAACACCGACACCGCCGGTCACGTCCGGGACGGCGGACTCCTCGACGTCACCGAGGAGTTCGCCGGCTGGGACGAGGCCAAGGACGCCGACCCCGCCGCCCGGCGGTCGGTCACCGTGGACGGCAGGGTCTACGGCGCCCCCCTCTACGTCGGCGTCCGCGCCCTGTACTACCGGACGGACGTCTTCGAGGAACTCGGGCTGCGGCCCCCGAGGACCCTGGCCGAACTGGCCGGCACCGCCCGCAAGATCCGCGCCGCGAAGCCCGGGCTGTACGGGCTCGTGGTCGGCGGCGCGTACACCTACGGGGCGCTGCCGTTCATCTGGGCGCACGGCGGGGAGCTCGCCACCGGCACGGGCGGTTCGTACGCCTCGGCCATCGACGGCGCGGCGGCCCGAAAGGGCATCGAGGCCTACACGTCCCTGTTCGGCGACGACAACTGCCCCGCCGCCAAGTGCGCGGGCATGGGCGGCAACGACACCGTCACCGCGTTCGCGGCCGGCAAGGCGGGCATGGCGATCGGCGGCGACTTCAGCCACGCCGCCGTCGAGGCGGGGAAGGTCAAGGGCAAGTACGCCGTCGTCCCCCTGCCGGGGGTGACGTCCGGCTCGGTCGCGCCGGCGTTCGCGGGCGGCAACAACATCGGAGTGCTCAAGAGCACCTCCCACCGCACCCTCGCCGTCGAGCTGATGCGGCAGCTCGCCTCGAAGCGGACCCAGGCCGAACTCTTCGACGCGATGGGCTTCCTGCCGACCTTCACGGACGTGCGGCAGCAGGCCGCGGCGAAGGAGCCCTTCGTGAAGCCGTTCGTCGACACCCTCGCCGCGGGCGCCAAGTCCGTCCCCGCCTCGCCCGCCTGGGCCCGGATCGACTCCTCGCTGGTCCTGCCGACCATGTTCCAGGAGATCGTCAGCGGCCGGAAGGACGTGGCGACGGCGTCGCGGGACGCGGCGAAGAAGATGGACGACGCGTTCGGCTCCGCCGGGTGAGCCCGGTGAACGACCGCGCGGTACGGGCCGGTTCGGGCACCGGGACGGGAGCGCGGGCCGCGGCGGCGGGGGTCCCCGGCGGCTCCCGCCGCCCCGCCGCGGCCCGCCCCGCGGCCCGCCCGGTGCGGCGGCGTGACGGCTGGACGCCCTGGCTGTACCTCGCGCCCGCCCTCGTCGTCCTCGGCGGGCTGCTCGTCTACCCCATCTACCAGCTCGGCCTGATCTCGCTCCTGCAGTACACCCAGGCCCAGGTCAGCGGCGGCGAACCCACCGCCTTCCGGGGCCTGGCGAACTACGCCGAGCTGTTCGGGGACGACCGGTTCTGGCAGGTGCTGCTGGCGACCGTGCTGTTCGCGGCGGCCTGCGTGCTGTCCACGCTGGCGGTCGGCTGCGCGCTCGCCGTGCTGCTCACCAGGGTCCGCGCCCTGCCCCGGCTCGCGCTGATGCTGGCCGCGCTGGGCGCCTGGGCGACCCCGGCGGTCACCGGCTCGACGGTCTGGCTGTTCCTCTTCGACCCGGACTTCGGCCCGGTGAACCGGCTGCTGGGGCTCGGCGACCACTCCTGGACGTACGGGCGCTACAGCGCCTTCTTCCTCGTCCTGCTCGAAGTGGTGTGGTGCTCCTTCCCGTTCGTCATGGTCACGGTGTACGCCGGCATCCGCGCCGTGCCGGCCGAGGTCCTGGAGGCCGCCGCCCTGGACGGCGCCTCGCAGTGGCGGATCTGGCGGTCCGTCCTCGCGCCGATGCTGCGCCCGATCCTGACGGTGGTCACCCTCCAGTCGGTCATCTGGGACTTCAAGGTGTTCACCCAGATCTACGTCATGACCAACGGCGGCGGCATCGCCGGGCAGAACCTCGTCCTGAACGTCTACGCCTACCAGCAGGCCTTCGCGTCCTCGCAGTACAGCCTCGGCGCGGCGATCGGTGTCGTGATGCTGCTGATCCTGCTCGCCGTGACGCTCGGCCACCTGCGGCTGCTGCGCCGGCAGGGGGAGGAACTGTGAATCTTCCGGTGAGTCTTCCGGCACGTCCGCTCCGCGGGCGGGTGCGCCGCCCGTGGCGGCTGGCCGCCGAGGCGTCCGCGCTGCTGATCGCCGCCGTCGTCGCGTTCCCGCTGTACTGGATGGTGCTGAGCGCCTTCCGGCCGGCCGGGGAGATCGAGTCGACCGAGCCCAGGCCGTGGACCCTCGCGCCCTCGCTGGATTCCTTCCGGCGGGTCTTCGGGCAGCAGGAATTCGGCCGTTACTTCCTCAACAGCCTGCTCGTCGCGGGCAGCGTCGTGATCGCCTCCGCGCTGATCGCGTTTCTCGCGGCGACCGCCGTCACCCGATTCCGGTTCCGTTTCCGGACCACCCTGCTGATCATGTTCCTGGTGGCCCAGACGGTGCCGGTGGAGGCGCTGACGATCCCGCTCTTCTTCCTCATGCGGGACTTCGGTCAGCTGAACACCCTGGGGTCGCTGATCCTGCCGCACATCGCCTTCTCCCTGCCGTTCGCGATCTGGATGCTGCGGGGGTTCGTGAAAGCCGTGCCGGAGGCCCTGGAGGAGGCCGCGTACATCGACGGGGCGAGCCGGGCGAGATTCCTGTGGCGGATCCTTTTCCCGCTGGTCTTTCCGGGCCTGGTGGCCACCAGTGTGTTCTCCTTCATCTCGACCTGGAACGACTTCCTGTTCGCCAAGTCCTTCATCATCAGCGACACGTCCAGGTCGACCCTGCCGATGGCGCTGCTGGTCTTCTACAAGCCGGACGAACCGGACTGGGGTGGTGTGATGGCGGCCTCCACGGTGATGACGATCCCGGTGCTGGTCTTCTTCGTACTCGTACAGCGACGCCTGGTCTCCGGGCTGGGCGGAGCGGTGAAGGACTGACATGGTGGATGTGATTCCCGCGCCCGTTCACGCGGCGGTCCCGGGGGACGGCTGGTTCGAGCTGGGCCCCGGCACCGGGCTGGCCGCCGGGGCCGGCACGGAGCGCACGGAGCGCTGGCTGCGCGCCACGCTGACCGCGGCCACCGGACTGCCGCTGGCCCCGGGGGATCCGGGGCGCGGCGACGTCGTCCGCCTCTCCCTCGACCCGGCGGTCACCCGGGATCTCGGTGCGGAGGGCTACCGCCTCGACGTCACGCCGGACGGCGCGCACCTGGCGGGCGGCGGCCCCGCCGGGCTGTTCTGGGGGGCCCAGACGCTCCGCCAGCTCCTCGGCCCCGACGCCTTCCGGCGCGCGCCGCTGCCCGGGCGGCGGTGGCGGCTGCCGTCGGTGCGCGTCCGGGACGCGCCCCGGTTCCGCTGGCGCGGGCTCATGCTCGACGTCGCCCGGCACTTCATGCCCAAGGAAGGCGTCCTGCGCTACCTGGACCTGATGGCCGCGCACAAACTGAACGTGTTCCACTTCCATCTGACGGACGACCAGGGCTGGCGCGTCGAGATCAGGCGGTACCCGAAGCTCACGGAGATCGGCTCCTGGCGGTCCCGTACGAAATTCGGCCACCGGGCCTCGTCGTTGTGGGAGGAGAAGCCGCACGGCGGTCACTACACCCAGGACGACATCCGGGAGATCGTCGCCTACGCGGCCGAGCGGCACATCACCGTCGTCCCGGAAATCGACGTGCCCGGGCACTCGCAGGCCGCCATCGCCGCGTATCCGGAACTCGGCAACACCGACGTCGTCGACACCACCGCCCTCGCCGTCTGGGACGACTGGGGAATCTCCCCCCACGTACTCGCCCCCACCGACGACACCCTGCGCTTCTACGAGGGGGTGTTCGAGGAAGTCCTGGAGCTGTTCCCGGCGGACGCCGCCGATTTCTCGGCGTTCGTCCACGTCGGGGGCGACGAATGCCGCAAGGACCAGTGGCGGCGGTCGCCCGCCGCGCAGGCGCGCATCAGGGAACTCGGGCTCGCCGGCGAGGACGGGCTCCAGGCCTGGTTCGTCGGGCACTTCGACCGCTGGCTCTCCGCGCGCGGGCGCCGGCTCATCGGCTGGGACGAGATCCTGGAGGGCGGTCTGGCGGCCGGGGCGGCGGTGTCCTCCTGGCGCGGCTACCGGGGCGGGATCACCGCCGCGCGGGCCGGGCACGACGTCGTGATGTGCCCCGAGCAGCAGGTGTACCTGGACCACCGGCAGGACGCCGGCGCCGACGAGCCGGTGCCCATCGGCTACGTGCGCACCCTGGAGGACGTCTACCGGTTCGAGCCGGTGCCGCCGGAACTGACCGCCGACCAGGCCCGCCACGTCCTGGGCACCCAGGCCAACGTCTGGACGGAGGTGCTGGAGGAGCCCGCCCGCGTGGACTACCAGACGTTCCCCCGGCTCGCCGCCCTCGCCGAGGTGGCGTGGAGCGCCCTGCCCGCCCCCGCGGAACGGGACTTCGCGGACTTCGAGCGCCGGATGGCCGTCCACTACCGGCGGCTCGACGCCCTGGGGGTCGCCTACCGGCCGCCCACCGGGCCCCGGCCGTGGCAGCGGCGGCCCGGCGTGCCCGGCCGCCCGATCGACGGCCCGCCGCCGAACCGGTAGGCGCCGGCCGGCCCGTCCCGCCGGCCGGCGGATCCCCGGCCGGCGGGCGCGACCGGTGGACACGTCCGGGGGACGCGGGCGGACAGGAGCGGATCCCGGACAAGGCGCACGAGGATCACCGGAGGGTGACAATTCGTGCGCATCGGTGATGAAGCGCCAAAACAGACCATCCCCCCGGTGAGGTGGGCGAACACCTCCTGACGGACCCCTGTCCTCGGGCCCTGCGAAGATGTGCCAGAGTTGCCACGTCCGCCTTGTCAGCACGTACCGTACGGCAGCACAGGCGGGACCAGGTGGGGCAGCGGGAAGGGGCAGCCGGTTTGACCACGCACGCACCGCAGGCGGCGCAGTCCGTCACGCTGCCCGCGACGCTGGACGAGGCCGTGGCGGCGCTCACCGCCCGGCCGGCCGCCGTGCCCGTGGCGGGCGGCACCGACCTCATGACCGCGGTCAACTCCGGGCAGCTCAGGCCCGCCGCGCTGGTCGGGCTCGGCCGCATCAGCGAGATCCGCGGCTGGCAGTACCAGGACGGCCACGCGCTGCTCGGCGCCGGTCTCACGCACGCGCGCATGGGCCGCCCCGACTTCGCCGCCCTGATCCCCGCGCTCGCCGCCTCCGCGCGCGCCGCCGGCCCGCCGCACATCCGCAACGCGGGCACCCTGGGCGGCAACATCGCCACGGCCGCCCCCACCGGGGACGCGCTGCCCGTGCTGGCCGCCCTGGAGGCGACGCTGATCATCGCGGGCCCGGGCGGAGCCCGCCGGGAGATCCCGGTGTCGCACCTGCTGGCCGGCGTGGAGATGCTGCGCGCGGGCGAGCTCATCGGCTACGTGCGCGTGCCGCTGCTGCACGCCCCGCAGGTCTTCCTGAAGGCGACCGGCCGCACCGGACCCGGACGCGCCGTCGCCTCCGTCGCCCTGGTGCTCGACCCCGCCCGGCGCGGCGTCCGGTGCGCCGTGGGCGCCATAGCGCCGATGCCGCTCAGGCCCCTGGAGGCCGAGCAGTGGGTCGCCCAGCTCATCGACTGGGACAACAACCGTGCGATCGTGCCGGAGGCGCTGAACGCCTTCGGGGAGTACGTCGCCGCGGCCTGCATCCCCGACCCGGCCCCGGCCGAGGACGGCTCCGTACCGCAGCTTCCGCCCGCCGTACTGCACCTGCGGCGCACCGTCGCCGCGCTGGCCCGACGAGCACTGGGGAGGGCGCTTTCGTGACCGACGAGCAGCACGGAGAGGGCATGTCTCAGGGAGGCGGACGCTGGGACCCGCTGCCCCAGGGGGACTACGACGACGGCGCCACCGCCTTCGTCCAGCTCCCCGAGGGGGGTGTCGACGCCCTGCTGGCCGGCGTCGACAGCCCGCTCGCCGCGCCCGGCCACGGCTATGTGCCGCCGCAGATAACGGTCGCGCCGGCCGCGACGGCCGGGACGGACCCGGCGGCCACGGGCGTCTGGCCGGCCCCGGGAGCGCCGGTCGACGGCGCCCAGTGGCACGACCCCGGCACCGGGCAGCAGTACGCCCCGGACCCGGGACAGCAGTACGATCCGAACCCGGGACAGCAGTACGGCCCGGACCACGGGCAGCGGTACGGCTCGGATGCCGGGCAGCAGGATCCGCACGCCGGGCACCCGCACGATCCGCACGCCGGGCACCCGCACGACCCCGGCGCCGCGTATCCGCAGCACGGGACGAACGCCGCGCACCAGCAGCCGCACGACCCCGACGTCACCCACGCCCAGCCGTACGGCTCCGGTGCCGCGTACCCCCAGTCGTACGCCCAGCCGTACGGTTCCGGCGAGGGGTACGCCCAGCCGTACGGCCGGCCGCACGACTCCGGCGCCGCCCACCGGCAGCACGATCCGCACGGCGGGGCCGGGCAGCACACGGAGGAGCACGGCGGGACCGGGCGGCACGCCGGGAACGACCGGTTCACGTACCCCCCGCAGGCCACCGGGCAGTGGACCTTCGAGGAGCCCGCGAGCGCGCCGAACACCCCGTCCACCGCCGCGCCCGGCCACGACGTCACCGGGCAGTGGTCCATCCCCGTCGCCGACGGCGACCTGCCCGACGAATCCGGTGAGTTCACCACGTCGTCCCTGGTCGAGCAGTGGGGCGGCACTCCGCCGGCCACCCTCCCCGGCGGCGCGCCCGCCCCCTGGGCGACCCAGGCCGGGCAGCCGTGGGAGCAGCGGACCGCGCAGCCCGCCGGCACCGGACAGGACCACGGGCAGCCGGCCCCGCCCGGACCCGGGCAGTCCCCGGCGCCTGCCGGCGAGCACGCCGCCGGGCACGAGTACGAGCACGAGCAGCCGGCCGCGCCCGGGCACGCCCCGGAGCAGCAGGCGGTCACCGCACACGCGGAGCCGGGACAGGACGGACCCGCCCCGGCCCCGGAACCCGAGGGGCACCGGCCCGAGCAGTACGAACAGTCCGGTCAGTACGAACAGCCTGGACAGTACGAGCAGTCCGGGGAGTACGAGCAGTCCGGGGAGTACGAGCAGTCCGGGGAATACGAGCAGTCCGGGCAGTACGAGCAGCCCGAAGGGTCGGGCACGGCCGCGCCCGCCCCCGAGCACGCGCCCGACCAGGAACCCGTCCCCGGGTCCTCGCCCGACCAGGCGCCCGCCTCCGAGCACGCCCCCGGTCAGGCGCCCCTCCCCGGGCCCGCTCCCGACCAGGAACCCGTCTCCGAGCACGCCTCCGACCACGGGCCCACCCCTGGACAGGCGCCCGCTCCCGACCAGGTGTCCCCGCCCGCCCCCACGTCGGACGGTCCGGCCGCCCCCCACGCCGAGGAGCCCGCGGAACCCCCCGCCGAGGAGCCTGCGGAACCCCCCGCCGAGGCCGTGCCGGCCGCCGCCGGGACCGGTGAGGCGGCCGAGGACGCCCGGGTCCCCGCGGAGGCCGCTCAGGGCCCCGCCGAGCCCCCCGTGGAGTCCGCCGCCCCGGCCCCGGACGCGGAAGCCGCTCCGGAGGCCGCCGAGGAGCCCGCGGAACTCCACGCCGAGGAGTCCGCGGAACTCCACGCCGAGGAGTCCGCGGAACCCCCCGCCGAGGAGCCTGCGGAATCCCCCGCCGAGCCCCCGGCCGGTCCGCCGCCGGAGCAGGCGGCGGCCGGGCCCGCGTCCGAGGCTCAGGCGCCGCACGACCCGGCCCCCCAGCAGGACCCGGAGTCCGCCGCCCCGCACGAGGAGCACCCCCTCGCCTCCTACGCGCTGCGCGTCAACGGCACCGACCGGCCGGTCACCGACGCCTGGATCGGCGAGTCGCTGCTGTACGTGCTGCGCGAGCGGCTCGGGCTCGCGGGCGCCAAGGACGGCTGCTCGCAGGGCGAGTGCGGGGCCTGCAACGTGCAGGTCGACGGACGGCTCGTCGCCTCCTGCCTGGTGCCGGCGGTGACCGCGGCGGGCAGCGAGGTCCGCACGGTCGAGGGTCTGGCCGCCGACGGGCAGCCGTCGGACGTGCAGCGGGCGCTCGCCCGGTGCGGCGCGGTGCAGTGCGGTTTCTGCGTGCCGGGCATGGCGATGACCGTGCACGACCTCCTGGAGGGCAACCCGGCGCCGACCGAGCTGGAGACCCGCCAGGCCCTGTGCGGCAACCTGTGCCGCTGCTCCGGCTACCGGGGCGTCCTGAACGCCGTCAAGGAGGTGGTCGCCGAGCGCGCGGCGCACGCCGCCGACGCGGCCGAGACGGACGCGGAGGAGCCCCGCATCCCCCATCAGGCGGGCCCGGGCGCCGGCGGCGCCCACCCCTCGGTGTTCGAGCCCTCCGGCCCGCCCGGACCGCATGACCAGCCCTACGGCCAGGACGGAGGCCACGCGTGAGCAACGAAGCAGCCACCGCGCAGGCCGCGCAGCCCGCGGAGGCCGCCCCCGCCCCCGAGGCGATCCCGCACGGCATCGGCGCCTCCCTGCCGCACGCCGACGCCCGCGCCAAGACGGAGGGCACCTTCCCGTACGCGGCCGACCTGTGGGCCGAGGGGCTGCTGTGGGCGGCCGTGCTGCGCTCACCGCACCCGCACGCGCGCATCGTGTCCATCGACACCTCCCACGCGCGCGAGATGCCCGGCGTGCGGGCCGTGCTCACGCACGAGGACGTGCCCGGCACCCCGCTGTACGGCCGCGGCAAGGCCGACCGCCCGGTGTTCGCCTCCGAGGTCGTGCGCCACCACGGCGAGCCCATCGCCGCCGTCGCCGCCGACCACCCGGACACCGCGCGGATGGCCGCCGCCGCCGTCATCGTCGAGTACGAGGTGCTCGACCCGGTGACCGACCCGGAGCAGGCCTTCGAGGCCGAGCCGCTGCACCCCGACGGCAACCTGATCCGGCACATCCCGCTGCGCCACGGCGACCCGGCGGCGGCCGGGGAGATCGTCGTCGAGGGCCTGTACCGCATCGGCCGCCAGGACCCGGCGCCCATCGGCGCCGAGGCGGGCCTCGCGGTGCCCCGCCCGGACGGCGGCGTGGAGCTGTACCTCGCCTCCACCGACCCGCACACCGACCGCGACACGGCCGCCGCCTGCTACGGCCTGGAGCCCGAACGGGTGAAGGTGGTCGTCACCGGTGTGCCCGGAGCGACGGCCGACCGCGAGGACCAGGGCTTCCAGCTGCCGCTCGGCCTGCTGGCGCTGAAGACCGGCTGCCCGGTGAAGCTGACCGCCACGCGCGAGGAGTCCTTCCTCGGCCACGCGCACCGGCACCCCACCCTGCTGCGCTACCGCCACCACGCGGACGCCGAGGGCAGACTGGTGAAGGTCGAGGCGCAGATCCTGCTCGACGCGGGCGCCTACGCCGACACCTCCTCCGACGCCCTGGCCGCCGCCGTGGCGTTCGCCTGCGGCCCGTACGTCGTCCCGAACGCCTTCATCGAGGGCTGGGCCGTGCGCACCAACAACCCGCCCTCCGGCCACGTGCGCGGCGAGGGCGCCATGCAGGTGTGCGCCGCCTACGAGGCGCAGATGGACAAGCTGGCCAGGAAGCTCGGCCTGGACCCGGCGGAACTGCGCCTGCGCAACGTCATGGCCACCGGGGACGTGCTCCCGACGGGCCAGACGGTGACCTGTCCCGCGCCGGTCGCGGAACTCCTCCGGGCCGTCCGGGACTTCCCCCTGCCGCCCCTGCCCAAGGACACCCCCGAGGAGGAGTGGCTGCTGCCCGGCGGCCCCGAGGGCGCGGGCGAGCCGGGCGCGGTGCGCCGGGGCGTGGGCTACGGCCTGGGCATGGTGCACATGCTGGGCGCGGAGGGCGCGGACGAGGTCTCCACGGCCACCGTGCGGGTGCAGGACGGCGTGGCGACGGTGCTGTGCGCGGCGGTGGAGACGGGGCAGGGCTTCACCACGCTCGCCCGGCAGATCGTCCAGGAGACGCTCGGCGTCGAGGAGGTCCACGTGGCGCCGGTCGACACCGACCAGCCGCCGGCCGGCGCGGGCTGCCGGGGCCGCCACACCTGGGTGTCGGGCGGCGCGGTGGAACGGGCGGCGAAGATGGTCCGCACGCAGCTGCTCCAGCCCCTGGCGCACAAGTTCGGCATGTCGACCGAACTGCTCCAGATCACCGACGGCAAGATCACGTCGTACGACGGCGTCCTGTCGACCACCGTGGCGGAGGCGCTGGACGGCAAGGAGCTGTGGGCGACCGCGCAGTGCCGCCCGCACCCCACCGAGCCGCTGGACGAGTCCGGCCAGGGCGACGCCTTCGTGAGCATCTCCTTCTGCGCGATCCGCGCGGTGGTCGACGTCGACGTCGAGATCGGCTCGGTACGGGTCGTGGAGCTGGCCGTCGCCCAGGACGTGGGGCGGGTGCTGAACCCGGCCCAGCTGGCGGCGCGCATCGAGGCGGGCGTGACCCAGGGCGTGGGCATCGCGCTGACCGAGAACCTGCGCACGCCCCGCGGCCTGGTCCGCCACCCGGACCTCACCGGCTACGCCCTGCCGACGGCGCTGGACGCGCCGGACATCCGGATCGTCAAACTGGTCGAGGAGCGCGACGTGGTCGCCCCCTTCGGCGCGAAGGCGGTCAGCGCGGTGCCGGTGGTGACCTCCCCGGCGGCCATCGCCTCCGCGGTGCGGGCCGCCACGGGCCGCCCCGTGAACCGGCTCCCGATCCGCCCGCAGGCCGCGGTGGTCACCGGACGGTGAGGCTCCGGCCGGTGGTCACCGGCCGGTGGATCCGGGCGGCGGGTCCGGCCGGTGGGGGAGCCCGGCCGATGGGTCGGGCCCGCGCGGGAGTCCGCCCGGTACGGGAGGCAACGGGCGGGGCGGTCCACGCGTCTGTTATTGCGAGGCCGTTGTCAGTGGCGACGCGTAATCTGCTGGGCAGTGAGGGCGGCCGCCGGACCCGGAGGCTGGGCGCGGCCCGCCCGGAACACCGCACACGTACGCAGGCACGGGGGAGCAGCATGCACGGGGGAGCGACGAGCACGGCGGACACCGGTACGCCGGCGGTCCTGCTGGAGGAGCCGGAGGAGGACCCGTACGCCGGGTGCGGGCGGGAGGCGGCGTCGGCGCTGCGGGGGAGGGCGCCGGTACTGTTCGCGCCCTCGCTGCCGACGCTGGTGCGGTTCATGACGGCGGCGGACGAGCCGACCGGGTGGCGGGAGCGGTTCGCCGCCTGCCTGGGCACGGGCGGTGACCTGCCGTCGTTCCGCAGGACGGCCGACCTGATCCGTTTCCTGGCCGTCGTGACGGGCGGGCACACGGAGTCGGGGCTGGCCCTGGACCTCCCGGCCCGCCTGCTGGACCGGGAGTTCGGCCGGGGCCGGGTGGCGCGCTTCGAGGAGATCGACTTCCCCGCGGCGCTGACGCACGAGCCGACCCGCCGCTTCCTGCGCGAGGCGGGCCTGCCCGAGGAGGCCTTCCCCCTCCGCCTGGACCTGGACGCACCGCTGCGGACCCTGGCGGAGCACGACGCGGACGACCCGGCGGACCACTGGTGGGACGACCGCCTGGACCACGGGTGGGGCGACCGGCGGGACGACGCCTCGGAGGACCGGCTCCCCGGCCCGACCCGCCGCGCCGAGCACCTGATACGCCTGGGTGACCTCGCCGGGGGCGGCAGCCTGCTCGTCGACGGGACGACGGGCGTGGTGCTGATCCGGAGCCGGACCGGGGCCGCGGCGCACCCGCTGACCACGGACGTCTCCACCCTGGCCTGCACGCTCTGGCTGCTGCACCGCGAGCGGGCGGCCGGCCGCGGAGCCCGTACGGAGACCGTGGCGGGAATCGAACCCACGTACCTCGCTTTGCGGTTGACTGAGGCAGAGGCACCTGACTCCGTGACAAACACGCAGCTCAGAAGGCCGGCATAGCCTGGGGCGACGAGATCTTTCCACCTTGATCAGGCGGTGAGTCCGAAGGCGGCGACGGAGCGGACGAGGGCGGTGATCCGCGTGGTGCCGCAGCGGAGCTTCCACAGGAGCCGCCGGCGTCCGAGGAGGCACTGCCCGCCACAGGCCGGGCGACGCCGAGGAGATCCCGGCCCGCCGCCCCGCGCTCGACTGCTCCAAGAGCGGGATCTACGGGGTTCTGCGCGGCTGCCAGGGCCAGGCGGAGCCCGCGTTCTCCGACGCTCAACCGCGCATGCCGCTATACGCGATCTTCGAGAAGTACAGCCGACCGATCCGCGGGGTCCGATCCGACATGCCGATGACCGACCCGTACCAGGTGCACGACTTCACCGTCCTGCTCACGATCCTGATCGCGGCACCACCGGCGCTGATCGGCCTGATCGCCTTCCTGGGGGCACGCCTGGCACCGCGCCGATTCCGGTCCCCCGGTTCGCGCGCGCCCGCCGCGGTCCTCCTGGACGTCACGGCGCTGTGTTCGGCCGCCGTGCTCGCCCTGTACCTGTGGGGCTGCCTCCACGTCGCCTTCCTGGGACGGCAGGGCGTCGGCAACGCATGTGCGCGGGAAGCCGACGGCGCCCGGGTGGCCGCGTTCCACGGTGACTTCGTCCCGCTGCGGATCGTGTGCCGCACGGACGCCGGCGACAGCTTCACCGTCGTCGTGCCCGGCTACCTCAACCCCTCTCTCGCCGCTCTGCTGCTGCTCGCCCTGGCCTGCGGAGCCGCAGGCCTCCTGCTCCGCCGCAAGCAGCTCGCCCGCTCACCGGCACGAGAGGGAGGCCGATCCCGTGATCAGGACCGGCGTCGGCCGTAGACACGCCTTCGTCACCGCGGCCGGTGTCACCGCCGCCGCAGGACCCGCCTCCGCCGGCCTCCCGCCCTGCGGGCCACCGCCGCACCTCAGCCGCTCGGGGACGACGACCTCGAGGAGGCGCTACGCCGTCTGCGGTCCCGGCGCGCCCGCACCTCACCGGCCGCCCGTCCGTCCGGCTCGTGGCCTCGGGTGATACGGGCGGGCAGCGCGAGCCTCGGCGATGGTCACCGTCAGTGGCCGTCCGGATGCCTGGCCATGAGGACGTTGCAGTCGGTGACGGTCGTGTAGTCGTGACCGGCCCGGGCCCAGTCGCGCACCTTCGCCAGCTCGACGCATCCGGCGCAGCCTTCGACGGGGGCGGGCTCCCGGTAGTCACTGCGGTCCGGCAGCTCCACCGGCTCACTCGGGTACCGCTTCGGCTCGGTCATGCGGTTACTCCTGCCAAGTAGTCCTGTCCGAGCGTCGCCGGCACGGCGGCACGTCGCCGGTCCCTCTGCCTGCGGCGCTCCTGCTTCCGCTCGTGGGCGACGAGGTACGGCCGTACGAGGGGCGACCCGTCGGCCCTGACGACGAGGAGGTCCTCCCAGTCCCGACGGCACGAAGTCGGGGGAGAGGGCGAGATGATCAGTCGCCGCTTCGGGGAACCCGCGGCGGTCGTGCCCGCCGTGTGCTCGGCGGGAGGGGGGACGCGGCGCTTGCCTTGCCCGGCCAGGAGCCATGAGGGGACGAGGGCCAGTAGAGTTCGCACGTCTGCACTCCTTGTCAGTGCGGGCCACGCCCCCGGACAGTTCGCCGCTGTCGCGGGGGTCTCTGTCGTTGTGCTGCGTGACGAGTATGCGCGCGTACGAGTATTCGCATATATGAGGTGCCGAAGATACGCGGTCGCGTGAATCCGGGGTCACGCGCATTCTCAAAGGTATGGATCTTGACCGGTCAGTGCCCGTGTGGCCTCAGGTGGCGGATGAACTGCGCCGCCGACTGGACGCGGGGAAGTACAAGCCAGGGGAGAGGTTCCCCGCCGTGAACGACTTGGCGGCCGAACTGGACGTGGCACCCTCCACGGTGCAGAAGGCCGTGGCCGCTCTGCGGGCCGAGGGACGGCTCCGCACCGTGCTGGGCCAGGGCTCCTTCGTGAAGGAGTAGCGTGGCCGACTACTGACGGGGGCTGGTGTGGAACGTTCCACACCAGCCCTCTGCCGTGCTCCGCAGGCGACGACCGGCGTGCGCTCAGCCGCTGCTCAGGGCCGGGTCAGTACCTGTCGCCCAGCCTGTGCACGACAGTGATCGCCCGCTGTGAGGCTTGGTCTGCTCCGTACCGTCGAAGCATGGCCGGGCTGGATCATCCCCGGATGGCCATGAGGCTCGCTGGAGCGCTGATATCCGGGCACCTCAACCTGGCCGGTGCGCGGATCGCTCATGCCGTCTGGCTCGAGGACTGCTGGTTCGAGGAGGGGGTAGACCTCTCAGGAGCGTCGGCCCAGTCGATTGCGATCGTGGGCAGCCGAGTGCCGGGCGTAGAAGCAGGCTTAATCCGCATCGATAGGCGCCTCGACCTGCGGCGCTCGCGCGTGACGAGCGGCTCTGCCTCGTCCTTCCACCGCAGGGTCAGCGCCTTGTCGCTCATCAACGCCCATGTGAGCGGCGCCGTGAACCTCAGCGGCGCCGAGATCACCGCACCCGGGGGATGGGCCGTGTCCGCCGGCGGACTGGTTGCGGAGGGCGGCGTCTACTGCGACGACGGGTTCATCGCACACGGTGAAGTCCGTCTCATAGGGGCACAGCTGTCGGGCGGACTGCGCATGCGGGGCGCATTACTGGAACGCCCCGGCCAGCGCGGGGTGGCGCTCGTCCTGGACAACGCCGTGGCTTCGACGCTCGACTTCTCTGACGGGTTCATCGCGAACGGGACCGTACGGCTGCGGGGTGCCCGGATCGCGGACAGCCTGACCTTTGAAGGAGCCGTCCTGAACGGGCCGCCCGACGGCCACGGCCCGTCATTGGCCGCCCTGCTGATGCAGGCAGTTGATTTCGACTTCGCCCTCGCCCGGCAACCGTCTGGCACCGTGGACCTGCGGGGCGCGCAGGTGTCCTACCTCTACGACAACGACTTCAGTTGGCCGGACATGGTGGAGCTGGACGGTTTCGTTTACGGCTCCATCAAGGTGGACGAAGCAGGCGAGCGGAGGGATGCAGTGGGGCGGCGGGACTCCGTGGCCCACCGCGTGACGTGGATTCGACGCAGCCCGGGCTACAACCCCCAGCCCTACGAGCAGTTGGAGAGTTGGTACCGGAAGGCCGGCCACGACGACGATGCCCGCCGCGTACTCCTGGCCAAGCAGCGCCATCAGCGCTAAGTTCTGCCCCCGGCCATGCGCGTGGGGGCACCTGCTCGACGTGACCGTCGGTTACGGTTACCGCCCCTGGCTGGCGGCTGGCTCCTTGCTCTGGCCTTGCTGGGCACGCTGTCCTTCGGCACTCACTCCCCCAACCCGGCCAAACAAGACGAAGGCGTACCGTTCCAGCCCCTTGTCTACACGCTTGACCTTTTGATCCCCATCGGCGGTCTGGGGCAGCGCACGGCCTGGTACTGGTCGGACGGCAGCCTCCAGTGTCTGGCTTACCTGCTGATCGCCTTCGGCTGGGTGCTGACGACCGCCGTCATCGCGGATGTCACCCGTACCCTGCAGAAAAGCTAGCGGGCGACAGTTGAGTTCAGGCGTCGCCAGCAGATCAGTGCGCAACCGAGGGTGAGGAAGGCTTCGTGGATGTCGTTCACGGATCTCCCAGCGGATCCGCAGGCGTCGGAACCAGTGCGAATGGGTGGATGCGCGCTCAGTGAACCAGCGTTGGGTTCCGAGTCCGGAGCCGTGCTCGCTGCCCCGGCAGGCGATCAGTGGCTTTATGCCGAGCCCTCAGACGAGGTGGCGATACTTGTCGTGGTCATAGCCGCGGTCGGCCAGCACTACGTCCGGACGGCGCCGTGGTCGGCCGCGCCTGCCCTGCATGGGCGGCACGGTCTGGAGGAGCGGTATCAGCTGGGTGACGTTGTTGCGGTTGCCGCCGGTCAGGGTGACGGCGAGCGGGATGCCGGTGGCGTCGGTGATCAGGTGGTGTTTGCTTGCCCGTCCTGTCCCGGTCGACAGGGCTTCGTCCTGTCTTGAGGCTCCCTTTAACGCCCTGATGTGGGAGCCGCCGACCGCCGCCCGGGAGAAGTTCAGGGCGTTCGCACTGCGAAGCTTGGCGAGAAGGACCTCGTGGAGCCGCGGCCACACGCCAGCCTCGGTCCACTCGGCCAGGCGGCGCCAGCAGGTCATGCCCGAGCGGAAGCCGAGTTCCTACGGCAGGTGTTCCCCGGCGGTCCCGGTGTGCGGAACGAACAGGATGCCCTGGAACGCCAGCCGGTCAGGACACGGCTTGTGCCCGGGGTGCCGGGCCCGACGCTCGGCCCTGGGCAGCAGTGGCTCGACCACCGCCCACAGCTCATCGTCGACTTCCCATGGCCTCGGCCGAGCCACCCAGCACCCCCGGATCATCAGTCCCAGAGTGATCCAACCATCCGGAAGATCATTTCGTTAGGAGTTCTTAGTGAGCACGTCGGCCTCTCAGGCGGGCTCCGGATCGGGCTGCTCGATCGGCCTACGCCACCACCCCGTGGACTTGAAGCAGCCCATCAGCCAATGTGCTTCCGCTTCGTCGAGGATGATTGGCCCGATGAACGGAATCGGCTTGAAGTGGAGCATCCACTCCTCGATGGCCACGGGTTCCCAGTCGAGATCGTGGTGGAGAAGGACCGCGTGGGGCTCCCCGCGGCGCTGCCAGAAGACCATGGGCTCGAAATGCTCGTTCTCAAAAGCTTTCACGATGTCGCCGGCGGCGAATTCGACATCCGCCATGTCCGCCCATCTGCCGACGCCCTCACGTTCCCAGGCGAGACGATGACGCATGGACGTCACGAACGCGTCGACGTTCGTGTCATCCAGTACAGACTCCCGGGAGACGACGATCGACTTCACCGTCTTGCGCAGCGCCCTGCCTCTGCGGAGTTGACGGGTCGCGTTGGCCCAGAAGAGCCCGCCCCGCTCGGGATCGTGCACTACGACCAGCACGGGGAGGCTGCCATCGCGCCAGTTGTCCCCATGGTCGCCGACCGGTACACGATGACCACGCCGGGTCCGGACCGATACCCCGCCCTTCACTTGCATGGCCACGGAGTCCTCCGTCCGCTGCCCGTCCTGGACGAAGGTGACGTGGAGATCCTCGCCGTGGTCGTTGCTGCCGTCGATCTCCTGCACGATGTGGCCGTGCCGCTCCAGCAGAGCACGCACCTCATTGACCGCCATGCGTCCAATACGCCGACTCTCGGGCACCTTCGGCATCTCAAGCCCCCTCACGATGTGCGGGGACATGTTAGGGCGGGCCACTGACAGTGGCCCGCCCCAGGGAGGCCGTGGCGGGAATCGAACCCACGTACCTCGCTTTGCAGGCGAGTCCCTAAACCACTCGGGCACACGGCCGTGTCGGGGGCGATGGACTCCGAAGGACGCGAAGGGCTCCTCGGGCTCCTCGGGTTCCTCGCCGTGCCGAACTCGGTGACTCGACCGTAGGGCCGGACGGGGAAAGGGCTCAAGGGAATCGCGGGCGCCGCAATGCGACTGCCACACGCCGTTCATGAACGGGGAGCCGGGCGGCCGGGGACGGGGAGCCGGGCGGTGGGCGCAGGGGGTCCGGCGGCCGGTGGTCGTACGGCGGTCCTACGACCGAGGTCCCGTTCCGGTACGGTCTCCCGACAGGGGTCACCGCGGGCCGCGGCCCTTACCCTGGCGACCATGACCGCCTCCGAGCAGCGCGACACCGGTGTCGCCGCCCCACCCGACCCCTCCCCGGCCGCCGAGCGCGCCGAGACCGTGCTGAGCCGTCCCTACCGGGCGTTGAGCATCGGCATCGTCTCCGTCGTTCTGCTGATCGCCTTCGAGGCGACGGCGGTGGGGACGGCGATGCCGGTCGCGGCGCGGGAGCTGGACGGGGTGGCGCTGTACGCGTTCGCGTTCTCCGGGTACTTCACGACCAGCCTGTTCGGGATGGTGCTGGCCGGCCAGTGGTCGGACCGGCGCGGCCCGCTGGGGGCGCTGACCTGCGGCATCGCCGCCTTCGCGGCCGGGCTGCTGCTGTCGGGGACGGCGACGGCCATGTGGCTGTTCATCCTGGGCCGGGCCGTGCAGGGACTCGGCGGCGGACTGGTGATCGTCGCGCTGTACGTCGTCGTCGGCCGCGCCTATCCCGAGCGGCTGCGGCCGGCGATCATGGCGGCGTTCGCGGCGGGCTGGATCGTCCCGTCGATCGTGGGGCCGCTGGCCTCGGGCGCGGTGACGGAGCACCTCGGCTGGCGCTGGGTGTTCGTCGGCATCCCGGTGCTGGTGGTGTTCCCGCTGGCCCTCGCCCTGCCGCAGATCCGCCGCCGCGCGGCCGGCCCGGTGGAGGCGGCCGGTCGGGGCGGCCCGGCGGCCCCTGCGGACGGCGCGGGATCCGCGGACGGCACGGGGCCCGCCTCCTTCGACGGCCGCCGCATCCGGCTCGCGCTCGGCATCTCCCTGGGCGCCGGGCTGCTGCAGTACGCCGCGCAGGACCTGCGCTGGCTCTCCCTCCTGCCCGGCGCGGCGGGCGCGGCCCTGCTGGTCCCGGCCGTCCTCGGGCTGCTGCCGCGCGGCACCTGCCGGGCGGCGCGCGGGCTGCCGTCGGTGGTGCTGCTGCGCGGCGTCGCCGCGGGGTCGTTCATCGCCGCCGAGTCCTTCGTGCCGCTGATGCTGGTCACCCAGCGGGGACTGTCCCCGACGCTGGCCGGGTTCTCGCTCGCCGCGGGCGGCGCCACCTGGGCGCTGGGCTCGTGGGTGCAGTCCCGGCCGCGGGCCGAGCCGTACCGGGAGCGGCTGATGACGGTCGGGATGCTGCTGGTGGCCGCCGCGATCGCCGCGGCGCCGAGCGTGCTGATCGACGCCGTGCCCGCCTGGACGGTGGCCGTGGCCTGGGGCTTCGGCTGCTTCGGGATGGGCCTGGTGATCTCCTCGACCAGTGTGCTGCTGCTCCGGCTCTCCGCCCCGGAGGAGGCCGGCGCCAACTCCGCCGCGCTGCAGATCTCCGACGGCCTGTCCAACGTCCTGCTGCTCGCCGCGGGCGGCGCCGCGTTCGCCGCGCTGGGCGGCGGCACGGTCACCCACGCGGCCGCCGAGGCCACCGGGGCCGCCGGGGCCGCCGGCTCGCATCCGGCCGCCTTCGCCGCGGTGTTCCTGCCGATGGCCGGGGTCGCGCTGGCCGGGGCGTGGGTGACGACCCGGCTGCGGAAGAAGTGAGCCGTGCGGTTCCGGCCGGGGCCGCTGTGACGTGGATCCCACCCGGGGGTGACCCGGCCGGGTCCGCGCGTGGCGGGCGGCGGGCCGCCGGTAGGGTGGCCCGGTTGTCATACGTAGCCGAGCCACCGGGCTCGCCCGACCGAGCCGCCCGACCCCCACGGAGACCGTGACTACCACCGCCAGCTCCGCCTCGCACTCGCACCACCTGTCCCCGGCCTTCCCCGGCCGCGCCCCCTGGGGCACCGCCAGCAAGCTGCGCGCCTGGCAGCAGGGGGCGATGGAGAAGTACATCCAGGAGCAGCCGCGCGACTTCCTGGCGGTCGCCACCCCCGGCGCCGGCAAGACGACCTTCGCGCTGACGCTGGCCTCCTGGCTGCTGCACCATCACGTCGTGCAGCAGGTGACCGTGGTCGCGCCCACCGAGCACCTGAAGAAGCAGTGGGCGGAGGCGGCCGCGCGGGTGGGCATCAAACTCGACCCCGAGTACAGCGCGGGCCCGCTCGGCCGCGAGTACGACGGCGTCGCCGTCACCTACGCCGGTGTCGGCGTGCGGCCCATGCTGCACCGCAACCGCGTCGAGCAGCGCAAGACCCTGGTCATCCTCGACGAGATCCATCACGCCGGCGACACCAAGTCCTGGGGCGAGGCCTGCCTGGAGGCGTTCGAGCCGGCCACCCGCCGCCTCGCCCTGACCGGCACGCCGTTCCGCTCCGACACCAACCCCATCCCCTTCGTGACGTACGAGGAGGGGCCGGACGGGATCCGGCGGTCGGCGGCGGACTACACCTACGGGTACGGCTCCGCGCTCGCCGACGGCGTGGTGCGTCCCGTCATCTTCCTCTCCTACAGCGGCAACATGCGCTGGCGGACCAAGGCCGGCGACGAGATCGAGGCGCGGCTCGGCGAGCCGATGACCAAGGACGCCGTCAGCCAGGCCTGGCGCACCGCCCTCGATCCGCGCGGCGACTGGATGCCCGCCGTGCTGCGCGCCGCCGACCGGCGGCTGACCGAGGTCAGGAAGGCCATCCCGGACGCGGGCGCGCTGGTCATCGCCTCCGACCAGGACTCCGCGCGCGCCTACGCCAAGCTCATCCGGGACATCACCGGCCACAAGGCGACCCTGGTGCTGTCCGACGACACCGGCGCCTCCGCGAAGATCGACGAGTTCAGCAACAGCGACGACCGGTGGATGGTCGCCGTGCGCATGGTGTCCGAGGGCGTCGACGTGCCCCGCCTCGCGGTCGGCGTGTACGCGACGACGATCTCGACGCCGCTGTTCTTCGCCCAGGCCGTCGGCCGTTTCGTACGGTCCAGGCGGCGCGGCGAGACCGCGTCGGTGTTCCTGCCGACCGTGCCCGACCTGCTCTCCTTCGCCAACGAGATGGAGAAGGAGCGCGACCACGTCCTCGACCGGCCCAAGAAGGACGGCGAGGAGGACCCGTACGCCGAGTCCGAGAAGGAGATGGAGGAGGCGAACCGGGAGCAGGACGAGGACACCGGCGAACAGGACATGCTGCCGTTCGAGGCGCTGGAGTCCGACGCCGTCTTCGACCGGGTCATGTACAACGGGGCCGAGTTCGGCATGCAGGCCCACCCGGGCAGCGAGGAGGAGCAGGACTACCTCGGCATCCCGGGGCTGCTGGAGCCCGACCAGGTGCAGCTGCTGCTGCAGAAGCGGCAGGCGCGGCAGATCGCGCACAGCCGCAGGAAGCCGGACACCGAGGCCGACCTGCTGGAACTGCCCGCCGAGCGGCGCCCGGTGGTCAGCCACAAGGAGCTGATGGAGCTGCGCCGCAAGCTCAACACGATGGTCGGCGCCTACGTCCACCAGAGCGGCAAGCCGCACGGCGTCATCCACACCGAGCTGCGCCGCGTGTGCGGCGGGCCGCCGGCCGCCGAGGCCACGGCGGGGCAGCTGCGGCAGCGCATCGCCAAGGTGCAGGAGTGGGCGACGCGCATGCGGTGAGGCCGGGCGCCGGGCCCTGACGGGCGTGCGGAAGGGCGCGTGTCCCGAAGCGGGGCGCGCGCCCTTCGTCGCGCTTCCCTGTGTGGCCGTACGTATACGGACAAACACAGGTAGTTCCGTCCGGCCACTGCCCGGATTCTGGACGGAGCCTTCCGCTGAGCGAACCGGATCGCTACTGTCACGCTACGCACACGCCCCGTGGCAGCGCCGCCGCGGAGCGCAGCCGTGAAGCGACTGGGCCCGGGACCGGACGGACCGGGCCGCCGGCCGATCGGCGGCCTCTGAAGCGCGTCACCGACGGGACTCGGTGACGCATCCGCCGCGAGGGGGCCGCCGACCTCACCACTAAGGAGTGGGCGTCGTGACCGCGGAGACCTCCCAGACGCTCGACAGGGGACTGCGCGTCCTCAAGCTGCTGGCCGACACCGACCACGGGCTGACCGTGACCGAGCTGTCCCACCGGCTGGGCGTCAACCGGACCGTCGTGTACCGCTTGCTCGCCACGCTGGAGCAGCACGCGCTGGTACGCCGTGACCTGGGCGGCCGCGCCCGGGTCGGGCTCGGCGTGCTGCGCCTGGGCCGCCAGGTGCATCCGCTGGTGCGGGAAGCGGCGCTGCCGGCGCTCAGGTCGCTGGCCGAGGACATCGGGGCGACGGCCCACCTGACGCTGGTGGACGGCGCCGAGGCGCTGGCCGTGGCCGTGGTCGAGCCGACCTGGACGGACTACCACGTGGCCTACCGCACCGGGTTCCGGCACCCGCTCGACCGGGGCGCCGCGGGCCGGGCGATCCTCGCCGCCCGGCGGCAGCCGACGGCGGACCCGGGGTACACGCTGACCCACGGGGAACTGGAGGCGGGCGCGTGCGGGGCGGCGGCGCCGCTGCTGGGCGTGACGGGGGTCGAGGGCAGCGTCGGGGTCGTGATGCTGTCCGACGTGGTGCCGGAGCGGGTGGGCCCGCGGGTCGTGGAGGCGGCGCGGGAGGTCGCCGAGGCGCTGCGGTGACGGGCGCCGGGCCGCCGGACGGTGTGCCGGGCGGCCGTACGGGGCCGTCGGACGGCGGGTGCCGGGCCGCCGGACGGGCGCCGGGGTGGCGGGGCGGCGCGCCGGACGGGGCGCCGGGGTGCCGACCGGCCCCGGCCGGAATGCGTCGCCGCGCTAGATTGATCCCGTGCTCTCTCGCCTCACACGTCGCCGGTCCGTCGCCGTCTGTGCCGCGCCCGCCGTGGCCCTGCTCGCCACCGCGGCCTTCGCGCCGCTGCCGTTCTCCGTGGCGCAGCCCGGGACGACGGTGAACGTCCTCGGCGAGAACCGGGGCACCCCGGTGATCACGATCTCCGGCGCGCGGGCCCGGGACACCAGCGGACAGCTGCGGATGACGACCATCGTGGCGACCGGCCCGGACACCCCCATCTCGCTCGGCGACGTGCTCGACGGCTGGTTCCGCACCGACCGGGCGGTCATGCCCCGCGACGCGGTCTACCCGAGCGGCGACGACGTCGAGGAGATCGAGCGGCACAACGTCGAGCAGATGGAGGAGTCCCAGGAGGCGGCGACCCGGGCCGCGCTGGACCACCTCGGCCTCGACCCCGCGGACGTGCGGGTCACGCTCGAGCTCGCCGACGTCGGCGGACCCAGCGCCGGGCTGCTGTTCTCCCTCGGGATCGTCGACAAGCTGAACGGCGACGGCGCCGGCGGCGACCTCACGGGCGGCCGCACCATCGCCGGTACGGGCACGATCAGCGCCGACGGCACGGTCGGTGCCGTCGGCGGCGTGGCCCTCAAGACACAGGCCGCCCGGCGGGACGGGGCGACCGTCTTCCTGGTGCCGAAGGCGGAGTGCTCGGACGCCGAGGCGGAGCTGCCGAAGGGCCTGCGGCTGATCCCGGTCACCACCCTGAAGGACGCGGTCGGCTCGCTGGTGGCCCTGGAGACGGGCAAGGGCCCGGTGCCGAGCTGTTAGGAGACCGCCGCCACCGCCGCCCCCGGCGGTCCGGCCGGCCGCGGGCGCCCGCGTCGCCTCACCCGTCCGCCTCCGGATCCCGCGGCCGCAGCAGCAGCTCGGCCAGCGAGGCGAGCCAGTCGACCAGCAGGGCGAGGACGACGGTGAGGACGGAGCCGAGCACCAGCACCGGCATCCGCCGGCCGGCGACGCCGGTGGCGATCAGCACCCCCAGGCCGCCGCCCCCGGCGAAGGCCGCCAGGGTCGCCGTGCCGACGTTCAGCACGAGCGCCGTACGCACGCCCGCCAGGATCAGCGGGACCGCCGGCGGCAGCTCCACCCGGACCAGCACGTCCCACGACGACATGCCGAGGCGGCGCGCCGCCTCCGCCGCCGCCGGGTCGCCGGCGTTCAGACCCGCGACGACGTGCGACAGCACCGGCGGCACGGCGTAGGCGACGATGCCGATCAGGGCCGCCCGGCGGCCGCCGCCCAGCCAGACCGCCACCAGCGCGAGCAGGCCGATCGCCGGGACCACCCGGCCGGTGCCGCCCGGCGCCGCCACCGCCGGGGCCGCCCCGCGGAACGCCCCGCGGGTGAGCAGCACCCCCAGCGGGACCGCGACGGCCAGGACGAGGAGGGTGGAGACCACGGTCAGCCCGACGTGCCGCCACAGGGCCCCGGAGACCTGGCCGCCGGCGAGGACGCTCCGGGAGACCGGATCCAGGTCGGCCCGGCGGAACCACAGCCAGGTCACGAGCAGCACGCCCACCAGCACGGCGGGCAGGAACGTCAGCTTCTGCCAGGTGACGGGGCGGGCCGGGGGGCGCGGGGGCGGCGGGGCCCCGGGCAGCCCCCGGTCCCCGGCCCTCTCCGGGGCCTCGCCCGTCGGCTCGGGGGCGGTCACGCCTCCCGCTCCCCCGGACAGCCCCCCGTACGGCCTCTTTCCCCCGGCCGGTCCGGGCGGGCCTTCCGCCCGGCGGCCGCCCCCGCGACGGACGTCTCAGGCACGGCCGCCCCCGGGAGCGGTCAGCCGGCCGAGCAGGACGCAGGCGGCGTCGAACAGCAGCGCCAGGACGACGATCCCGAGCGTGCCCGCCAGCACCTGGTGGAGCGCCTCGGCGCCGTCCGGCGACGCCAGACCGCGGAAGATCTCGTGGCCCAGGCCGGGACCGGAGACGTACGCCGCGACCGCCGCGACGCCCGTCAGCGTCCGCGCCGAGACCCGCACCCCGGCCAGGATCGACGGCCAGGCCGCCGGCAGCTCCACCCGCACCAGCCGGGCGGTGCGCGACATCCCGGCGCCCCGGGCCGCGTCCCCCGGAGCCGGGCCGGCCCCGCGCAGCCCGGCGACCGCGTTGCGCGCGACCGGCGGCAGCCCGCACAGCGTCAGCGCGGCCGCCGTCGGCGGCACGCCCAGGCCCACGACCGGGACGAGCAGCCCGATCACGGCGAGCGGGGGGACGGCCAGGACCGCCGAGGCCGCCGTGGTGACCAGATCGCCGGCCCGCTCGCTGCGCCGGGCGACGACCCCGATCAGCACACCGAGCACGGCCGCCGCGACCACGCACGGGAAGACGGTGCTCGCGTGCCGGCAGGCGTCGGCGAGCACCTGCTGGTGGCGGCTGCCGAGGTACTCCCAGAAGCTCACCCGCTCACCCCCAGGTCGGCTACGTGATCCGGTCCCGTGCCTCCTGCGGCGGCTCCCGCAGCGCCGCCTGCTCCACCAGCGGGATGATCCGCAGCGGAACGGGGTTCTCCATGACGATCGCCGTGGAGGCCCGGACGATGCCATCAAAACCGACAACCCGGTCGATCACCCGCTGGAGATCGGCGTTCGAGCGGGCCACCAGGCGGCACAGCATGTCCCCGGTGCCGGTGGTGGTGTGCAGCTCCAGCACCTCCGGCACGGTCGCCAAGTGCGCCCGTACGTCGGCCCCTTGGCCCTGCCGGATCTGCAGCGTCGCGAACGCGGTCACCGGGTAGCCGAGCGCCGCCGGGTCCACCTCGGGCCCGAAGCCGCGGATGACTCCGTTCGACTGAAGCCGGTCCAGCCGCGCCTGGACGGTGCCCCGGGCGACGCCCAGCCGCCGGGACATCTCCAGCACCCCGATGCGCGGCTCCCGCGCCAGCAGCACGATGATCCGCCCGTCCAGACGATCGATCGCCACGGCAGCCCTCCCGGCTGGTCATCCTGTACAGAACGCTCGCAGAAACGGACGTGGAACTGGTCGAATTGCCCAGCAAAAAGGCAAACTATTGCGCACCTTGCCGATCGGGGAGACCCTGCGGCTATGACGCAGACCACACACCACACTCCCGAAACCGCCCGGCAGGCCGATCCCTTCCCGGTCAAGGGAATGGACGCGGTCGTGTTCGCCGTGGGCAACGCCAAACAGGCGGCGCACTACTACTCCACCGCCTTCGGCATGAAGCTGGTCGCCTACTCCGGACCGGAGAACGGCAGCCGCGAGACCGCCGCCTACGTCCTGGAGAACGGCTCGGCCCGGTTCGTGTTCACCTCGGTGATCAAGCCCGTCACCGACTGGGGCCGTTTCCTCGCCCGGCACGTGGCCGAGCACGGCGACGGCGTCGTCGACCTCGCCATCGAGGTGCCGGACGCGCGCGCCGCCCACGCCTACGCCATCGAGCACGGCGCCCGCTCGGTGGCCGAGCCGTACGAGCTGAAGGACGAGCACGGCACGGTGGTCCTCGCCGCGATCGCCACCTACGGCGAGACCCGCCACACCCTGGTCGACCGCACCGGCTACGACGGCCCGTACCTGCCCGGCTACGTCGCCGCCCGCCCCCTCGTCGAACCGCCCGCCCACCGCACCTTCCAGGCCATCGACCACTGCGTCGGCAACGTCGAACTCGGCCGGATGAACGAGTGGGTCGGCTTCTACCACAAGGTCATGGGCTTCACGAACATGAAGGAGTTCGTGGGCGACGACATCGCCACCGAGTACAGCGCGCTGATGTCGAAGGTCGTGGCCGACGGCACCCTGAAGGTCAAGTTCCCGATCAACGAGCCCGCGATCGCGCGGAAGAAGTCCCAGATCGACGAGTACCTGGAGTTCTACGGCGGCGCCGGCGTCCAGCACATCGCGCTGAACACCAACGACATCGTGCAGACGGTCCGCACGATGCGCGCGGCCGGCGTCGAGTTCCTCGACACGCCCGACTCCTACTACGACACCCTCGGCGAGTGGGTCGGCGACACCCGCGTCCCCGTGGAGACCCTGCGCGAGCTGAAGATCCTCGCCGACCGCGATGAGGACGGCTACCTGCTGCAGATCTTCACCAAGCCGGTCCAGGACCGCCCGACCGTCTTCTTCGAACTCATCGAGCGCCACGGCTCGATGGGCTTCGGCAAGGGCAACTTCAAGGCGCTGTTCGAGGCGATCGAGCGGGAACAGGCCAGGCGCGGGAACCTCTAGCCGCCCATGGCCCGGCCGCCCGGCCGGGGCCGGCGACACATGCGGCGCCCAGGGCCCCGGCGCCGTCGGCACCACCGACGGCGCCGGGCCCTTCCCCGCCGGCCGCGAGGCCCGCGGAGCCCGGTGCGCGACCGCCTCCCGCCGGGCACCACCGTGCGCGCCCCCGCCCGCGGCCCGCCCCGCCGCACCCGCCCGCCGCGGTCACCCGCACCGCCCCGACCGGCACCGCGGCGCCGTGAAGTCCGGCACGTCCCGCACCTGCGGCTCGCCGAGCGCCGCCAGCGCCGCCCGCGCCGCCGGCGCGTGCACCGGCGAGAAGTACGGGTTGATCCGCAGCGCCTCCTGAAGCTGCCGCCGGGCGGGCCCGTACCGCTCCAGCGCCCGCTCGATCACGCCCCGGTGGTAGGAGTACAGCGCGCTGCGCACCTCGCCCCCGTGCACCCGGTCCGTCGCGATCCGGGCGAAGCGCAGCGCCTCCTCGTCCCGCCCGGCCCGGTGCAGCGCCCACCCCAGGGCGTCGGCCACCGCGGTCCCCGGCTGCCGCCGCCACTCCGTCCGCAACCGCCGCACCGCGGCCCGCGGATCGGCGTGGTCCGCCTCGAACCGGCCGAGCACCAGCTCCCCGTCGACGCCGCCCGCGGCGGCCTGCCGCACCCGCTCCCGCAGCAGGTCGTACTGCACCCGGGCCGCCTGCGCCAGACCCAGCGACTCGTACAGCTCGCCCAGCTCCAGCGCGTACTCCGGGCACGGCTGCCGGGCCAGCGCCATCCGGTAGGCGGCCAGCGCCTCCGTCGTCCGCCCCAGGGCCGCCAGCGCCCTGCCCTGCCCGGCCTGCGCCGCCCGCAGATCGGGGTCGGTGCGCACCGCCTCCTGGAAATGCCGCAGCGCCGCCTCCCGGTCGCCGCGCTCCCAGGCCAGCTGCCCGGCCCGCTCCAGGTACGCCGCCCGCTCCGCCGGAGCGCCGGCTGAGGCCGCCGCGTCGGCGAGCCGGGCCGCCGCGTCCTCGCGCCAGCCCCGGTCCCGGTACACGGCCGCGGCCCGCGCCAGCACCGCCGGGCCCGAGTGCAGCTTCATCAGCTCCGCCAGCGTCCGGCGCGCGGCCCGGTGGTCACCCAGCCCGGTGTACGCCTCGACCAGCAGCGCCCGCGTCGTCCACCGCTTCGGCGCCCGCTTCCGCGCGGCCTCGCCCCACCGCCGGGCCGCGGGGAAGTCCCGGCGGGCGAGCGCCAGCGCCGCCAGGCCGTCCAGCGCCGGCGCGTTGCGCCGCGCCCGCAGTTCCAGCGACGTGCGCAGCGCCCGCTCGGCCTTCGGGTAGTACGCGGCCTCGGCCGTCCGCCGCCCCTGCTCCACATAGGCCGCCCCCAGCACCGCCCACGACCGCGCGTCCCGCGGGCGGGTCCGTAGCCGCGCCTCCCGGTCCGTGATCAGCAGCGCCAGGTCGGGCAGCGCGGCCGGCACCCCCGAGGCGACCGCGTCGCGCGCCTGCGCCACCGGCCCCGGCGCGGGCGGCGGCGCCGTGCGCGCCCCGGGCAGCAGCACCAGCGCCCCGCCCAGTACGGCGGCGCCGGCGACCCCGGCCACCGAGGCGGCCAGCACCCGCCGGGCGGGGCGCGGGGCGGCCGCCCCCGTGCGCGCCTCCTCCTGCTCGTGCATCTCCATGGCGCTCACTGTGCGCCGGCGCGCCGACCGCACCCGGGCAGACCAAGGGCGCCGCCGGCGGGGTTCACACCGATGGCCCCCGGTGCGACCCTGTGATCGTGAGCCGTATCGAAGCGCCGCGCGACGAAGCGACCGACACCCTCGTCGACCGACTGCTCGGCGGTCTGCCCGCCGAGGCGGTCCTCACCGACCCCGACGTCACGGCCTCCTACGCCCGCGACATGGCGAGCTTCTGCCCGGCCGGCGCCCCGGCCGTGGTGGTCCTGCCCCGCACCGTCGAGCAGGTCCAGCACGTCATGCGCACCGCCACCGCACTGCGCGTCCCGGTCGTCCCGCAGGGCGCCCGCACCGGCCTGTCCGGCGCGGCCAACGCCACCGACGGCTGCATCGTGCTGTCCCTGACGAAGATGGACCGGATCCTCGAGATCGACCCGGTCGACCGCATCGCCGTCGTCGAACCCGGCGTCGTCAACGCCGCCCTGTCCCGCGCGGCCGGCGAACACGGCCTGGCCTACCCCCCGGACCCCTCCAGCTGGGAGATGTGCACCATCGGCGGCAACATCGGCACCGCCTCCGGCGGCCTGTGCTGCGTCAAGTACGGGGTCACCGCCGAGTACGTCCTCGGCCTGGACGTGGTGCTGGCCGACGGACGGCTGCTCCGGACCGGCCGGCGCACCGCCAAGGGCGTCGCCGGCTACGACCTCACCCGGCTCTTCGTCGGCTCCGAGGGCTCCCTCGGCATCGTCGTCCGGGCCGTCCTGGCGCTGAAGCCGAAACCGCCCGAGCAGCTCGTGCTGGCGGCGGAGTTCCCCTCCGCCTCCGCCGCCTGCGACGCCGTCTGCCGGATCATGGGGACGCAGGGGCGCGCGGCGTCCGCGCGCGGGGACGGCGGCGGGCGGCGGGCGGGCGGCCACGTCCCGTCCCTGCTCGAACTGATGGACCGCACGACGCTCCGGGCGGTCAACGACCTCGCCCGCATGGGCCTGCCGGAGACCACCGAGGCCCTGCTGCTCGTCGCCTTCGACACCCCCGACCCGGCCGCCGACCTCGCCGCCGTCGGCGCGCTGTGCGAGGCGGCCGGCGCCACCCAGGTCGTCCGGGCCGACGACGCCGCCGAGTCCGCGCTCCTCCTCCAGGCGCGGCGGATGTCGCTCACCGCGCTGGAGGCCGTCAAGGGCACGACGATGATCGACGACGTGTGCGTGCCCCGCTCCCGGCTCGGCGACCTGCTCGACGGGGTCGCCCGGATCGCCGAGCGGCACCGGCTCACCATCGGGGTGTGCGCGCACGCCGGGGACGGCAACACCCACCCCACAGTCTGCTTCGACGCGCAGGACCCCGACGAGTCCCGGCGCGCCCGCGCGTCCTTCGACGAGATCATGGCCCTCGGCCTGGAACTCGGCGGCACGATCACCGGCGAGCACGGCGTGGGCGTGCTGAAGAAGGAGTGGCTGGCGCGCGAGCTGGGCCCGGTGGGCGTCGAGATGCAGCAGGCGGTCAAACGGGCGTTCGACCCGCTCGGCATCCTCAACCCGGGCAAGCTGTTCTGACGCCCGGCCGCGGGGGCGGCGCATGCCGCCGCAGGTGTGAGCCGCAGGTGTGAAGCGCGTGCCCGAGGTTGCCCGGAAAGGAGTGGGTCCGGCGGGACCGGCGGTGCGGGCGGCGCCCGTCTGATAGATGTGGAGGCCCCCGTACGACCCCCGAGCAGATACCGGACGACGGACATGAGCGCCCCCACCCCGGCCCCCGGTGACGACAGGCCCCGCGAAGGGTATTACCCGGACCCGTCCATCCCTGGATACGTCCGGTACTGGAACGGCGCCGCGTGGGTGCCGGGCACCAGCCGTCCGGCGCCCAAGGACGGCGAGCCGCTCGCCCCGCCGCCCGGCGTGCGCCCGGCGCGGCCTGCCGCCCCGGTCGAGGAGACCGGCCCGCACTTCTTCGACGAGGACCCGGCCGAGGAGTCCGCTCCGTCCGGGTCCCGGCCCGGCGACCGGCCCGGGACGGCGTCCGCCTGGGGCGCCGACCGCTCCCGGCAGTCCGGCTTCGGAGGCGACCAGGACCGCCGCGTCTCCTGGGGCGGGTCCCCGGGAGCCGACCCGAGGCTGCCGCACGCGACGCCGCCGGCCGACGCCCGTCCCGCGCCGGCCGGCGCCGGGGCCGCCGACGTCCCCGCCCGGCCGGACGGCCGCTCCGCCCGCCCCGACGGCGCCGCGACGGCCCCGCCCGCCGGCCAGGACCGCGGCTCGGGCAACACGTTCGTCCTGCGCCGGCCCACCGCCGAACCCGGGGGAGCGGCGGGCCCGAAGGCGCCCGGAGCCGACGGCTTCGAAGACGGCGCCGTCGCCGACGACGGCACCATGACCTTCCGCGCGGTGCCGCCGCGCGCGGGGCGGCAGGGCCGGGTGGACGGGGCTCCCGGGGCCCCCGCCGCGGGCGGTCCCGGCGCTCCGGCCCCCGGCACGCCCGCCGCCCCCGCCCCCGGCACGCCCGCCGCCCGCGCCGCCGCGCAGGCCGGTGCCACCGCCCCGGCGCCTCCCTCCGGCCCCCAGCAGCTGAGCGCTCCCGCCGCCCCCCAGCCTGCCGCCGCTCCCCAGCCTGCCGTCGCTCCTCAGCCCGCCGTCGTCCCTCAGCCCGTCGCCGCTCCCCAGCCCGCCGTCCCCGCCGCCTCGTCCCCCGTCCCCACCCCGGTGACCACCGGCCCCGGCGGGGGCCAGTCCTCCTGGGCGCAGCAGGTGCACCGGCTGGCCGGGGCCGCGGACGAGCCGTCCGTCGCGCCCTGGAAGCCGCCCGTCGAGGACCCCTTCCAGGCGGCCGCCCGGCGGCAGGCGGCGGCCCGGCCCGCCGGGCTCGGCAAGCGGCTGGCCGCCCGGCTGCTGGACACCGTCGTCCTCGCGGCCGTCACCTCCGCGGCCGCCGTACCGCTCGGCGGCAAGGCGATCGACCACATCGACGCGAAGATCGACGCCGCCAGGCTCTCCGGCGAGACCGTCACGGTCTGGCTGCTCGACGGCACCACGGCCACCTGCCTCGGCATCGTCCTCGCCGTCCTGCTGCTCTTCGGCGTCGTCTACGAGGTGCTGCCCACCGCCAAGTGGGGCCGCACCCCCGGCAAGAAGCTGCTGGGCCTGGAGGTCCGGGACATCGAGGCGCACGAGCCCCCGTCCTTCGGCGCGGCCCTGCGCCGCTGGCTGGTCTACAGCGTCCCCGGCCTCCTCGTCGTGGGGGTCGTCGGCGTCCTCTGGTGCCTGTTCGACAAGCCCTGGCGCCAGTGCTGGCACGACAAGGCCGCGCACACGTTCGTGGCCGGCTGACCGCGCCCGCCGCGCCGGCCGCCGGGCGCGCTACTCCGGACGGCCGTCCGCCGGATGCGGCACCGGGGGGTTCGCGGTCGACTCGGGCCATGAGCAGTGAACCGCCCCCCGGCTCCGGCCGGCAGCCGCCGGAAGACGACCCGTTCAGGAAGCAGCCGCCCCCGACGCCCGGCGCGGGCTCGCCGTACGACACCCCGTACGGCGGCGACCGGCCCCCGCCCTCCTCGGGCGGCCCCTACGGCGGCGACCCCTACGGCGGCGGCTCCCAGCCCGGCGACCCGCTCGCCGGGATGCCCCCGCTCGCCGACAGCGGCAGGCGCACGCTGGCCCGGATCATCGACATGATCCTCGTCGGCGTCGTCGTCTGGCTGCTCGGCTGGGGCCTGCGGGTCAACGAGTACGGCTTCGACGGCGACCGGATCGACACCGGCCGGTCCTTCACCCAGTCGGTCATCGCCGCCGTGCTCTACATCGCCTACGACACCGTCCTGATCAGCAGGACGGGGCAGACCCTCGGCAAGAAGTGGCTGGGCCTGCGCGTGGCCGACCTCGACAGCGGCGCCACGCCCTCCGTGCAGACCGCGCTGACGCGCGCCGCGGTGCTGTGGCTGCCGTTCGCGTTCTGCTGCGCCTGCGTGTGGACGATCATCGCGGGCGGCTGGAGCTACTTCGACCGGCCCTACAAGCAGGGCCTGCACGACAAGGCGGCCAAGACGGTGGTGGTCAGCACCCGGTGAGGCCGTACGCGGCCTCGGCAGCCGGGCCGTCAGGGCGGCCGGCGGCCCGAGGACGAGTGCCACCACGGCGACGACCGCGATCCCCGGACCCGAACTCGCCCCGGACAGCGGCAGCATGACGAGGGCCGGGAGGATCACGGTGCACGGACCGTGGGCGAGCTGTGCGACGGCCGGACGGGGCATGGCCGTCATGTCCTCGGCAGGCGGGGGTCCACGGGGGGTGCCGGCCTGGCTTTCCGCCGGCTTCCGGGCGTTTCGTCGGTCGGCTCCAGCCGCCCGCGCGCCCGGAGGGAACGGACGGTGAGCGTGCCCCGGCCGACAGGGGCGGTGCACGGGGGCACATGGAGTCATTTCCTCCGGAAAGCGGACGTTCGGACGTGCCTGTCGAGCCGCGGACCACAGGTGTCCGCAAAGCGAACGTGAACTCCGCATAGTGCACTTGAACTGTCCAAGTCAAGATCTGTCTTTTCCCGTGAACCTCTAGTCAAATGTCGTCACTTGACTACACGCGTTGATCAGGCGCGCGGGCCCTCCATCCCCAGGACCCCCCTTTCCGTGCGCCCGGACGCGGGGGAGGAACTCAAGTGACCAGCAGACCCTGGACGTTCAGAGCCGCCGCGATAGGCGTCACGCTCGCCACGGCCGCGGCGACCCTGTCGGCCCTGACGGCGGCCCAGGCCGCCGAGGGCGCTCCCGCGGCGTCCGTGGAACGGCACGACCCGGCGGCGCGCCACCACGCCGACCACGACCTGGAAGGCCCGCTGAGCAAGACGCAGGAGGCCCAGCGCGAGGAAGCCCTGAAGCAGGTCATATCGGGCGACGCCGCGGTGAAGGACCGGGACGGCTCGAAGGTCGTCCAGCTGAAGAGCTCCAAGGGCCGGAGCAAGTACGTCGAACTCGGCCGGGAGAAGACCGACAAGATCTTCACCATCCTGGTCGAGTTCGGCGACCGGACGGACAGCCGCTACGGCGGCACCCCCGGCCCGCTGCACAACCAGATCGCCCGCCCGGACCGCGCCGAGGACAACTCCACCGCCTGGCAGGCCGATTACGACCGGCAGCACTACGAGGACCTCTACTTCGGCACCGGCAAGGGTGTCGAGTCGATGAAGAAGTACTACGAGAAGCAGTCCTCGGGCCGCTACTCCATCGAGGGCGAGGTCTCCGACTGGGTCAAGGTCCCCTACAACGAGGCCCGGTACGGCTCCAACAAGTGCGTCCCCGACAACTGCGCCTGGTACGCGGTCTCCGACGGGGTGAACGCCTGGTACGCCCAGCAGAAGGCGGCCGGGAGGACCGACGCGCAGATCAAGGCGCAGCTGGCCGAGTACGACCAGTGGGACCGCTACGACTTCGACGGCGACGGCGACTTCAACGAGGCCGACGGCTACATCGACCACTTCCAGATCGTGCACGCCGGCGAGGACGAGTCCGCGGGCGGCGGCGCCCAGGGCGAGGACGCGATCTGGGCCCACCGCTGGTACGCCTTCGGCACCGACGCCGGCGCCACCGGCCCGGAGAGCAACCGGCTGGGCGGCACGCAGATCGGCTCCAGCGGCATCTGGGTCGGCGACTACACCATCCAGCCGGAGAACGGCGGACTCGGCGTCTTCGCCCACGAGTACGGCCACGACCTCGGCCTGCCGGACCACTACGACACCAACGGCGGCGAGAACTCCACCGGCTTCTGGACCCTGATGTCCTCCGGCTCCTGGCTCGGCACCGGCGAGGACTCCATCGGCGACCTGCCCGGCGACATGACCGCGTGGGACAAGCTGCAGCTCGGCTGGCTCGACTACGACACCGCCAAGGCCGCGACGAAGTCGACGCACAAGCTGGGCGTCGCCGAGTACAACACCAAGGACGAGCAGGCCCTGGTGGTCGAGCTGCCGGAGAAGAAGGTCACCACCGAGCTCGTGGCGCCCGCGCAGGGCGCGACCCAGTGGTGGAGCGGCAGCGGCGACAACCTCTCGCACACGCTGACCCGTCCGGTGGACCTCACCGGCAGGTCCTCGGCCACGCTGACCCTCGACGGCTGGTACGACATCGAGGCCGACTACGACTACCTCTACACCGAGGTCTCCACCGACGGCGGCGCCACCTGGACGCCGGTGGACGGCACGGCGGACGGCGCGGCCCTCCCGCGCGACGGCAGCGGCAAGCCCGCGCTGACCGGCTCCTCGGGGACGTACCGGAAGCTGTCGTACCCGCTGGACGCCTACGCGGGGAAGAAGATCGACCTGCGCTTCCGCTACCAGACGGACGGCGGGGTCGCCCCCAAGGGCTTCGCGGCCGACTCGATCGCCGTGACCGCCGACGGCACCGCCCTGTTCACGGACGGCGCGGAGAGCGCGGACGCGGCCTGGACCGCGAAGGGCTTCTCCCGCGTCGGCGCGTCCATCACGGACGAGTACGCGCAGTTCTACATCGCCGAAAACCGCCAGTACGTGTCGTACGACAAGACCCTCGCGGTCGGCCCGTACAACTTCGGCTTCGGCAACACCCGTCCGAACTGGGTGGAGCACTACCCGTACCAGAACGGCCTGCTGATCTGGAAGTGGGACACCTCCCAGCAGGACAACAACACCAGCGAGCACCCGGGCGCCGGCCTGCTGCTGCCGGTGGACTCGCACCCGGCCGCGCTGAAGTGGTCCGACGGCACGCTGATGCGCAACCGCGTCCAGTCCTACGACTCGCCGTTCAGCCTCTACCGCACGGACGGCATCACCCTGCACAACCAGGGGGTCGCCACCCGGATCCCGTCCTCGAAGGGCGTGTCGGTCTTCGACGACCACACCGGGACGTACTACGACGAGACGAACCCCACCGCCGGCGTCAAGATCACTGACACCAACACCCGGATCAAGATCGTCAAGGAGGCCAAGGACGGCTCCACGATCTCGCTCCAGGTCGGACCCGCAGTGAAGTAATCGACGTTTTCGCAGGTCAGGCGATGATCGGCGGCAACCCCTCTGGCGGGTTGCCGCCGATCGTGTTTAGGTGCGTCCTGTGGTTCTCTTATTGACACCGGCTGACACGGGGGTATGACCACATGGCCGCAGGAGGTTTCTGCAAGCTGCCCAGCGGCAGCGTGGTGGTGGCGCTGAACCTGCCCAGCCCCGCGGCCGACGACCCCGGCGGGGGCGCCCCCGCCGGGCGGGTCCGGGTCCTCGTCCACGCCCGGAACCGGGCGCGCGCCCTGACCCGGCTGCGCAACCTGGGGATGCGCGCGGTCTACCTGCGGGGCAACACCGCCCCGCCGACCCCGGACGAGATCACGGCGGTCCTGCACCATCCGGACGGCCTGATATGGCGCACGGCTCCCGACGGCGGCGCGGACCTCGTCCAGGAGCTGTGGCGCCCCATCCGGGCGCTGCTGCGCCCCCCGGCCGCCCGGGCGTGAGGCGCCCTCCCGCGGCTCAGGAGACGACGGGCTTCCCGGACAGCTCGACCCCCGCCGCGCGCATCTCCTCCAGGGCCCGCTCGGTGGTCTCCCGGGCCACCCCGGCGGTCAGGTCGAGCAGGACCTGGGTGCGGAAGCCGGCGCGCACCGCGTCCAGCGCGGTGGCCCGCACGCAGTGGTCGGTGGCGATGCCCACGACGTCCACCTCGTCGATCTCCCGGGCCCGCAGCCAGTCGGCCAGCGGCACCCCGTTCTCGTCGGTCCCCTCGAAGCCGCTGTACGCCGCCGCGTACGCGCCCTTGTCGAACACGGCGTCGATCGCGCCGGAGGCGACGGCGGGGGCGAAGTTCGGGTGGAAGCCCACCCCCTCCGTGCCGGCGACGCAGTGCGCGGGCCAGGAGTGGACGTAGTCGGGGTTGTCGGCGAAGTGGCCGCCGGGGGCGATGTGGTGGTCGCGGGTGGCCACGACGTGCCGGTAGCCGGCGGGGGCCTGCCCGATCAGCTCGGTGACGGCGGCGGCCACGTCGGCGCCTCCGGCCACCGCGAGGCTGCCCCCCTCGCAGAAGTCGTTCTGCACGTCTACGACGATCAAGGCGCGGCGCATGGTCGGTGTCCTTCGGCTGTGGGTCGGGGATGGGGGCTCCCCCGAAGCCCGGGGGAGCGTACGGGCCCGGCCGGTGAACCTCCGGGCCCATGGAGTTCGGGGACGGTGCGGCAGGGGCGCTGCGGGGCGTGTGCGGGCACCCGCTCTAGCTACCCGGGCGGCCCTGGACGTACTCCGTCGGAAGGACGGGTTCCCCGCGCGAGAGCTGGGTGGCGGACAGCGGCAGATTCGCGCGGGCGGCGGCGTGCCGCGCCCGTGCGACCTCCAGGGACTCCCGTGCGACGACCTCGCCGCCCTTGACCAGTTCGACCAGCAGCTGCCGGTCCGCCAGCGCGGCCGGCACCGGTCCGGTGCCGATCACCTCGGCCTCGGCGACGCCGTCGGCGTCCAGGCGGCGCGCGGCCCACTTGCGGCCGCCGACGGAGGCCTTGCCGCCGGTGGACTTCTTGGCCACCGGCACCAGCGGCGCGCCGGGGTCGGCGGACTCGGCGCGGGCGACCAGCTTGTACACCATCGAGCTGGTCGGATGGCCGGAGCCGGTCACCAGCTGGGTGCCGACGCCGTACGCGTCCACGGGCGCCGCCGCCAGCGAGGCGATCGCGTACTCGTCCAGGTCCGAGGTCACGATGATCTTCGTGTCCCGGGCGCCCAGCTCGTCCAGCTGCTGCCGCACCCGGTGCGCGACCAGCAGCAGGTCGCCGGAGTCGATGCGCACCGCGCCCAGCTCCGGCCCGGCGACCTCCACGGCCGTACGGACCGCCTCGGCGACGTCGTAGGTGTCCACCAGCAGCGTCGTGCCCCGGCCGAGGGTGTCCACCTGGGCCCGGAAGGCGTCCCGCTCGCTGTCGTGCAGCAGGGTGAAGGCGTGGGCGGAGGTGCCGACGGTGGGGATGTTGTAGCGGAAGCCCGCGGCCAGGTCGGAGGTGGAGGAGAAGCCGCCGACGTACGCGGCGCGGGAGGCGGCCACCGCGGCCAGCTCGTGGGTGCGGCGGGCGCCCATCTCGATCAGCGGGCGGTCGCCGGCGGCGGAGGACATGCGGGAGGCGGCCGCCGCGATCGCCGAGTCGTGGTTGAGGATGGACAGGATCACCGTCTCCAGCAGCACGCACTCGGCGAAGGACCCCTCGACCCGCATGATCGGCGAGCCCGGGAAGTACACCTCGCCCTCCGGGTAGCCCCAGATGTCGCCGCCGAAGCGGTAGTCGGCGAGCCAGGCGAGGGTCTCCTCGTCGACGATGGCGCGCTCGCGCAGGAAGCCCAGGACGCCCGCGTCGAAGCGGAAGTTCTCCACCGCGTCCAGCACCCGGCCGGTGCCCGCCACGACGCCGTAGCGGCGCCCGTCGGGCAGCCGCCGGGTGAAGACCTCGAACACGCTCCGCCGCTCCGCCGTGCCCGCCCGCAGGGCGGCCTGCAGCATCGTCAGCTCGTACTGGTCCGTGAAGAGCGCCGTCGAGGGAACGTCCACCGGCAGCCCAAGGTCCGCAACGCCCACTTCCGCTTCCTCGCTATGTCTCGCAGGGCACCCCGGTGTCGGCCGGGGGTCCGGGGACCGTCCCCCGGCAGGTGCAGCACGACCACGGATGGTACCCCTATTTCGTCAGTCTGACGATTTCCGGGTCCGTTTGTGCGAGTACCCCCCGGTGATGGCAGCATGGCCTTGTGACGGCAGCCGCACCCATCGAGATCGAGAAGACCGAGTCGGCGGAGGAGGTATCCGCCGTACCGGAGCCCGATGTCCCCTGGGTGACGATCGTCCACAACGACCCCGTCAACCTCATGAGCTATGTGACGTACGTCTTCCAGACGTACTTCGGCTATTCCAAGGACAAGGCCACCAAGCTCATGCTCGACGTCCACCACAAGGGCCGGGCGGTCGTCTCCAGCGGAACCCGCGAGGAGATGGAACGGGATGTGCAGGCCATGCACGGCTACGGCCTGTGGGCCACCCTCCAGCAGGACCGGAAGTAGCGACCTCCTTCATGCCAGGACAATTCGAACCGCTCCCCGGCGGCGGCGCGGCCGTCGCCCTCGACGCCGTCGAGATCTCCATCATCCGGTCGCTGGCCGTGCAGCTCCTGGAGCTCATCGGCCCCGGCCCCGCCGAGGACACGCAGGGCGACCCGCTCGCCGAGCTGTTCGCCGACGGCCCCAGCGAGCCGCCCGCCGACCCGGTGCTCAGACGCCTGTTCCCGGACGCCTACGGCGATCCCGGGCGGGCGCCCGCCTCGCCGCGGGAGGCGGAGGAACGGCGGGCGTACTCCGCCGAGTTCCGCCGCTACACCGAGAACGACCTGCGCGCGGGCAAGCGGGACAACGCCCTCGCGGTGATCCGCTCCCTGGACGAGCTGGCGTCGGCGGGCGAGGGCGGGGCGGTGCTCCAGCTGTCGGCGGAGGAGTCCAGGAAGTGGCTGGGCGCGCTGAACGACCTGCGCCTGGCGATCGGCGCCCGGCTGGAGATCGCCGACGAGGAGGACACCGACCTCCTCTTCCGCCTCCCCGACGAGGACCCGCGCAAGCCGATGGTGATGGCCTACCTGTGGCTGGGCGGACTCCAGGAGACGCTGGTCGGCACCCTCATGCCGTGATCGCGGAAGTTCGGCGTCCGCTCAGGGAACGCTCAAATCCGCATAACGATCCCGTTACCGCACCGGTCTGATCTGCGGCGCCCCATCCCCTTTGCCCCCTCTTTTTCGTGTCGTGCGTCACACGGAGCACCGGTGATCAGTGTTGCGGTCGTGGTAAATCTTCTCGACCGCCCGGCGAACACCACCCATGTCTCGTCGGGTGCGCCACGTGGTCGGCGGATCGCCGGCCAGGCACGCTCCAGCAATCCGGGGGGATCGAGACCCGATCCGAGGCCGACGAGAGGCCCGGGTCGGCATGGAGAAAGGCGCACCACACATGACCTCAGCGCGGGTCGACAACGAGAACGCCCCCGAGGAGGGGTACGAGCGCGGGCTCGGCAGCCGCCAGGTGCAGATGATCGCGATCGGCGGCGCCATCGGCGTCGGCCTCTTCCTGGGCGCCGGGGCGAACATCGCCAAGGCCGGTCCCAGCCTGATCCTCATGTACGCCCTGGCCGGCCTGATCATCTTCTTCATCATGCGGGCGCTCGGCGAGCTCCTGCTCTACCGCCCGGTCTCGGGCTCCTTCGCCGAGTACTCGCGCGAGTTCCTCGGCCCGTTCTTCGGCTACTTCACCGGCTGGACGTACTGGCTGATGTGGGTCGTCACCGGCATGGCGGAACTCACCGCCGCCGCGATCTACGTCAACTACTGGTTCCCGGCCATCCCGCAGTGGGTCACGGCCCTGGTGTTCCTGGTCGTGCTGTTCGTGGCCAACCTGATCTCGGTGAAGCTGTTCGGCGAGATCGAGTTCTGGTTCTCGATGGTCAAGGTCACCGCCCTCATCGGCATGATCGTCATCGGCCTGGGCGTGCTCACCTTCGGCTTCAGCGCGGCGGGCGACACCGCGGCCGTCTCCAACCTGTGGGCCTTCGACGGCTTCTTCCCCAAGGGCATCGGCTCGTCCCTGATGACCCTGCAGGGCGTGATGTTCGCCTACCTCGCCGTCGAGCTGGTCGGCGTCACGGCCGGCGAGTCGGAGAACCCGGAGAAGACCCTCCCGAAGGCGATCAACACCCTGCCGTGGCGCATCGCGCTGTTCTACGTCGGCGCCCTCACCGTCATCCTGTGCGTGGTGAAGTGGACCGAGTTCGCGGCCGGCGTCAGCCCGTTCGTGAAGGCCTTCGCGGTGATCGGCATCCCGGCCGGCGCGGGCATCGTCAACTTCGTCGTGCTGACCGCGGCCCTGTCGTCCTGCAACTCCGGCATGTACTCCACCGGCCGCATGCTGCGCACCCTCGCGGACAACGGCGAGGCCCCGCGCGCCTTCACCCGGCTGTCGGCGACCAGGACCCCCGCCTTCGGCATCACCGTCTCGGTGCTGTTCATGGGCATCGGCGTGATCCTGAACTACATCGTCCCGGAGAAGGCGTTCGGCTACGTCACCTCCGTTGCCACCGCCGCCGGCATCTGGACCTGGCTGATGATCCTGATCAGCCACGTCCTGTACCGCCGCGCGGTGGTCGCGGGCCGGCTGCCCGCCTCCTCCTTCCCGGCGCCGGGCGGCGCGGTGTTCTCCTACGTCGCCATCGCGTTCCTGCTCTTCGTCACCGGCCTGATCGCCTACGACGCCGACTCCCGCGTCTGCCTGTACGTGATGGCCGGCTGGGCCGTCGCGCTGGGCATCGGCTGGGCGGTCCTCAAGAGCCGCAACCCGGCGGTCACCGAGCGCCGCGACCCGGAGCCGGAGAAGGTCGTCTGACCCCGGGGGCGTCCGGGCGCCCGGGGCCCGCGCACCGCGCCGGGGCGCCCGCCGCTCAGGATGTCCGGCATACGGGCCTTCGCGTACCACCCCTCGGTACGCGAAGGCCCTTCTGCTTATCCTGGCCGACATGCTGACCATCACCCAGGCCCTGTACGACCAGATCGTCGCCCACGCGCGCGAGGACCACCCCGACGAGGCGTGCGGCGTGGTGGCGGGCCCCGCGGGGTCGGGCCGGCCCGAGCGCTTCGTCCCGATGCTGAACGCCGCCCGCTCGCCCACCTTCTACGAGTTCGACTCGCAGGACCTGCTCAAGCTGTACCGCGAGATGGACGACCGCGACGAGGAGCCGGTGATCATCTACCACTCCCACACGGCGACCGAGGCCTACCCGTCGCGCACCGACATCTCCTACGCGAACGAGCCGGGCGCGCACTACGTCCTCGTCTCCACCGCCGACACCGACGGGCTGGGGGAGTTCCAGTTCCGCTCGTTCCGGATCGTGGACGGGGAGGTCACCGAGGAGAAGGTCCAGGTGGTGGAGGCGTACTGACCCCGCCCCCGGCCCCGCGCCCCGGCCCGCGACCCCGCTCCCGCACCCCCGATCTCGTACCGTGGATGAATTCCGTCCGAAATGTGGGATCACATTCCGGGGGGCGGACCGGGAATCGATACGATGACCGCATGGTTCTTCTCGACGTGAGCGACAAGGCGCCGGGCACGCTGCTCGTGGCGCGGCTGCACGTCGACCTGTGCAGGCTGAACAGCGCCCTCTGTTGAACTTCCCCGTCGCCGCACGGCCGAGGCCGCGCGGCGGCCGCCGTGCGCCTTACGAACCTAAGACACCTTCCGACAGGAGCCCTGAGCCATGGCCATCGAGGTCCGCATCCCGACCATCCTCCGCCAGTACACCGACGGCCAGAAGGCGGTGGAGGGCACCGGGAACACCCTTGCCGAGCTCTTCGCCGACCTCGAGACCCGGCACGCGGGCATCCAGGCCCGCATCGTGGACGGCGGCCAGCTGCGCCGCTTCGTCAACGTCTACCTCAACGACGAGGACGTGCGCTTCCTCGACGGCATCGACACCAAGGTCTCCGACGGGGACAACGTCACGATCCTGCCGGCCGTGGCCGGCGGCATGGCCTGACGGGCTGCTGATCCGCGATGCGCTACGACTCTCCGCTGGCCGCGGTGGGCAACACCCCCCTGGTGCGCCTGCCGCGGCTGTCGCCGTCCGCCGACGTCCGCATCTGGGCCAAGCTGGAGGACCGCAACCCGACCGGCTCGGTCAAGGACCGCCCGGCCCTGCACATGATCGAGCAGGCGGAGAAGGACGGCCGGCTGACCCCGGGCTGCACCATCCTGGAGCCCACCTCCGGCAACACCGGCATCTCGCTGGCCATGGCGGCCAAGCTCAAGGGCTACCGCATGGTGTGCGTGATGCCGGAGAACACCTCCCAGGAGCGCCGGGACCTGCTCGGCATGTGGGGCGCGGAGATCATCTCCTCCCCGGCCGCGGGCGGCTCCAACACCGCCGTACGGGTCGCCAAGGAGCTGGCGGCCGAGCACCCGGACTGGGTGATGCTCTATCAGTACGGCAACCCCGACAACGCCGGCGCGCACTACGCGACGACGGGCCCGGAGATCCTGGCGGACCTGCCCTCGATCACCCACTTCGTGGCCGGACTCGGCACCACCGGCACCCTGATGGGCGTCGGCCGCTACCTGCGCGAGCACAAGCCGGACGTGCGGATCGTCGCCGCCGAGCCGCGCTACGACGACCTGGTGTACGGCCTGCGCAACCTCGACGAGGGCTTCGTGCCGGAGCTGTACGACGCCTCCGTGCTCACCACCCGCTTCTCCGTCGGCTCCGCCGACGCGGTCACCCGCACCCGTGAACTCCTCCAGCAGGAGGGCATCTTCGCGGGCGTCTCCACCGGCGCCGCCCTGCACGCCGCGATCGGCGTCGGCCGCAAGGCGCTGAAGGCCGGCGAGAGCGCGGACATCGTGTTCATCGTGGCCGACGGCGGCTGGAAGTACCTCTCGACGGGCGTCTACACGGCCGCCACGACCGAGGAGGCCATCGAGACCCTCCAGGGCCAGCTCTGGGCGTGACGCCCTACGTGGCGAGGTGACGGACCTGGTCCCACAGGGCCGGGTCCACCACGCCCACCCGCCGCCGGAAGTCCCACACGGAGACGTCCCGCAGTTCGTCCGTCTCCAGGAAGCTGGCCCGGCCGTGGGCGTCCCCGACCGAGCCCGGCGGCAGCGGGATCACCCCGGACCGCCCGTCCCGGTACTTGCTGGTGATCCTCACGACGGTCGCCCGCCGGCCGTGCACGGCCAGCACCAGGCACGGCCGGACCTTCGCCGGCCCGTCGTCCCGCGCCGTCCCGCCGGGCACGCTCCGCGGGGCGCCCCCGGACGCCGCCCGGTCCTCGAACGGCACGCTCGCCCACCAGATCTCCGCCGGCTGCGGCCGCGCCGTCCGCTCCCGCGGCCCCGGCGGCCGCCCGCGGCCCGCCGGCCGCCGTCCCCAGCCGTCCACCAGCGTGGCGACCAGCGCGAGCAGGATCACCGCGGCGAGCGCGAGCCACCAGGACGTGTCCATACTGACGACGTTACCGGCGTACGCCACCCCCGCGCGCCCCCTCATCGGCCTCGTGCGCCCCACATCCAGCCGAACCGGTGACAGCGCAGGTGAGTTCGCCCACAACGGCCCCTGGCGGAGGAGCGACCGGAGGTTTCGCGCCTTACGCTCGACGGACCGCACGACCCCCGACGCCCCTCACCGACTTTTCCCGCCAGCGGAGGTTTCTGCTCCATGAAGCTCACCGTCGTCGGCTGCTCGGGGTCGTTCCCGTCCGCGGAATCGGCCTGTTCGAGCTACCTCGTCGAGGCCGACGGCTTCCGGCTGCTCCTCGACATGGGCAACGGCGCCCTGGGCGAGCTGCAGCGCCACTGCGGTCTCTACGACCTCGACGCGATCTTCCTCAGCCATCTGCACGCCGACCACTGCATCGACATGTGCGCGTACTTCGTGGCGCGCTACTACCGGCACGACGGCGGCCGCTGCGCCCCGCTCCCCGTCTACGGCCCCGAGGGCACGGAACACCGGCTGACCACCGCCTACGCCGACACCCCCACCGCCTCGTCCATGAGCGAGGTCTTCGACTTCCACACGGTCAAGCCGTCCACCTTCGAGATCGGCCCGTTCACCGTGCACACCGAGCGGGTGGCCCACCCCGTGGAGGCCTACGGCATCCGGATCGAGCACGACGGGAAGGCGCTGACGTACTCCGGCGACACGGGCGTCAGCGAGGCGCTCGACGACCTCGCCCGGGACGCCGACCTGTTCCTGTGCGAGGCCGCCTTCACGTACGGCAAGGAGGACATCCCCGACCTGCACCTCAACGGCCGCGAGGCGGGCCAGACGGCCAGCCGCGCCGGCGCCCGGCGCCTGGTCCTCACCCACATCCCCCCGTGGACCGACCCCCGCGTCAACCTCGCCGACGCCCACGCGGCCTACGACGGTCCGGTGGAGCTGGCGGCGCCGGGGGCGACGTACGAGATCTGACCCGCGAGGTCCGGCGCGGACGCGACGAAGGGCCCCGGAGCCGTCACGGCTCCGGGGCCCTTCGTCGCGCGCGGCCGGCTGTTACTTCGCCTCGGCCTTCTGCAGGTCCGCGAGTTCCTCGTCGGACTCGCGGCCCGGCGTCGGCAGGTCGAACTTCGTGATGGCGAAGCGGAAGACGACGTAGTACACCGCCGCGAAGCACAGCCCCACCAGGGCCAGGCCCCACGGGTTGGTCGCGATGCCCAGGTTGAGGAGGAAGTCGATCGCGCCGGCCGAGAAGCCGAAGCCGTCCTTCATGCCCAGCGCCCAGGTCAGCGCCATCGAGACGCCGGTGAGCACCGCGTGGACGGCGTACAGCACCGGGGCGATGAACATGAAGGTGAACTCGATCGGCTCGGTGACGCCCGTGACGAACGAGGTGAGCGCGAGGGAGAACATCATGCCGCCGACGACCTTGCGGCGCTCGGGCCGGGCGCAGTGCACGATCGCCAGGCAGGCGGCCGGCAGCGCGAACATCATGATCGGGAAGAAGCCGGTCATGAACTGGCCGGCGGTCGGGTCGCCCGCCAGGAACCGGGCGATGTCGCCGCTCTTGCCCTCGTACTCGCCGGCCTGCAGCCACGGGAAGGAGTTCAGCAGGTGGTGCATGCCGACCGGGATCAGCGCGCGGTTGGCGACACCGAAGATGCCGGCGCCCACGGCGCCCGAACCGACCAGCCACTCGCCGAGGTTGTGCAGGGCGGTGCCGAGCACCGGCCAGATGTAGCCGAAGACGATGCCGATGACCAGGCCCGCGAAGGCGGACAGGATCGGCACCAGGCGGCGGCCGCCGAAGAAGCCCGCCCAGTCGGGCAGCTTGGTGCGGTAGAAGCGCTGGTAGAGCAGGGCGACGACGAGCCCCATCACCACGCCGCCGAGCACCTTGGCGTCCACCGGCGCCTCGACCATGACGACCTTGCCGTCGACGACCGTGGCCACCTCGGGCAGGTTCTTGTCGGTGAACGTGGCGAGCACGTTCTTGAAGACGAGGTAGCCGACCACGGCGGCCAGCGCCGTCGAGCCGTCCGACTTCTTGGCGAAGCCGATCGCGATGCCCACGGCGAACAGCAGCGCCATGTTGTCCAGGATCGCGTTGCCGCCGGCCGCCATGAAGCCCGCGATCCGCGTGACGAAGGCGGGGAACGACTCGCGCCCCAGCATGTCGGTGTTGCCGAGGCGGACCAGGAGAGCGGCGGCGGGCAGCACTGCCACCGGCAGCATCAGGCTGCGGCCGATGCGCTGCAGAACAGCCATCACACCGGCGCCCTTCTTGTTTCCGGCCGCGGGAGCGGCGCTGGCCGTGGTCACAACTTCCTCCTGGGAATACCCCCGGCCGCAGGCTGGGGGAGGGCATGGCGCCGCCCGGGCACAAAGGAGGGGGACGGCGGTGTCTCTGGTCTACACCACCTGGTGGTGTAGACCTGTTGTAGCACGCTGAGGGGCGGATGAGGAACCCGCGACGACCGGGACCGGCCCGCCGGATTCCGGCGGCCGCGGCCCTCCCTCCGGCCGGGGTCAGGCCTTGGTCACGTCCTCGGTCTCCTCCTCCGGTTCCCGCCCCGGGGTCCTCAGGTCGAACCGGACGATCGCGAAGCGGAAGACCGTGTAGTAGACGGCCGCGAAACCCAGGCCGATCGGGACGATCAGCCACGGTCTGGTCGCCAGGTTCCAGTTGATGACGTAGTCGATCAGGCCCGCCGAGAAGCTGAAGCCGTCGCGCACGCCGAGCCCCCACGTCACCGCCATCGACACCCCCGTCAGCAGCGCGTGCAGCGCGTACAGCGGCGGCGCGACGAAGAGGAAGGAGTACTCGATCGGTTCCGTGATGCCGGTGACGAACGAGGTGAGCGCCACCGACAGCATCAGCCCGCCGACCTCCTTGCGGCGCGCGGGCCGCGCGCAGTGCGTGATCGCGAGGGCGGCGGCCGGCAGCGCGAACATCATGATCGGGAAGAAGCCCGAGGTGAACTGGCCCGCCTCCGGGTCGCCCGCCAGGAACATGTTGACGTCGCCGTGCACCACCGTGCCGTCGGGCCTGGTGTAGGTGCCGAACTGGAACCACAGGGGCACGTTCAGGAACTGGTGCAGGCCCACCACCAGCAGCGCCCGGTTCGCGACGCCGAAGACGCCCGCGCCCCAGGCGCCCAGGCCGCTCATCCGGTCCCCGAACCCCTCCAGCGCGTCCCCGACCGGCGGCCAGACCCACAGGCACAGCGCGGCGAAGACGATCGACGCGAACGCCATGACGATCGGCACGAGCCGCCGGCCGTTGAAGAAGCCCAGCCAGTCCACCAGCCGCGTGCGGTGCAGGCGCTGCCAGAGGAAGGCCGCCAGCAGGCCCAGGACGATGCCGCCGAAGACCCCGGGGTTCTGGTAGGTGAAGGCGGACACCGTTCCGTCCGCCGCCCGGCAGCCGGTCGTGACCGCCCGCGTGCCGGCCGGGCAGTCCTCGGGGAACTGGCGCAGCACGCTGTGGTAGACGAGGAAGCCCGTCAGCGCCGCCAGCGCCGTCGAACCGTCCGCCTTCCTCGCCATGCCGATCGCGACGCCCACGCAGAACAGCAGCGGCAGCCCCAGCGCCCCGTCGAGCAGCGCGCCGCCCGCGCCCGCCGTCACCTTGGAGAGGGCCGTCCACCCCAGCCCCTGGTCCCCGAACACGTCCGGCTGGCCGAGCCGGTTGAGGATGCCCGCGGCCGGCAGGACCGCGATGGGCAGCTGCAGACTGCGGCCCATCTTCTGCAGCCCCTGGAACAGGCTGTTCCAGCGGGCCCGGGCGGGGCTCACCGCAGGGTCGGCGCTCATCCGGATCCCCTCTGCCGGCCGGCGGGTTTGGCGACCCTCCGCAGGGTGGTGTAGACCAGTCCGCGGACGGTGGTCGCCTTGTCGTGAACGTCATCATCCGGGGCGTGCGACATGACCGCTCGCAAAGTTGGGCCAACTGTGGGTTACTGCGACAAAGCGGTTCTGATCAGGGAGAAAGAACATGGCCAGCAAGGCTGAGAAGATCGTTGCCGGGCTCGGCGGCATCGACAACATCGAAGAGGTCGAGGGCTGCATCACCCGGCTGCGGACCGAGGTCGTGGACCCCGGCAAGGTCGACGAGGCCGCCCTGAAGGCCGCCGGCGCGCACGGCGTCGTGAGGATGGGCACCGCCGTCCAGGTCGTCATCGGCACGGACGCCGACCCGATCGCGGCGGAGATCGAAGACATGATGTGAACCCGGCCCTCCCGCCGGGCGGGGCCCCTTCCGAACGCGGGAGGGGCCCCTCGCGCAGGTACGGCTAGGCTCACCCGCATGTCACGAATCGACGGCCGCACCCCCCAACAGCTCCGCCCCGTCACCATCGAACGCGGCTGGAGCAAGCACGCCGAGGGCTCCGTCCTCGTCTCCTTCGGCGACACCAAGGTCCTGTGCACCGCCTCCGTCACCGAGGGCGTCCCCCGCTGGCGCAAGGGCAGCGGCGAGGGCTGGGTCACCGCGGAGTACGCCATGCTGCCCCGCGCCACCAACACCCGCGGCGACCGCGAGTCCGTCAAGGGCCGGATCGGCGGCCGCACCCACGAGATCAGCCGCCTCATCGGCCGCTCCCTGCGGGCCGTCATCGACTACAAGGCGCTCGGCGAGAACACCATCGTCCTCGACTGCGACGTCCTCCAGGCCGACGGCGGCACCCGCACCGCGGCCATCACCGGCGCGTACGTCGCACTCGCCGACGCGGTCGCCTGGGGCCAGGCCAGGAAGCTGATCCGGCCCGGCCGCAAGCCGCTCACCGGCACGGTCAGCGCGGTCTCCGTCGGCATCGTCGGCGGCGTCCCGCTGCTGGACCTGTGCTACGAGGAGGACGTGCGCGCCGAGACCGACATGAACGTCGTCTGCACCGGCGACGGCCGCTTCGTCGAGGTCCAGGGCACCGCCGAGGCCGAGCCGTTCGCCCGCGAGGAGCTGAACGCCCTGCTGGACCTCGCGGTCGCCGGGTGCGCCGAACTGGCGGCGGCGCAGCGCGCGGCGCTCGACACCGGTGTGGAAAAGTAAAGGACGCACCAAGCCGGGTGGCCGGCGCGGGCAACCGCGACGCCGCCCGCCGCGTCCCTACAGGTACGGGCGCGCGGGCTCGCCCCCGTGCGCCCGGCCACCGGCCCGATCGAGGGAGGACCGTTTCCATGGCCGCGAGCCGCCGACGCCGCACCGCAGCCGTCGCCGCCACCCTGGCGGCCGCCGCGCTGACCGCCGGACTGACCACCGGCTGCGACGCCGTCGACAAGGCGCTGGACTGCGTCCAGACCGCCGACGCCATCGCCGACAGCGTCACCGAACTCCAGCAGGCGGTGGAGAACGCCTCCAACGACCCGACGCAGCTTCAGGAGTCCCTGAACTCCATCGAGAAGAACCTCGACAAGATCGGCGACCAGACCGACAACGCCGACGTCGACAAGGCGGTCGACGACCTCGGCAAGGCCGTCGGCAACGTCCGCACGGCGGTCGAGAACGGCGACGAGACCCCCGACATCGGCCCCGTCACGGACGCGGCGGGCGAACTGACGAAGGTCTGCACGCCGTAACCCCGCCAGGGCCGGGGGCGGCGCCGCGCACCGGTCCTGGCGGCGCCTTCCGGGACGCTCCCGCGACGGCCCCCGGGCGTCCCGCCGCGCCCGTCCCCGCGGGCCGCGTCCCGGGCACCGCGCCGGACGCGCGGAGCCCGGGGGCCTGTTCACTCCCCGACAGCGGCCTGCGAACCCCGGGCGCCCGGCACCACGCCCGCGCCGCCCGGGGACTGCCCGGCGTACATCCGGGCGATCACCGCCTCGATGTCCGGCTCCCGCACCGACAGGTCCACCAGCGGGTACGCCGCCGCGATCCGCGCCACCAGCGGCGCCGCCGACTGCGACGCCGGGAACGCCAGCCACTGCCGGGGCCCCGCCACCCGCACCACCCGGGCCGGCGCGGCCACCTCGACCGGCGGGAACTCCCGCTCCAGGTCCACCACCAGGACGCGTTCGCTCTCCCCGGCCTCGTGCAGCCCGGCCGGCGGGCCGTCGTACATCAGCCGCCCGTGGTCGATGACCATCACCCGCGAGCACAACTGCTCGATGTCCTGCAGGTCGTGCGTGGTCAGCAGCACCGTCGTGCCGCGCTCGGCGTTCAGCTCCCGCAGGAACCCGCGCACCCTGGTCCTGGAGACCACGTCCAGGCCGATCGTCGGCTCGTCGAGGTACAGCACCTCCGGGTCGTGCAGCAGGGCCGCCGCGATGTCGCCGCGCATCCGCTGCCCCAGCGACAACTGCCGCACCGGCACGTCCAGCAGGGCGCCCAGTTCCAGCAACTCCACGCACCGGTCGAGGTTCTCCCGGTACCGGGCGTCGGGGATGCGGTACATGCGGTGCGCCAGCCGGTAGGAGTCGATCAGCGGCAGGTCCCACCACAGCGTCGTCCGCTGCCCGAACACCACCCCGATGCGGTGCGCGAGCCGGATCCGGTCCCGGGACGGGTCGATCCCGGCCACCCGCAGCCGGCCGCCGCTGGGCGTCAGGATGCCCGTCAGCATCTTGATCGTCGTCGACTTGCCCGCGCCGTTCGGCCCGATGTAGCCGACCATCTCGCCGCGCGCCACGGTGAAGGAGATCCCGTCCACCGCCCGCACCCGCCGCCGCTCCCGCCGCAGGAACCCGGTCCTCCTCCGCACGTCGAAGACCTTCTCGACGCCGTCCAGCTCGATCAGCGCACCGTCCACCGCTAACTCCCCGTACTCCGATACGACCGCAGCCCCGCCCGCCAGGCCAGCCCGGCCGGCACCCAGCACGCCGCCGCGACCAGCGGCGTGGCGAACGCCGCCCACCAGGGCAGCCCGAGCGGCAGGGGCCGCCCCAGCAGGAAACTCGCCGGCAGCCAGTTCACGAAGGACAGCGGCACCAGGAACGTCACCCCGCGCACCAGGTCCCGCCCGAACACGCTCGGCGGGTACTGCAGCAGCGTCGTCCCGCCGTAGGTGAACGCGTTCTGCACCTCCGCCGCGTCCTGCGCCACGAACTGGAAGGACGCGCCCGCCACGAACACCGCGCCGAAGATCGCCGCCCCGCCGGCCAGCATCACCGGCACCAGCAGCGCCTTCGGCCCGCTCCAGTCGACGTCGACCGCCGTCAGCGCCCAGCCCAGCACCAGCGAGCCCTGGGTGATCCGGCCCAGGCGGCGCAGCGCGAAGCGGTCCGCGGCGACCTGGGCGAGCACCGGGGCGGGCCGCACCAGCAGGGTGTCGAAGGAGCCGTCGCGGATCCGGACGCCCAGCGTGTCCATCGAGCCGATCACCAGGTCGGCGGTCCCGAACGCCGTCGCGGACAGCCCGTACAGCAGGGCCACCTCGGGCAGCGACCAGCCGCCGAGCGAGTCCACCTGCGAGAACATCAGCAGGATCGCGACGAAGTCCAGGCCGGTCACCAGCAGGTTCCCGAACACCGTGAGCGCGAACGAGGCGCGGTAGGCCAGGGTGGACCGGATCCACATCCCGGCGATCAGCCGGTAGGCCCGCAGGCCCTCGCCCACCCGGCGGAGCACACCCGGCCCGGACACCCCCGCGAGCCGCGGGAACCCGCCCGCACCGGACACCTCACCCACCCTGCACCACCACCCGCCGCGTCGCCGCCGCCTGCACCAGCCGGCCCGCCGCCAGCAGCACCACCGCCCAGCCCGCCTGGAAGGCGTACGCCGCCGGCGGACCGGTCTCGCCCATCAGCACGTCCGCCGGCATCTGCAGCTGCGCCGCCCACGGCAGCGCCCGGACGACGTCGCCGAGCGCGCCCGGGAAGGCGTTCAGCGGCAGCGTCATGCCGGAGCAGAAGACCCCCGTGACCATCAGCGCCTGCGAGACGCCCGTGCCGTCCAGCAGCCAGAACACGCTCAGCGCCGCCAGATAGCGGATCGCGAAGCTGACCACCATCGCCAGCGCCAGCGCCAGCGCGAACGCCGCCCAGGTGAGGACGTCGGCGGGCAGCGCCGTCGGGAAGAACAGCGCCCCGAACGCGAACGGGACCACCCCCCGGCCCAGCAGCTGGAACAGCGCCCGCCCCAGATCGCTCGCCAGCCACCACAGCTGCAGGTCGGCCGGCCGGTACAGGTCGACCGCGATCTCCCCCGTGCGGATGCGGTTCATCAGCTCCTTCTCGACGCCGCCGCCCTGGACGGCGAGCGTCGCGAACAGGCACTGCCCGAGCCACACGTACGTCACCGCCTGCGCCTGGTCGTACCCCCCGAGGTGCGGCTTCTCCTCCCACAGCGCCAGGTAGGTGTACACCAGGATCAGCCCGAAGACGGTGTTGGTGAACACCCCGGCCGCCGTGGCCGCCCGGTAGGTCGCGTACCGTCGGAAGCCCCCCGCCGCGACGGCCGCGTACAACCGTCCCGAGCCCACACCCACAGCCCTCCTCGTCCGCCCGGCACCGAAGCGCAGAAGCCTAGTGGGCGGAGGGACGGCCGGCCCACGGATTTTTTCCGGGTGTGCCGGTGACCGGGAACGGAACGGCCGCTGCGAGAGTCTTCCTCTGGGGGCCGGATGGCGTACGAGGCCGTACGGAAACGAACGTACGACGCAACAACAGGAGTCCGTGCACGACATGAGCGACGAGCCGCAGCCGCAGCAGCCGAACGAGGGCTGGGCACCGGGAGAGCCACAGGCGGCTCAGGACGAGGGGGGCGCGAAGCCCGAGCGGCCCAGGCGGACCGGCTGGCGCCGGCTGGTCCCGACCTGGCGCGTGGTGCTCGGCGCCTGCGTCATCGTCGTCCTGCTGGCGGCCGGCGGATTCTTCCTCGGCTACCAGCTGGTGAAGATCCCGCCCGCCAACGCGCTCGCCACCCAGCAGGCCAACGTCTACCTCTACGCCGACGGCTCGGTGATCGCCCGCGACGGCGAGGTCAACCGGGAGAACGTCACCCTCGACCAGATCTCCGAGGACGCCCGGTACGCGATCCTGGCCGCCGAGGACCGCGACTTCTACACCGAGTCCGCCGTCGACCCCAAGGCGATGCTCCGCGCCGCCTGGAACACCGCCCTGGGCAAGGGCAAGCAGTCCGGCTCCACGATCACCCAGCAGTACGTGAAGAACTACTACCTGCGCCAGGAGCAGACCGTCACCCGCAAGGTGAAGGAGTTCTTCATCGCGATCAAGCTGGACCGCGAGCAGAGCAAGGACAAGATCCTGGAGGGCTACCTCAACACCAGCTTCTTCGGCCGCAACGCCTACGGCATCCAGGCCGCCGCCCAGGCCTACTACGGCATGGACGCCAAGGACCTCGACGCCGGCCGCGCCGCCTACCTCGCGGCCCTCGTCAACGCCCCCAGCCAGTACGACGTCGTCGCCCACCCCGAGAACCGCAGGGCCGCCGAGGCCCGCTGGAACTACGTCCTCGACGGCATGGTCACCAAGGGCTGGCTCAGCCGGTCGGAGCGGGCCGGCATGAAGTTCCCGATGCCGAAGGAGACCACGATCTCCACCGGCCTGTCCGGGCAGCGCGGCTACATCGTCCGCATCGTCCAGGACTACCTCGTCCAGAACGAGATCGTCGACGAGGCCTCGCTCGACGCGGGCGGCTACCGCATCACCACCACCCTGCACAAGGACAAGCAGGACGCCTTCGTCAAGGCCGTCGACGACCAGCTGATGAGCAAGCTGGACAAGAAGAACCGCAAGGTCGACACCTACGTCCGCGCGGGCGGCGCCGCCATCGACCCGAAGACCGGCGAGGTCGTCGCGATGTACAACGGCATCGACTACGTCAAGCAGTACACGCCCAACGCCACCCGCCGCGACTTCCAGGTCGGCTCCACCTTCAAGCCGTTCGTGTTCACCGCCGCCGTCGAGCACGGGTCGCGGACCCAGGACGGCCGCCCGATCACCCCGAACACGATCTACGACGGCACCAACAAGCGCCCCGTGCAGGGCTGGAGCGGCGGCTCCTACGCCCCCGAGAACGAGGACCAGGTCTCCTACGGCGACGTCACCGTCCGCGAGGCCACCGACAAGTCCGTCAACTCGGTCTACGCGCAGATGGCCGTGGACGTCGGCTCCGACAAGGTCAAGGAGACCGCGATCGACCTGGGCCTGCCCGCCACCACCCCGGAGCTGTACCCGTCCCCGTCCATCGCGCTCGGCGTGGCCCAGGCCAGCGTCCTGGACATGGCGGAGGCGTACGCCACCCTCGCCAACCACGGCAAGCACGGCACGTACACGATGATCAAGAAGATCACCAAGGACGGCAAGGAGACCGTGGAACTGCCCGAGCGGCGCACCCGGCAGGCCGTCAGCCGCGAGGCCGCCGACACCACCACCGCCGTCCTGCGCAGCGTGGTCCAGAACGGCACCGCCACCGCCGCCCAGGCCGCCGGCCGCCCCGCCGCCGGCAAGACCGGCACCGCCGAGGAGGACACCGCCGCCTGGTTCGCCGGCTACACGCCCGACCTCGCCACGGTCGTCTCCGTCATGGGCCAGGACCCCGTCACCGCCGCCCACAAGTCGCTGTACGGCGCGATGGGCCTGGACCGCGTCAACGGCGGCGGCGCCCCCGCCGAGATCTGGGCCCAGTTCACCAGGGACGCGCTGGAGGGCGAGCCGGTCGCCGACTTCGACCTGCGGATCCAGGCGGGCGCCGACCAGCCGCAGGCCCCCGCCACCGAACCGTCCGGCACCCCCGGCACGGACGACCCGGCCGAGGGCGACGCCGCGACGGGCGGGGACACCGGCGACACCCCCGGCGGCGAGACCCCGGACCGGACGCCGGACCAGAGCGGCGGCGACACCCCCGGCACGGCCGACGGCGGCACCACCGGCGGCCCGGCGACCGGCGGCACCCCGCCCGAGGGCGGCGCCGCCGACACCGGCGGCACGGCCGACGGCGGCACCACCGACGACCCGGCGACCGGCGGCACCCCGCCCGAGGGCGGCGCCACCGGCACCGGCGGCACGACCGGCACGACCACCGGCACCGGCGCGCAGAACGCCTCCCGCCGGCAGTGACCCGGTGACGCCTCAGTGACCGCTGGTCGCCTTCAGCCCCACCACGGCGACCAGCAGCAGACAGATGAAGAAGATCCGGGCGGCGGTCACCGGCTCCCCCAGCACCACCATGCCGAGGACCGCCGCCCCGGCCGCCCCGATGCCCACCCACACGCCGTACGCCGTGCCGATGGGCAGGGTCCGGGCGGCGTACGACAGCAGCAGCATGCTCGTGACGATGCCGGCTCCGGTGAGCACGCTGGGCAGGGGGCGGGTGAAACCGTCCGTGTACTTCATGCCGACCGACCAGCCGACCTCCAGCAGACCGGCGACGACGAGCAGCACCCAGGCCACGACAAGCACCTCCGGGACGTCGAACCACTGACAGCGAATGCGTCGTCTTTGCCTGCATCCCGGTACGGCGCGTCTCGTCGGGCTCCTTCGAACCTAGCAGAGAAACGAAAGAAGGGGCCGGTGACCACGGTCACCGGCCCCTTGAGCCGTCGATTACCAGGTGCAGAGCTACGGACCGTCGACCGGCCCGCGGAAGCCGGACCGGCCACCGGTCCCACGGACACGGACCGGCCGCCGGCCCGCGGAGGCGAACCGGCGGCGGGGCCGACGGGTACGGTCCGGCGGCCGGCCTACAGGTACAGGCCGGTGGAGTCCTCCGCCCCCTCGAACCGGTCCGCGGCCACGGCGTGCAGGTCGCGCTCGCGCATGAGCACGTACGCGATGCCCCGCACCTCGACCTCGGCCCGGTCCTCCGGGTCGAACAGGACCCGGTCGCCCGGCTCGACGGTCCGTACGTTCTGTCCCACCGCGACCACCTCGGCCCAGGCCAGCCGACGGCCGACCGCCGCCGTGGCGGGAATCAGGATGCCGCCCCCGGAACGCCGCTCGCCCTCGTTGGTGTCCTGCCGCACGAGTACCCGGTCGTGCAGCATCCGGATGGGCAGCTTGTCGTGATGGGGACTGTGCTCGTTTCTGTTGGCGCTCACGCCTTCGAACCTACCTGCCTTCGACGCGTCCGTACGCGGGTGGGTGGGTCCTTGTGCTCAGCCCTTGCGCCGCCGGGTGCCCAGGGCGAGCAGCCCCACGATCCCGACCACGACCAGCGCGACCGGCACGACCCGCTCCAGCCGGGGCGCGCCCTGCTCGTCGACGAGCTGCGCCTTCACATCGCTCACCACGCGGTTGACCTGGACGTAGGCCCGTCCCAGCGTGTGATCGACGTGGGACACGGCCCTGGCCTTCGCGTCGCCCACGATCGTCCGGGGATGCACCCGCACCCCGATCTCGTCGAGCGTCTCGGCCAGCACCTCGCGGCGGCGCCTGATGTCCGCCTCGATCTGCGCCGGGGTTCTGGTGTCCGACGTGTCCGCCACCGTACGGCCTCCGAAGTTGGCTGATGCTGTTCCGGACAGTCTGGCAGCTCCGTGCCGGTCCGCACGGCCAGGACCCCCCGGTTAGGCTCGGACCGGCACGCCTTTCCCGCCAGCACGCACGTACGAGGAGTCAAGGACCGATGGCCGAGCGCCTTACGCCCGGGGACGTGGCCCCCGCCTTCACCCTGCCCGACGCCGACGGCAACGAGGTGTCCCTGGCCGACCACAAGGGCCGCAAGGTCATCGTCTACTTCTACCCGGCGGCCCTGACCCCCGGCTGCACCAAGCAGGCCTGCGACTTCACCGACAACCTGGAGCTGCTGGCCGGCGCCGGCTACGACGTGATCGGCGTCTCCCCGGACAAGCCGGAGAAGCTCGCGAAGTTCCGCGACCAGGAGTCCCTGCGGGTCACCCTCCTCGCCGACCCCGACAAGAAGGTGCTGGAGGCCTACGGCGCCTACGGCGAGAAGAAGCTGTACGGCAAGACGGTCGTCGGCGTCATCCGCTCCACGGTGATCGTCGACGAGGAGGGCAAGGTGGAGCGGGCCCTGTACAACGTGAAGGCCACCGGCCACGTCGCCAAGATCATCAAGGATCTGGGCCTCTGAGGACGCCGCCCGGCCAGTAACATGGCCGGGCGACGACAAGCGGCCGTGGTGGAATTGGCAGTCACGCTGGGTTTAGGTCCCAGTGGGGTAACTCCCGTGAGGGTTCGAGTCCCTCCGGCCGCACCGAACGTCCGGCTCGTCAGCCGATCAGCTCCCGCACCACCGGCACCAGCGCCCGGAACGCCTTCCCCCGGTGGCTGATCGCGTTCTTCTCCTCGGGGGTCAGTTCCGCGCAGGTGCGGCTCTCGCCCTCCGGCTGGAGGACCGGGTCGTAGCCGAAGCCGCCGGTGCCGGCCGGTTCCCGGCGCAGGACTCCGCGCAGTCGGCCCTCCACCACCCGCTCCGTGCCGTCCGGCAGGGCCAGGGCCGCCGCGCACGCGAAGTGGGCTCCCCGGTGTTCGTCGGCGATGTCCGCGAGCTGGGCGAGGAGGAGGTCCAGGTTGGCCTTGTCGTCGCCGTGCCGGCCGGCCCAGCGGGCGGAGAAGATGCCGGGGGCGCCGTTCATGACGTCGACGCACAGGCCCGAGTCGTCGGCGACGGCCGGCAGGCCGGTGGCCTTCGCCAGGGCGTGGGCCTTCAGGAGCGCGTTCTCGGCGAAGGTGACGCCGGTCTCCTTCACGTCGGGGACGTCGGGGTAGGCGTCCGCCCCGACGAGTTCGTGCGGCAGGCCGGCCTCGGTGAGGATGGCCCTCAGCTCGGTGATCTTTCCGGCGTTGCGGGTGGCGAGGATCAAGCGGGTCATGGGGTCCAGTATTCCGGGACCCCCTGACCGTGCGACCCCGCGGCCCCGTGCCGCTCCGGTCCGCCCGGTTACAGCTCGGCCGGCACCGAGCCCTTCAGGTCGGCCAGGTCGAACACCTCGGCCATCCGCGCGTAGCCCTTGTCGCTGGGGTGGAGGTGGTCGCCGGAGTCGTAGTCGGCGCGCAGCCTGCGCGGGTCGTACGGGTCGCGCAGGGCCCGGTCGAAGTCGACGACGGCGTCGAAGACGCGGCCGGCGCGGATCTCGGCGTTGATCCGCTGCCGTACGGTCTCGCGCTGCGGGGTGTAGCCGCGGTGGCCGCCGAAGGGCATCAGGGTGGCGCCGACGACCTTGAGGCCGCGGGCGTGGGCCTGGTCGGTCATGGTGCGCAGGCCGTCGAGGATCTGGTCGGGGTCGGCGAGCTGCGGGTTGCGCAGGATGTCGTTGACGCCGAGGGCGATGACGACGGCCTTGACGTTGGGGCGGCCGAGGACGTCGCGGCCGAACCGGTGCAGCCCGCTGGGGTTGTCGGCGGGGCGGCCGAGGCCGTCGGTGAGGATCCGGTTGCCGCTGATGCCCTGGTTGACGACGCTGTAGCGGGGCACGTCCCGGCCGGCCGCGACGGCGGTGTGCAGCCGGTCGGCGAGGACGTCGGGCCAGCGGCGGTTGGCGTTCTCGGTGGAGGTGATGCCGTCGGTGAGGGAGTCGCCGATGACGACGACGGTGCCGTCGGACTCGTTGCTGAGGACGTCGAGCGCGGTGAGGTAGCGCCAGTAGGGGGTCCGCTCGGTGTAGGCGGTGGCGGTGACGTCCTCGGTGTGGTCGCCCTCGGCGAGGTAGGAGGTCTGCCGGGCGTGGGGGTGGTAGGTGACGGGGCCGGAGGGGGTGGGGGAGTAGGTGGTGACCAGGACGTCGCTGTCGTGCGGGACGGTGAGGCGGACGGCGTCGCTCGTCACCTGCCCGCCGGACGGGATGACGACGGTGGGGTCGCCGCCGAAGGTCAGCCGCCGCATGGTGCCGTCGGCCGCGGCGGCGGTGCCGGTGCCGGCGGCGAGCGCGAGGGAGGCGTGGGTGACGGTCAGCGGGGACTGGCCGTAGAGATTGGAGAGCGTGATGCGGGCACTCGTACCTCCGACGCTCGTGTGCACGACGTTGCGTACGGAGCGGCCGGCCATACCGGTGGTCTCGGTTCGGGGTTCGGCCGCGGCCGGGGAGGTGGTCCAGGTGCCGACCCAGGTGCCGGTGGAGGCGGGGGCGGCGGAGTTGTGCGGGGTTCTCCCCTTGACGAGGGTGTCGCCGGCGGTGCCGTCGCCGGTGGCGACGGAGACGTAGATGGCGGTGGAAAGAGCCACGATCGCGGCGATGATCGCGGCGAGCAGGGCACGGTGCTGGGTGGGGACCACCGGCTTCTGCCGCTCGGCAGCGAGCCCCACACGCCCGTCACGACCCCGGGTCATGCTGTGTTGTTCTCCTCGGGAGATGGGAGCCCGAGGCTCCGATCCGATGAGCCCATGATGCGTCATGGGCCGGGGGGAAGCCGACAGGACCCCCGCGCGTTCCCCCGTCCGGACAGACGCGGGGAACTCCTGTTCCGTTCCGGGAGTAGGCCGGGAAGGGACAATGTGTGCGGGATCACCGAGCGGGTGGAGCGGATGGAACGGACGAAAGCGGGAGAGACCGGTGCCGTCGGGCCGGGGGGACGCCCTGTCCGCCCCGGCGCCGCCGTGAACCGTGCGATGACGACCTTCAGTCCGGCGGACGAGGAGAAGCGGCGCGGGGTGCGCCGGATGAAGCTGACCGCGACCGGTCTGCTGCTGTTCGTGGCGCTGGTGTACGTCCTGGCCGAGTGGGCGCAGAACTCCGGTGCGGGCGCCTGGGCGGGCTATGTCGCCGCGGCGGCCGAGGCGGGCATGGTCGGCGCGCTCGCGGACTGGTTCGCGGTCACCGCGCTCTTCCGGCGCCCGCTCGGCCTGCCCATCCCGCACACGGCGATCATCCCGACCAAGAAGGACCAGCTCGGTGTCTCCCTGGGCGAGTTCGTGGGGGAGAACTTCCTGTCCGAGGACGTCGTGCGGCAGCGGCTGCGGGTGGTCGGCATCGGCGGCCGGCTGGGCGCGTGGCTGGCGGTGCCGGACCACGCCGACCGGGTCACGGCGGAGCTGTCGACGGCGCTCAGGGGCGCGCTGACGGTGCTGCGCGACTCGGACGTGCAGGCGGTGGTGGGGGAGGCGATCACGCGGCGGGCGAGCGTGCAGGAGGTCGCGCCGGGCCTCGGCAAGATGCTGGAGAAGGTCGTCGCCGACGGCGCCCACCGGCGCCTGGTCGATCTGGTCGTCTCCCGTGCGCACGACTGGCTGGTGCTGCACGTCGACGACGTGATGGACGCCGTGCAGGGCGGGGCGCCCGGCTGGACGCCGAAGTTCGTGGACCGGAAGGTGGGCGAGCGGGTCTACAAGGAGCTGCTGCGCTTCACGGCCGAGATGCGGGACATGCCCTCCCACCCGGCGCGCGGCGCCCTGGACCGGTTCCTCACCGACTTCGCCGCCGATCTGCAGTCCGACACCGACACCCGGGCGCGGGTGGAGCGGCTGAAGACCGAGGTGCTGGGCCGGGGCGAGGTGCAGGACCTGATCGCCTCGGCGTGGACCGCCGTACGGTCCATGATCGTCTCGGCGGCGGAGGACGAGCGCAGCGAGCTGCGGCTGCGGGTGCGGGCGTCGCTGCTGTCGCTGGGGGCGCGGATGGCGGGCGACGCGAAGGTGCAGGGCAAGGTCGACACCTGGGTGGAGGGCGCCGCGGTGTACGTGGTGACCACCTACCGCAAGGAGATCACCTCCCTGATCACCGACACGGTGGCGGGCTGGGACGCCGAGCACACCACGCGGAAGATCGAGGCGCACATCGGCCGTGACCTGCAGTTCATCCGGATCAACGGCACGGTGGTGGGGTCGCTGGCGGGACTGCTGATCTACACGGTGTCGCGGGTGCTGGGGGCGTAGGGGCGGTTGCCTCGGGCGAGTGAACCGGCCGGGGCGGGGCACACGGTCTGGCGGTCCGCTCGATGAGGAGGGAGCCCATGACCACCGCAGAGGCCGGGACCGGCCGCACCATCACCTCCGACATCCCCGCCCGCCTGGACCGCCTTCCGTGGTCGCGCTGGCACTGGACGATCGTCATCGGCCTGGGCACCGTGTGGATCCTCGACGGCCTCGAGGTCACGGTCGTGGGCAACATCGCCGGCCGTCTGTCGGAGCCCGGCAGTGGCCTGCCGATCACCTCCGGCGAGGTCACCGGCCTGGCCGCCGCCCTGTACGTGGCCGGGGCCTGTTCGGGCGCCCTGTTCTGGGGGCGCCTGACCGACAAGTGGGGGCGCAAGAAGCTCTTCATGATCACGCTCGCCGTCTACCTCGGTGCGACGGCCCTGACCGCGATCTCGTTCGACACCTGGTGGTTCTTCCTGTTCCGGTTCCTCACGGGCTTCGGCATCGGCGGTGAGTACGCGGCCATCAACTCCGCGATCGACGAGCTGATCCCGGCGCAGTACCGGGGCCGTGTCGACCTGATGATCAACGGCAGCTTCTGGCTGGGCGCGGTCGGCGGCTCGCTGCTGTCGATCGTCGCGCTGAACACCGAGATCCTGCCGATGAACGTGGGCTGGCGGCTGACGTTCGCGCTCGGCGCGGTCCTCGCCCTGGTGATCCTGCTGGTGCGGCGGCACGTCCCGGAGAGCCCGCGCTGGTTGCTGATCCACGGCCGGGACGACGAGGCGGAGCGGATCGTGTCCGGCATCGAGCGGGAGATCGAGGCGGAGCGCGGCGAGCGGCTGCCGCGGGCGCAGGGCAGCCTCACCCTCCACCAGCGCCCGAGCGTCACCTTCGGGGAGATCGCCCGCACCGTCTTCTCGAAGTACCGCCGGCGCGCCACCCTGGGCTTCGCCCTCTTCATCGGGCAGGCGTTCCTGTACAACGCCATCACCTTCGGCTTCGGCGCGATCCTGACGACGTTCTACGACGTCCCGACCGGCAGCACCGGCTACTACTTCGCCGTCATCGCGCTCGGCAACTTCTTCGGCCCGCTGCTGCTGGGCAAGCTGTTCGACACGGTGGGCCGCCGGGTGATGATCTCCTCGACGTACCTGCTCTCCGGCCTGCTGCTGTTCGGCACGGCCTGGCTGTTCGACCAGGGCTCGCTGAGCGCGGGCACGCTGACGGCCTGCTGGTGCGCGGTGCTGTTCTTCGCCTCGGCGGGCGCGAGCAGCGCCTACCTGACCGTCTCCGAGATCTTCCCGATGGAGACGCGGGCGATGTCCATCGCCTTCTTCTACGCCCTGGGCACCGCCGCGGGCGGCATCAGCGGCCCGCTGGTCTTCGCCGGCCTGACCGAGTCCGGCGTGGTCGGCGACACGGTCCTCGCCTTCCAGATCGGCGCCGCCCTGATGTGCGCGGCCGGCCTGGTGGCGGCGGCCCTCGCGGTCCGGGCGGAGCGCCGCTCCCTGGAGGACATCGCCAAGCCGCTGACGGCGGCGGCGTCGGCGGTGCCGGAGGGCACCGGCCGGCGGTCCCGGACGGCCACGTCCTAGGAGGCACCGGACGGCGCGGCGGTCCGCCCGGTCACCCGGACCGGGCGGACCGCCGCGCCGTCCCGTCCGGGCGGGTCAGCCCCGCCGGTCCGCGACCGCCCACGACGCCAGGGCGACGGCCCCCGCCACGCCGGCCACGGAGGGCCAGGCGCCCACCTTCCTGGCCAGCGGGTGGGACCCGGCGAAGGCGGCCACGTACGCGGCCGTCAGCGCCCCCGCGGCCCTCCCGCCGGCCCGCTGCCGCCACTGCCGTGCCGCAACGCCCCCCGCGACGGCCAGTACGGCCCCGCCGAGCTGCCGCTTCCCCGACCAGCGGGCCACGCCGTATCCGCCGACGAGCCCGCCGGCGGCCACCAGCGCGCTGGGTACCTTCGCCATCCCTGCCTCCTGCATGCCGCTCCGCCTGGATCCACCGAGGCCAACCCCGGTCCGCGGGCCCGGCCCGCCCCCGCGGCCCGTGTCGCCCCGCGAACGAACCTGAGTCGGGGGTTGTCAAGTTTCCTCCCCCGAGCTATATAAGAAGTAGCCGTAGGGCATCGCACGGAGAGCGCCTGGAAGAGAGGAGTGAACTGTGATGCTCATGCGCACGGACCCGTTCCGCGAACTCGACCGTCTCGCGCAGCAGGTCCTCGGGTCCGCCCGTCCGTCCGCCATGGCGATGGACGCCTACCGGTCCGGGGACGACTTCATCGTCCACTTCGACCTCCCCGGCATCGACCCCGAATCGATCGAGCTGGACGTCGAACGCAACGTCCTGAACGTCCGCGCCGAGCGCAGGTCCCCCGCCCCCGAGGGCTCGGAGATGCTCGTCGCCGAGCGCCCGACGGGCACCTTCACCCGCCAGCTCTTCCTCGGCGACACGCTCGACACGGAACGCATCGACGCCTCGTACGACGCCGGCGTCCTGACCCTGCGCATCCCGGTCGCCGAGCAGGCCAAGCCGCGCCGCATCCAGATCACCGGCGGCGACAGCCGCAAGCAGCTCGGCAGCTGAACCGGCCGCACCACCGGGGCGGCGTGAGGGCCGCCCCGGCCCACCGGCCGGCCGCACCCACCAGACGCGTCCCGCAGGCACCGTCCCCCGCCTGCGGGACGCGGTCGCCCGTGCCCGCCGGCCGACACGACGGACCGACCCGCACCCCGGAGGAGGACCCCGCAGATGAGCGTTACGACGGTGCCGACCACGACGGCGACGCCGGCCAGGACGGCGACGGCCACGACGGTGACGGCGCCGCCGCCCGCGGACAGGCCGAACTGGGCCCACCTGGTCGAGGAGGTGCGGGAGGCCGGCCAGTACCCGACGAGGGCGGAGGCCGAACGGGTCACCCGCATCGTCCTGTCGGCCCTCGGCGGCCATGTGATCGGCGACGAACGGGTCGACCTGGCCGCCGCACTGCCCGAGGAGGCCGCACGGGTGGTCGCCTCCCAGATCCCGGCGACCCGCGAGCTGAGCGCGGCGGAGTTCGTCGACTCGGTCGCCGCCCGCATCGAGGGAGCCACCTCCGCCACGGCCCGCTGGGACGTCAGCTCGGTGCTCAGCGTCCTGCCCGAGCTGGTCGGCGACGAACTGGTGACCCGCATCCTGTCCCAGCTGCCCCCGGGCTACGCCCTGCTGTTCGGCCGCGCGGACCTGAGCCCGGCGCCGTGACCCTCCCCTGCGGCGACGGCGGCGGCGACGACGCCAGCGGCGGCGTCGGCGGGAGCGACGGCGATCGGTCACCGCACGGTTCGTTCCGCCGGCCGACATCGGCCGGCGCGTCGCGGGGTGGCGTTCATCGGCCGGTGGAAGCCGCCGCCGCGGGGGAAAGCAGGCAGGAGAAGCCGCCGACCACCAGGAGGCCGGGCAGGTGCACACCGCATCCCCCACCCACCACCTGACCGTCCCCGACGGCACCCGCCTCGCCCACCGGGACCACACGCCGTCGCCCCCGGCCCCGGAAACCGGCCCGGTCCTCCTCCTGCACGGCCTGGCGGGTCACCAGGGCGAGTGGGACGACCTGGTGCCCCGTCTCCTCGCCGACGGCCACCGCGTGGTGACGTACGACGCCCGCGGCCACGGCGCGAGCACCCGCCGCCCGGCCACGGTGACCCGCGCCTGCCACGTACGGGACGCCGTGGCGCTGATCGAGCACCTCGCCCTGGCCCCCGTCACCCTCGTCGGCCAGTCGCTGGGCGGCCACACGGCGATGCTCCTCGCGGCCCACCACCCGGACCTGGTGCGGTCCCTGGTCCTCGTGGAAGCCGGCCCCGGCGGCCCGAGCCCCGAACTCCCGGACCGGACAGCGCGCTGGCTGGACAGCTGGCCGGTCCCGTTCGCGTCCCCGGAGGAGGCCCGGCGCTTCCTGGGGCACCGGGCCTGGGCGGCCGGCCTGGAACGACGGCCGGACGGCTGGCACCCCCGCTTCGACCGCACGACGATGATCGACACGGTCTCCGAACTGGCCACGACCGCGTACTGGGACGCATGGTCCCGCGTCACCAGCCCCACCCTCCTCGTCCGGGGCGAGCACGGCACCCTCACCGAGCAGGACGCCACCAAGGCCCTCACCCGCCGCCCGGCCACCCGCCACGTCCTCGTCCCGGACGCGGGACACGACGTCCACCTGGACCAGCCGGGGCGTCTGCACGAGGAGATCGCGCGGTTCCTGACGGACGTCTGACCGGGCCCGGGTGGTGTTCCCGGCCCACGCCGGCACGGCGGCCGGCACACCGGCCGGGGGCTTCGCCGGGGTCCGCGGAAGGATCGCCGGGCGGGTGCCGGGGCCGGCCGCGGTCCGCCTGGCGCCGGTGGAGTTTCCGGCCGGCGAGCAGGCCGAGGCGTGCGGGAGGTCCGCCGAGGAGCCGCCCCGTCCCGAGCCGGAGCGGTTCTTCCTCCCGGGCCGGGCGGCGGGGCCTGCCCTCGGGCCTGCCCTCGCTCCGCCCGGAACGGAGACGGTGCCGGCGAGCCGGCCCGCTCCCCGCGCCCGCTTACTCGGCGAGCGGCTGTCGGCCGTGGTCCCTGACCGACTTCTCGACGATGCGCGCGCACGTGATGAACTCCTGGACCTGCTCAGGGGTCAGGTCGCGTACGGAGACCCGTTCCAAGGTGCGCCACATCTCGGCGATGGGCTCCTGGAGTGCACGGCCGGCATCGGTGAGGTGGACCACCATGACCCGCCGGTCGTGGGAGGCGGGCTCCCGGGTGAGCAGCCCCGCTTCCTGCATACGGCGCAGGGACTTGGAGACGGTGGAGTGGTCGAGACCGGCCCGCTCCAGCAGTTCCGCCTGGGTCTGGCCGTCGCGGTCGAAGAGCTGCATCAGCAGCAGTTCCTGCCCCGGGTGCAGGTTCATGGCGCGCAGCATGGCGGCGGCATGGGCGCGGTGGGCGCGGGCGAGCTGGAAGAGGGCGTAGCTCAACGGTCCCTCTGCCGCCGTGTTCGGCAGCTCCGGTGAAGTGGTGTCCGACATGGGTGCTCCCTCATCACGCGACAAGCGGGTCGACGGACTGGTCGACGGTGAGGACGATCTTGCCGCGATTGTGGCCGGCGTCGCTGGCCTGCTGCGCCTTGGCCGCCTCGGCGAGGGGGTAGGTGGCGCTGATCGTGGTGACCAGGGTGCCGTCGGCGGCCTGCCGGGCCAGCTCGGCGAGGCGGGCGGCGGAGCGGCGCTGGGGCCCCTCGGCGAAGACGATGCCGAGTTCGGCGGCGCGGAAGTCGGCGGTGGTGACGATCCGGTCGGTGCCGCCGCGCAGGGTGATGGAGTCCTCCAGCGCGCCCTTGCCGGCGGCGTCGAAGACGGCGTCCACCCCTTCGGGGGCGAGTTCACGGACCCGCTCGACCAGGTTGTCCCCGTAGACCAGTGGGGTCGCGCCGAGCGAGGCGACGTACTCCTGGTTGCCCGGTCCGGCGGTGCCGATGACGCGGGCGCCGCGGGCGACGGCCAGCTGAACGGCGATGGTGCCCAGCGCGCCGGACGCGCCATGGATCAGCAGCGTCTCACCCGAGGTGACACCGAGCAGGTCCAGTACGCGTTCGGCGCCGTCGCCGGCCACGGGCAGGGCGGCGGCGTGCGTCCAGTCCAGACCGGCCGGCTTGGGGGCGAGGACCGCCGCGGAGGCCAGGGCGTACTGGGCGTAGGAGCCGGTGTCGGACCAGCCCAGTACCCCGTCCCCCGCCTTCAGGTGGTCGACGCCCTCACCGACGGCGTCGACCACGCCGGCGATCTCCCCGCCGGGCACGGCGGGCAGCGTGGTGGGGAAGATGGCCTCCATGGCACCGGAGCGGATCTTGCCGTCCACCGGGTTGACGCCGACGGCCCGTACGCGCACGCGGACCTGGCCGGGGCCGGGCCGAGGGGTGTCGATCTCCGCCTCATGCAGGACCTCGGTGCCCCCGAACGTGTCGAAAACGATGGCCTTCATGACTGCTCTCCTCGAAGTGGGATGCCGCGCCGGACCACTTCTGTGGCCGACCACATAAAAGTAGCACCGATTGTGTGGCTAGCCAAGTAATTGGTCGGCCGCGGCGCCATCCGCACGGCCGTCGCCGGCCTCCTGCCCGGCCCTGCCTCCGTCGAGCCCGGCCCCGCATCCGTCGAATCCGCCCCCGCCTCCGTCGAGGAGGCCGCTCCCGCCCCGGAGCTGCCGGTCACCCTCGACCTGCCGGGCTCGGACCACGACCGATCCCGGCGCCGGCCGCCGTACCGGTGTCCCCCGAGACCGGCGGCCCCGCTGCCGACACCGTTGACCTGAAGCGGACTTGAGCTCCTACGGTGATCGCGCCCTGGTGGAACACGGGAAGGAGGAGCCATGAGCGCACCCCTGAAGGAGTACACCCAGGAGGAACTGGCCGCCCAGCCCATCGGCGCGTGGACCGGCCTGGCCTACCGCCGGGTGGTCGGAGCCCTCCGCGCCCAGCTGGCGGTGGAAGGCCTCACCCAGCCCCACTGGTGGACCCTCAACCACGCGGCCGGCGCCCCCGGCACATGGACCCGCCCCGCCCTCACCGACCGCCTGACCCCGTACGACGACCAGGACACCGACTTCGACGCCGTCTACGACGACCTGATCGCCCGCGGCTGGCTCACGGAGGACGGGGCGACGGGGACGATGACCCTGACACGGGAGGGCGAGGCGGCCCGCCTCCGGGCGAAGGCCCGCAACGCGCAGGTCCTCGACCGCGCCCACGAGGGCGTCGACCCGGCCGACTTCGCGACGACGATCGACGTGCTGCGGCGCATCGTCGCCAACCTGGGGGGTGACGGGAACCTGCCCGACCGGGGCCCGTGACCGGCAGGCGCCGGGGGCTTCAGAGGTCGTCCTCGTCGAGGGGTTCGGGTGCGCGGGTCCAGGCCAGATCGAGGACGTAGCGCTCGGTGACGGGGCGGTCGCCCCAGGCTCCGGCCGGCGCGTCGGCGGTGGAGTCCCCGGCGATCCGGCGCAGGGCGGCACCGTAGTGGTCGGCGGCCGCCCGGCGGCCCTGCCACCAGGCGTGGCCCTCGTAGACGCCGGGGCGGGGGAGGGCGATCTCGCCGGCGGGGCCGTGGTCGAGCCGGCCGATCACGAGGATGCCGGTTTCGGACTCCAGACTGACGGCGGTGTGCCCCTCGGCGTCCCCCGGCGGAACGGGCGGGGTGTCCCAGACGCGGACGACCACCTGGACGGCCATGACGGGCTGCAGGCTCAGCAGGTACAGGTGATAGCCATCGCCGGCCACCACCTTTCTGCGGGCGGCGGCCAGGGCACCGGCGTCGCCGAGGTAGGCGTCCGCGTCGTACACCTCCACGACACGGCGGCCCGGGGTGGTCGTGCAGATGTGTTCGGCCAGGAGCGTCATGGTGCCGATGCCCTTCCGCGGCTTCCGGTCGTGTCAGCGATGGTACGGCTTCACGCGGAACACGCCGTTTCGAGCCTCGCGGGCAGTCCGCCCCGGCCCACCGCGCCCACGAAGCGACGCCACGCCTCGCTCCCGACCGGGACGACGGGGCCCGTCGCACGCTTGGAGTCCCGTATGAGCGTGCCGTGGGGGACGCGGGCGCACTCCACGCATTCGGTGGCGTTGCCGCCGCTGTGGGAGGACTTGAACCACCTGGGCTCGGAGACGGACTGAGGACTGGCTGTCATTCAGAGCTCCTTGCGGGCGCGATGGATCAGGGCGGAGGAAGCCTCCATGTCCAACGCTTGTGCGCGGAGGTACTCGAACGCAAGTCTGTATCGCTCCAGTTCCTCCTCCTTCTCCAGGAAGAGCGAACCCGTGTGGAAGTCGACGTACACCACGTCGAGGGCCGGCTGCGGGCCGCCGATGATGACGAAGCTGCCCAGGGCCGCGGCGTGAGCTCCCTTGGAGAAGGGCAGCACCTGGAGCGTGATGTGCGGGGACTCGTTCGCCTCCAGCAGCCGGCCGAGCTGCTCCCTCATCACCTCCGGTGACCCGACGACCCGACGGATCACGGACTCGTCGAGGATGGCCCACAGACGGAGCGGCCGCGAGCGGGTGAGGATCTCCTGCCGTTTCGCGCGGATATCGACCAGCCGCTCGATCTCCGCCGGTTCCAGGGGTACTTCGTTGGCTCTCTGCAACGCTGTGCTGTAGGCGCGCGTCTGCAGGAGACCGGGGACGTATACGCAGGAGAAGTGGTTCTCGCTCACGGCCTCGTCCTCAAGCGTGAGCAGCAGGTTCATGCTCTCCGGGATGGCGTCCGCGAAGGTGCTCCACCAGCCCTGCTGCCTGGCGTCCTTGGCGAGCCTGACAACGGCCTCGCGTTCGGCGTCCGTCGCCCCGTACTCGCGGCACAGTGCATCGACGACGATCCACTTGACCGGCCCGGCTTGGGTCTCGTACCTGCTGACCGTCGCTTTGGACAGGCCGACGAGTCTCCCGGCCTCCTCGAGGGTCAGCCCTCTCCGGGCACGCAGCTTCCGCATCATCGCGCCGAGTTGGCGGCGGCGGGTCGTGGTCCGTTCGGACATCGGGCTCCTTCGCCGTGCGCCGGGCAGCGGGCCCGGAGATCGCCATCAGGCTAGGCAGCCCGGGGCGGGCCCGGTGCCGGATTCACCCGATAGGGACCGGTGAGAAGTTACACAGCGAGACTTCTCTGTGCCATGCTCATTCACATACCGCTACGCAGCGCAGCCACACGGATACGACAACGCGGGTGCGTGGCCTGTGAGGGAGGAGTGGTCCGTGCCTGACCATGAGGTCACCGAACCCCGGCTTCGCTGTGTCCTGCCTTTCGAAGCGGCGCCGGCGGAGGTCCGCTTGCTTCGCCGGGCGGTTGTCGGTCAGTTGAGCCGCTGGGGAATCCCTGTAGCCGCCGACGAGGCGGAACTGGTCGTCACGGAGCTGGCGGCCAATGTCATCAAGCACGTCGGTGAAGGGATGCCGTCGACCCTGGTTCTCGAGTGGAGGGGACAGCGCCTCCGGCTGGAAGTCCACGACAGGAGTCATGTGCTGCCGTCGGTCCGAGCGGCCGGCTGTGACGAGGAGTGCGGCCGGGGTCTCCACCTGCTGGGGGCGCTGGCGGCTGACTGGGGCGCGGTTCCGACCGCTGCGGGCAAAGCGGTGTGGTGCGAGATCCCGGTCAGGGCCGGCCGTGCTTGCCGGCGGGTCGAGCGCGCCGCGGACGCGCTTGAGAGGTACCGGACGGCGAAGGGCGGTGTCGCCCCGTACGGAAGCAGGCGGACGGCAGGGCTTGAGCAGTCGGCGGTCGAGCTGATCGCTGACCTGCTCCACTGGACCGCTGCGATTGGACACGACCCGGACGACATCCTCGACCGTGCGCAGGTGCATTACGAGGCTGAGGCGGCGTAGGGGCGGGCTCGTCGTCGCGCGGCTCATTTCAAAGTGGCCCGAACGCGGAGCAGGGCGCCTGCGTCCTCCTGCGCTCCGTGCCGGTGCAACTCCACTGCCACCTGGACCACGTCCTGATGGCTCCTGTCCCGGCCATAGATATGGATCAGGTTGTCCGCCAGCTCCGTCTGCTCTTGTTGTCTCAGCAGGCACAGCAGCGTCGCGATCTCTGCGTGACCGAGCGACTCCGCGGTGTGGCGCAGGAGGGGCACGGCATTCCCTTGCCGGCTGCCTGATTGCAGTTCGCTGGCCCGCAGCGCCAGGTTCCGCGCGGCCATCTCGGTCCTCGTGCTCCGCTGCCGGTCCCCCCTCGGCGGGGGGACCGGCAGCGGACTTGTGGCCGCTGGACGGACCGCAGGACGCGCTTCAGGGCCGGCTGAATTCGCCGTCAAGCTGGCGACGGCTTCCTTCAGGGTGCGCACGGTCAGCCGGAGAGCGCTGACTTCTCGCCGCAGTCTGGCGACCTCGCGCATATCGCGAGCGGTGGTTTGGGTGATCTGTCCTGTCTGCGTTTCTTCGCCTGCTGCATTCCGGAGCTGCTCCCGGAGGGCCGCAACTTCAGCGCGCAAGGCTACGCAGCTGTGGCAGTGATCGGCGTTTGCCCGCTCATGGAGTTCGATGAGTTCGGTCAGGCTGATGCCTATGCGGTCCTCGCCGCCAGCGTCAGCACAGGCCGTCCTGTAGATGTGCTCAAGAGTCTCCAGGCGGGGGACCGACTGCCCGCTCAGGAACCTCGACAGTGAGGTTTCGCTGACGTTGACGTGCAGAGCTGCCTCGGCCTGGGTCGGTCCAGGCTCTGCCCCTCTTCTGTGAGTGGGGGGCGTGAGGTGGCGGCACACCTTCTGGAGGGCTGCGGCCAGCTGGCGTTTCCCTGGAGGAACGTCACTGCTGAGCGGTTTGGCCGCCCATTCGTACTTGGTTCTGCTGGCTCTGCCCCGTGCCATGCGCTGGCTCCCCTGTTTTCCGCGCCCGGCCCTGCCCGGAGCCGGTCAGGGCGCCAATTCTGCCCCAAAGGGCCAGAGTTGAGCTTGCTATTTCTGGAGCAAGTGTTCCGGGGGTGGACTTTCGTTCGGTGTGTGGTGGGAAACTTGGGGAACCGCTCGCGAAGTGGGGGGCCGGTCACACAAGTGCCGTTTTATTGCGCTCTGTATGACCTAGTGCTTAATGTCGCGTTCCGATCAGACCGGAGGACCGGATGACGCTGCCTTCCTGGCAGAACAAGAACCTGGGAAGCATGGCGCGTGCCGCGCTGTGGCTGCTCCAGGAGGTGGGGGAAGGGGGGATCTTCACCAAGGCCGACTTGCGTGCGGCATTTCCTGATGTCGCGCAGATCGACAGGCGGCTTCGGGATCTTCGGGACCATGACTGGAAGATCGACACGAGTCGTGACGATCCGACGCTGAAGCAGCAGGAACAGCGCTTCGTGTCCAGGGGTGCCGACGTCTGGATCCCGGGCAAGTCCAAGGCCCCTAAGCACAAGGCGGGTCTTACGGCCGCACAGCGGGCGAAGATCTTCGAAAGTGACGGGTACGTGTGCCGCGCGTGCGGCGCGGCGGCCGGCGAGACCTATGAGGACGGCGTCACCCCGGTGGTGCTGAACGTGGCCAGGCGCAAGGTCCTGCTGCCGGACGGGTCTACCAGCTACCAGACCGTTACGGAGTGCAAGCGCTGCGGCGCCGGAAGCGGGGACCGGCAGGTCGATCTGGAGCAGGTGCTGGCACAGGTGCGGGCCCTGGCGCCGATGGAGCGGCGTGTGCTGAAGAGCTGGATCGCTGCGGATCAGCGGTCTCTGGGACCGCTGGAGAAGATGTGGGGTATCTACCGCAGCCTGCCCGAGGACTCGCGCAAGGCAGTAGCTGACGCGCTGGCCGGCGCTGACGACTGACAGAACGGGGGAAGAGATGATGCGAGAGTTCCCGCCGCCGCCGAGGGCGGCCGAGTTCAGCGAGCTGATCAAGAAGAAGGTGCAGGAGGTCAGGGAGGCCGGCGGCACCAGGGAGACGGTGACGGTCGACTGGAACGAGCAGCAGGCTCACGTCGAAGTCATCGACCTGCCCGTCAACAGCCTTTACTTCAACCCCGGTACGCACCGTATCCGGGCCCAGCGCAGCCACGACCCCGATCGTGAGCAGGTGCTGGAGAAGGACCCGTGGAGCGCCGAGAGCCAGGACTACCTGCGGTTTCTGCTTCAGGCGTCGCCCTCTGACCCCAACCTGCGGGACCCGGCCTTCGACGCTCTGAAGGAGAGCCTTCAGCAGTTCGGACAGAACGATCCGGGCTTGGTGACGCATCAGGGGATTCTGGTCAACGGCAACACGAGGGCGAGCGCCCTGCGCGAACTCGGCATCCAGTCGATGCGTGTGGGCGTACTGCCCGAGTCGTTCACGTGGGCGGACATCAACGCCGTCGAACTGTCTCTGCAGCTCCGCAAGGACCACCGCCGGGATTACTCGTACATCAACCGCCTGATCGCGATGGAGGAGCAGGCTGCGCTCGGGCATACGCCGGAGCAGATCGCAAAGGCCTTCCGGATCCAGGTGAGGACGTACCACCAGGAGCGCTGGATCCTGAGCACCATCCGGGAGCTGATCGCCCGGAGTGCGAGTGGCGGCGGTACCACGCTGCGGCTGGTTGACTGGGAGGGGGCACAGGAGCGTCTCAAGGAGCTGCAGCGTCTGTACGTGAAGATGGAGACGCTGGACCGGGACCAGGCGGAAGTGCTCAAGGAGCTGAGACTGGCCGCGATCCTGCTCAACTTCTCCAAGACGGACGTAAGGCACATCGACGAGAATTTCCTCAAGGAAGGTCTCGTCGAAATGCTTCCCTCGGTTTCCGGGAGCAGCGGGGCCAGTTCCGCTCAGGCTGCCGACGTGGCCATTCCCGGACTGGGGCTCACCGTTCCGGCGGCGTCCTCGGCCGTTTCCGAGGCCAGGGCGCTGAACGACCAGATCCTCCGGGCCACCGCCGTCGTGAACGACAAGAGGCCCGCTTTGGGGGACGCCGAGAAGGCTGAGAACCAAGCGGTCCTCGATAACGCCAAGAAGGCCTTTGATGAGGCCATCGAAGCCGCCGGCCGCAGCGCGCGCCTGCGTAAGCGCAAGCAGCTCGCGCCTGCCCGGCTCGCGGAGGCGTGCGCCAGCATCGACCAGTGTGTGGCGGACCTCGTCCAGGCACGGACCTCCCGGAGCCTGGACGAGGAAGCCTTCGATGAAGCCGTCCTCAAGCTCCGCGCGAGCCTGCGGAAGCTGGCGCAGCAGGCGGGACGTGGACTGCCCAACCCCGGTGACGGTGTTACGTGGCTGCTGGAAGCCACGGCGGAGGCTGCTCAGTGAGCACCAGCACTGGCGGAACGTCCCTGCACCTTGGGTTCGACGAAACGCGCACCCGTGTCGTGCTGAGGACCACCGACGAGTACCAGCAGGAACTCGTCCAGTTGGCCGCCCGGTTCCGTACCGGCGGCCAGCTGGGCCCCCTGAGCGCGTCCATCGCGCTCGATGAGCTGCTGGCCAACCTTGGCGCTCTTGGTACCTGGCCCCATCACGAAGGCGTGGAGTGGGAACCCGAACTGCGCACGCTCGTGGCAGGGGTCGTACAGGATGCCAATACCGTCAAGGAACGACTCGGCAACGCGTCCGCCCAGGGGGAGATCATCCCAGGAGAGGTGCCGGATCTCCTGGGCGAGATGTGGCAGGGCGATCTCAGCCCGTTCCAGCTCAGGGACATCGCGAAACTGCTCTCTCTCCAGCACGGCGCCAACTTCAGCGTGCCCGGCGCCGGCAAGACCCGCGTAGCCCTGGCCGTGTACGCGGCGCAGAAAGCGCAGGGGCGAGTGAGCCGGTTGCTGGTGGTGTGTCCCAAGTCGGCTTACGAATCCTGGCGATATGAGACCGCTGTCTGTTTCCGGCATCCGCTGCGGACCCATGTGCTCGACGGTTCTATGGACCACTGGACAGAGGTCCTGATCGTCAATTACGAACGGCTCGACCGTTCCCTGGGCACGCTGGCCAACTGGCTCAAGGCCGGCCCCTCGATGATCATCCTGGATGAGGCACACCGGATGAAACTGGGGGCGAGGGGAACGTACGGTGCGGCCTGTATGGCTCTGGGACCGCTGGCCGCCAGGCGCATGATCCTTACTGGAACTCCCGCTCCCAACGGCTCAAAGGATCTGGAGAACCTGCTGGGCTTCGTCTGGCCGGGACACGGCCAGCGCACGGTGGTCCAGGCTGTGGCAGGCGGGGATCTGGCCTACGCGAGCACGGTCCTCCGTCCGCTGTTCACCCGGACAACGAAACATGAACTCGGCCTGCCGCCCGTGCAGTTGGGTCTGCGCTATGTAGACCTGCCCCCGCTGCACGAGGAGATCTACAGCTCCTTGGTCGGTGGCATGGACAACGGGAGCGGCGCACGGGAGGACCTGAGCGCCCTCGGCAGGACCGCTCTGCGGCTGCTCATGGCCGCCACCAGCCCGGCCCTGCTGCTGGAGGGCGCCAGCCGGTACGAACCGCTCGCCTACCAGCTTCCGCCCCTGGAGATACCGCAGGGCAGCTCGCTTTACTCGCTCATGCAGAGTCTTCCCGACTACGAGCTGTCACCCAAGTACAAGGAAGCGGTGGCGATCATCGCTGAGAACGCCGAGCGAGGGCGGAAGACCCTGGTCTGGACGACGTTCGTCCGCAGCCTGACCACTCTGGAACGGATGCTGGAGAAGTTCAGTCCCGCAGTGGTGTACGGGGGTACGCCAGACCGGGAGGAGCAGCTTCGGCGTTTCCGCGAGGATCCGAGCTGCATGGTGCTGGTCTCCAACCCGGCGACTCTGGGTGAGGGGATCAGCCTCCACCATGTGTGCCATGACGCTGTCTATGTGGATCGCGACTTCATGGCCGGCCGCTTCCTGCAGAGCCTCGACCGGATCCACCGGCTCGGACTGGCCCCGGATACGGAAACCCGGGTGACCGTACTAGCCGCCCGCAACACGATTGACGAGGTCGTCGCGGTACGGCTGGAGCAGAAGCTGGACTTCATGGGGCGGATCCTCGATGACCCGACCGTCCAGCAGCTTGCCGATCTGGAGGAGGAGCCATCTGTCGCCGCTGGTCTCGCGCCTGGTGACATCGAGGCTCTGCTGAGCCACATGCGCAGTCGCTGAGTTCTGCGGATTGCGGGACCCGGGCTTCCCCGGACTACGCTCTGAGCCGTGTCCGAAGAAGCCGAGTGGGTAGCGCCGGAAGGGTCCTGGGCCTCGTCCGCGGCCCGTCGACGCAACATGCAGGCGATCCGCAGCCGCGACACGAAGCCTGAGTGGCTCATCCGGCGGCTCGTTCACGCCAGGGGCCTCCGCTACCGGGTGGCGGCCCGCCCCCTGCCGGACCTTCGCCGGACAGCCGATCTGGTCTTCCGCCCGGCGAAGGTGGCTGTCTTCATAGACGGCTGTTACTGGCATGGCTGCCCTGAGCACTATGTGCCGCCGAGAACCAATTCCGGTTACTGGTCAGAAAAGGTTCTTCGGAACGTGACCAGGGACCGGGACACGGATCAGAGGCTGAAGGAAGCCGGATGGCTCGTGCTCCGCTTCTGGGAGCACGAGCCATCAGAGGCCTGCGCCGACAAAATCGCCGCTGCGGTCCTCGCTCGCAGGGCTGGCCCCGAGGGTTCCTGACATCGAGAATTCCATCTGCTGCGCCTCGTCTTCGGTGACCCCTCCCGCGGCGGAGGAATCCAACTCATAGTTGGCGAGCAGTTCGTCCCGGTGGTCGGGGCGGAGAACCGCAGCGATCGCCCGGCCCACGGCCTCGGCCACCGGCGGCGGGAACGCGTTCCCGACCTGGCGGTAGCGCGCCGTTTTCCTGCCCTGGAAATCCCAGCCCCGGGGGAATCCCTGGATGATCGCCGTCTGCTCCACGGTCAGCATCGGACCGGCGTCCCTGAACAGGTCACGCTCAGGGTCGCAGTTCTCCCGGTCGTTGGCGAGCCCCATGGCGTTCACGTGCATCGCGGCCCAGGCCCGCTTGGCGCGCGTCGGCCCGAGGTCAGCGCCGCCGTGCTTCCTGGACCCGCCGACCAGGGTGGGTGCCACTCCCCGGCCGAGAGCAGCGGCCTTCTCCGCCGCCTCGCGCCATTCGTGGTACACATCCCGGCCGGTGCGCTCGCCCGGCTCTGCCGGTTCGCCCCGCTGGTTCTTGTCCCAGAAGTCCTCGCAGCGCTCACGCATGGTCGGCTCAAGCCGCTCGAACACGGTTGCCTCTTCGGCTTTGAGCCGGAGCGGCCAGCGGAATTCTTGCCCTTCCTTCAGTGCGTCCTTATGGAAGGCCACGAGGATGGCTCGCGGACGTAGCTGCGGGACTCCGAAATCCTTGGCGTCAAGTCGGCGCCAGATCTTGCGCATGGCAATGTCTTGCGCCTTCGCGCTCTGCGTCAGGTCGATGTCCGGGATGACGTAACCGGACTCTCGCAGTGAATCCAGAATGTAGTTCCGGTAATCAATGAAGAACTCGGGAGGCTCAAGGATTCCGCGAACATTCTCGATCATGACCGCTCTGGGCTTGAGGCGGTCAATGATCTCCAGCGCCGCCGGAAACAAATCCCGCTCGTCGTCCCGCCCCAGCCTCTTTCCGGCAAGCGAGAATGGCGGGCAGGGAACTCCTCCGGCAAGGAGATCGAGATCTCCAGGGTTGAGGTCCAGATCCTTCAGGACCTTCGATCCCAGAAAATCCCTGACGTCCATCGGCTCAATCTTCTGAGCCTTTTCGGGTGTCCAGCCGGGCCAGTCCCCGACATTAGCTCGCAGCGTACTCACCGCATGGTGGTCCCACTCGACCAAGGCGAGATGGTCAAACCCGGCGTTATGGAGCCCAACGGCTTGGCCGCCGGCCCCCGCACAGATCTCGATCGAGGTCAGTGGCTGGGCGAACTGCGGGCGCTCATGGCCGCTGGCGGGCATGACTCTCCTTCTACGTGGCTGCTCGTGCGAGAGCCAGTGATCTTCTCGCGGACTCTCGGCATCAAGAGTCTCGTATTAAAACAAATTCCTCAGCTGTGCCCGACGGCGGCTGCCCCATTTGTTGTGGATGTGCCGTGCTGTGAGGGCTGGTGGCTCTGGCGGGTTCGCCTGCTGGCCGAAGGCTCAGCCCATGGCGGATGTCGTTATCTTCCGTGACACTCCCCGTACACCCGCCCCGACCCGCACCAGCACCCCGCCCCCGTCTCCGGCGGCCAGACCACGGCCCGCCCCCGGGCCGCCAGTGTCGTCGCGTACTGCGGCAGCAACGCCGTGTCCTGCGGCGACGCGCCCTCCGAGGCCGCGAAGGCCTCGTACGACGGCACCGTCCCGGTCACGACGCCGAGGTTGGGCGTGCCGGAGGCCGCCAGTTCCCGCAGCGCGCCCTCTATCGCCGCCAGGTGCTCCTCGTGCGAGGGGTACTCCGCGGCCAGCTCCGGGTAGGCGGCGACCAGCTCCGTCAGTTCCTCCGCCGGCCAGTGCAGCACGGCCACCGGGAAGGGGCGGGACAGGGCCTCCCGGTACGCCCCCAGTTCGGCGCGCAGCCGGGAGATCTCCGCCTCCAGTTCCGCGGGGTTCTCCGAGCCCAGGGACCAGACGCGCCCCGGATCGTGGAGTTCGTCCAGGGAGACCGGGAGGGAGTGCACCGAGTCCGCCAGGGCGTCCCACTCGTCGTGGGCCAGGCCCAGCATCCTGCGGACCCGGTGGCGGCCGTACAGCAGCGGGTGCGTCGGGTACGGGGGCTGCGCCACGTCCGTCAGCAGGAGCCGTACCGCCTCCGTGAACGTCTCGTGGGCCGCCTCCAGTTCGTCGTGGGCCTCCAGGGACTCGGCCACGATCACCCAGGGGGCGGCGTCCCGGGGGGCCGCCGTGCGGATGCCCTCGATGATCGCCAGGGCTTCGGCCTCGTGGCCGTACTCCCAGAGGTTCGCGGCTTTCAGGGCGCGGACCAGGGACGGGTTCTCCAGGTACTCGGCGGAGGCGAGCAGGCGGTCGTAGAGCGCGGTGGCGGCGGGGCGGTCGCCGGACAGTTCCCGGTGGGCCGCGGCCCGCAGCAGCAGGGCCTCGGCGTCCTCCGGGTACAGGCCGGCGGTCCGCTCCAGGCGTGCCGCCTCGGCGGTGTGGTCGACGGTTTCGGCAGGCGTGTCGGGGCGCATGGACGACACCGTACTGCCGCCCGGTGACATCGGTGGGGCGAGTGCGGGCCGGCGCCGGCCGGTGGTTCCCGGGCCGGTGGTCCCCCGGCCCCGGTCGTTCCCGGTCCTGCGGTCCCTGGATCCCCTGGTCCCCGGGGCCGGCGGTTCCCGTCCGCCGCTGCCCGGCCCCGACGATCCGCGGAACGGAGTCTCCGCGTCCGTGCGGAGCGGGTGGCGCCGGCCGCCGGCCGGTTCAGCTCCGGCCCGGCGTCCGTTCCCGCAGCCCCAGCACCACCGCCGCCGCCCCCAGCGCGAGCCCCGCCGAGACCGTCAGTGCCACGTCCGCGCCCCGGCCCGGGTCCCCCGCCGACGTCGCCAGGGCGATCGTCAGGGCCACCCCGGCGCACGAGCCGATGTAGCGGAACGTCTGCTGCGCACCCGACCCCATCGCCGCCCGCGCCGCCGGCACCGAGTCCACCGCCAGGAGGGGGAGCGCGGCGTTCAGCAGGCCGCTGCCCGCGCCGGCCAGGAGCAGGCCGGGCAGGAGACGGGGCCAGGAGGCCGCGCCGACCGCGCCGAGCATGGCCAGGACGCCGGCCGCGTGCAGCGCGAACCCCAGGGCCAGCTGGTGGCGGGACGGGAGGCGGTGCGCGAGGCGGCGGGCCTGGAGCGCGACCGTGAAGGACAGGCCGGACCAGAGCAGGAACAGCCACGCCGTGTCCATCGCGGACAGGCCCAGCGCCTGCTGCAACAGCGCCGGCAGGAAGCTGAACAGGCCGATCACCGCCAGCCCCGTGAACAGCCCGCCCGCCGACGACGCCAGGAACGGCGGGCGGCGCAGCAGCCCGAGTTCGATCATCGGGTTCGGGGCGCGGCGCTCCACCAGGACGAACCCGCCCGCCAGCGCCGCGGCCGCCGCCAGCAGCAGCCCCACCGGCGCCCGCAGCCAGCCGTCCCGGCCCAGCGTCAGCGCCGCCACCAGGGCGGCCAGGGCCAGGCCGAACGTCACCGCGCCGGCCAGGTCGGGGCGGCCGCCGCGCGGGGAGCGGGACTCCGGCAGCGCCCGCGGACCCAGGCCGGCCACGATCAGCGCCGCCGCGGCCAGGACGCCGTACGCCGGCCGCCAGGACGGTATCGCCCCGGCGAGCAGCGGGCCGAGCGCGATGCCGCCGCTGACGAACGCGCCCCACACCCCGGTCGCGCGCAGCCGGCCGGCCGGCGTGGGGAAGGCGTGCGCGATCAGGCCCAGGCTGCTGGCCAGCAGGGCCGCGCTCGCCGCGCCCTGGGCGACGCGGGCCAGGGCGAACAGCCAGGTGCTCGTCGCGAACGCGCCGAGCGCCGTGGTCAGGCCGAGGGCCAGGGTGCCGGAGACGAAGACCCGGCGGCGGCCGTGGTCGTCGGCCAGGCTGCCCGCGACCAGCAGCAGCGCGGCCAGGCCCAGCGGGGTGCCGTTCAGCAGCCAGGCCTGCGCGGAGAGCGGGGTGTGCAGGTCGGCCGCGGTGGCGGGGAGCGTCACCATCGGCGCCGTGTACGTCATCAGCGCCACGACGGTGGCGGCGCTGGTCAGGGCCAGGGTGGCACCGGGGCGCGGGGGCGGGTCCCGGCGCGGCCCGGCCGTGAGCCGTGCGGCGGGGGCGGCGGCCGTGGGGCCGGTGGCGGTGGGGGCGGCGGGATCGGTCTCTGTCATGGCCTGTCCTGTTCCGTCCTCGGGACCGGGGAGGGGAGCGGCCCGGAACCGCTCAAGGTTCGGTCACTGAATCGACTCGTGGCCCGCAACCGTAGCACCCAAGGTTCGATGAATGAACCCTCGGCTGGTTACAGTGGGTCGCATGGCTCTCGGCAAGGACTACGCCGCGCAGCAGTGCTCGATCGCCCGGGCGCTGGAGGTCGTCGGCGAGCGGTGGACGCTGCTCGTGATCCGCGACGCGCTCTACGGCGTCCGGCGCTACAACGACTTCCTCGTCCACCTCGGCATCCCCCGCGCGGTCCTCGCCGCCCGCCTCCAGACGCTCACCGCCGAGGGGATCCTGGCCAGGCGCCGCTACCAGGAGTCGCCGCCGCGGGACGAGTACGTCGTGACCGAGCGCGGCATCGCGCTGTGGCCGACGCTGTGGGCGCTCGGCCTGTGGGGCCGGGAGCACTACGGCCAGTCCCCGCTGCGCGTCTTCCGGCACGCCGACTGCGGCACCGAGCTCGGCCCGTACGGCGAATGCCCCGCCTGCGGGACCGCCGTGCCCGTCCCGGACGTCGAGATGGCGCCGGGACCGGGACTCGATCCGGACCCGGCGGATCCGGTCAGCCGCGCGCTGCTCCGGCCGAAGCGGCTGCTCCAGCCCATCGAGACCGGGCCCGCGTCCGACGCCGGTACGGCCTGACGAGGACGGGCGGAACGGACGTACGAGCGGCCGCGCGGGACGCACGGGAGCGGGAGCCGGCGGTGCGCACCCGAGCGTGGAGCGCCGTCGGACGGGCCGTCCTCCACCGGTAGCCGACGGGTCCAGTACGTGAACAGGGTCTTGCGGGCTGGACCGTGACTTCGGAGGATCGACCGGTCCGGCGCGCACGGCCCGCCCCACCCGGGCCGTGCGCGCCGGCAGGCGCCCGCGACCGAGGGAGATGGGGACCATGAAGCTGCTGCGAGTCGGTACGGCGGGGGCGGAGCGGCCCGCGCTGCTCGACGCCGGGGGAACCCTGCGGGACCTGTCGGGCCTGGTGGCGGACATCGACGGGGCGCTGCTCGCCGACGACGCGGCGCTCGGCCGGATCCGGGCCGCCGCCGACGCCGGCGAGCTGCCGGCGCTGGATGCCGCCGGGACGCGGATCGGGCCGCCGCTGGCCCGCATCGGCAAGATCGTGTGCATCGGGCTGAACTACCACGACCACGCGCGGGAGACCGGGGCCGAGCCGCCGGCCGAACCGGTGGTCTTCCTCAAGGCGCCCGACACGGTCGTCGGCCCGGACGACACCGTGCTCGTGCCCCGCGGCTCCGCCAAGACCGACTGGGAGGTCGAGCTCGCGGTGGTGATCGGGCGCACGGCCCGCTACCTGGAGTCGCGGGAGGAGGCGCTGGAGTGCGTCGCCGGGTACGCGGTGGCGCACGACGTGTCCGAGCGGGAGTTCCAGATCGAGCGGGGCGGGACCTGGGACAAGGGCAAGAACTGCGAAACGTTCAACCCGCTCGGGCCGTGGCTGGTGACGGCCGACGAGGTGCCGGACCCGCAGGACCTCGGGCTGCGGCTGTGGGTGAACGGGGAGCTGAAGCAGGACGGGACGACCGCCGAGCAGATCTTCCCGGTGGCCGAGGTGGTGCGCTACCTCAGCCGGTTCATGACCCTGTACCCCGGGGACGTCATCAACACGGGAACCCCCGCCGGGGTCGCGCTGGGGCGGCCCGACCCGAAGCCGTTCCTGCGGGCCGGGGACGTGGTGGAGCTGGAGATCGACGGGCTCGGGCGGCAGCGGCAGGAGTTCAAGGACGCCTGAGGGGCGGGGAACCGCGCGGCGGCCGTCCGCGGCCCGCGGACGCCGCCGCGCGGTTCCCCGTGTCCCCCCGCCGGGGCCGGGCCTAGGCGAGCAGCTCGGCGAGCCGGCGCCACGCCGCCCTCGGCAGCACGTCGCGCGGGGAGTCGTCCACCACCTGGAGGGCGACGTGGTCGGCGCCCGCCTGGTGGAAGGCCTCGATCCGCTCGCGGATCCGGTCCTCCTCGCCCCACGCGAACAACGCGTCGACCAGGCGGTCGCTGCCGCCGTCCGCCAGGTCGGCCTCGGTGAAGCCGTGGCGCAGGAAGTTGCTGGTGTAGTTCGGCAGGCGGAGGTAGCCGGCCAGGAACTCGCGGGCGAGCGCGCGAGCGCGGGCCGGGTCCGTCTCCAGGACGACCGCCAGCTCGGGCGCGAGCAGCGGGGCCTCGCCCAGGATCCCGCGGGCGTGCGCGGTGTGCTCGGGGGTGACCAGGTAGGGGATCGCGCCCGCCGCCCGGTCGCGGGTCAGCTCCAGCGTCTTCGGGCCGAGGGCGGCCAGGACCCGGCGGTCCGCGGGCACCCCGGCGGCGTCCAGGCCGTCGAGGTAGGCGACCAGGGCCGAGTAGGGGCGGCGGTAGTCCTTCACCAGCGGGCCGTGGCTCACGCCCAGCCCGAGCACGAAACGGCCGGGGCGGGCCGCCTCCAGCCCGGCGAAGGCCGCCGCGCTGTCGGCGGCCTCGTGCTCCCAGATGCTCTGGATGCTGGTCCCGACGGTCAGCCGCGAGGTCGCCTCGATGAGCGGCGCCGCGTGCCGGGCGGCGCTGTTGCCGCCCAGCCAGACGGCGCCGTACCCCAGTTCCTCCAGTTCGGCGGCGGCCTCGGCGAGTTCGCCGCGCCGGTCCGGGTCCTCGGAGCGCAGGCCCACGCTCCAGACGCCGTACCGGCCGACGGTCTCCTTCAGGGGGGTGGTCATCGGTTCCGTTCCCTCCGGGTGGGTGCCGTACGTGATCACGTACAGCACATGCCAACCGGGAGGAACCCACGGGTAATCCCCGGTTCCGCGGGGCCACCCGGACGGGCTACACGCCCAGGAACCGCTCCAGCGCCTCCACCACGAAGCGGTGGTCCTGCAGCTGCGGCAGCCCGGACACCGTCACCGCGCCGATCACGCCCACGCCCTCGACGGTGATCGGGAAGGAGCCGCCGTGCGCCGCGTACACGTCCGGGTCGAGGCGGGAGGACTCCTCGAACGTCGTGCCCTTGGCCCGGAAACGGGCGCCCACCAGGTAGGAGGCGGAGCCGTAGCGCTCGACCACCCGGCGCTTGCGGGCGATCCAGGCGTCGTTGTCGGGGGTGGAGCCGGGCAGGGCCGCGTGGAAGAGCTGCTGGCCGGCGCGGTGGATGTCGACGGCGACCGGGGCCTGCCGCTCCCGGGCCATCTCCACCAGCAGCGAGCCCAGCGCCCACGCGTCGTCGTGGGTGAACCGGGGGAAGACCAGGCGGCGTTCCTGCGCCTGGAGCTCCTCCAGGCTCGGGGTGGGTTCCGGCTCGTCGGTCCGGCGGGTCCGATCGGGGGTCACAGCGTCACCGTCGCCTTCTCCAGGGCCGAACGGCGGGCCGCCTCCAGCACGTCCAGGGCGGCGGCCGCCTCGCGGGCGCTCACCGGGTTCGGGCCGCCCTCCCGCAGGGCCTTGGCCACCGCCGCGTAGTAGGCCGGGTAGTCGCCGGGGACGGTCGGTTCGGGCCGGCCGCCGCCCGTCAGGGGAGACTCGCCGGAACCCACCCGGCCCCACAGCGACTCGGGCTCCACCCCCCAGCCGGGGCCGGGCCGCCGGCCCTCGCGCAGCGCCGCCTCCTGCGGGTCCAGGCCGTACTTGACGTAGCCCGCCCGCGAGCCGAGCACGCGGAAGCGGGGGCCGAGCTGCGCGGCGGTCGCGGAGACGTACAGGTGGGAGCGGACGCCGCCGGCGTGCGTGAGGGCGATGAAGGTGTCGTCGTCGGCCTCCGCGCCCGGGCGGCGCACGTCCGTCTCGGCGTACACGGCGGTCGCCGGGCCGAACAGCACCAGGGCCTGGTCGACGACGTGGCTGCCGAGGTCGTACAGCAGCCCCCCGATCTCCGCCGGGTCGCCGGACTCCCGCCAGCCGCCCTTGGGCTGCGGCCGCCATCGCTCGAAGCGCGACTCGAACCGCCACACGTCGCCGAGCGCGCCCGCGTCGAGCAGCCCCCGCAGGGTGAGGAAGTCGTTGTCCCAGCGGCGGTTCTGGAAGACCGAGAGGAGCAGGCCGCGCTCCTCGGCGAGGTCCGCCAGCCCGCGCGCCTCGGCCGCCGTGCCCGCGATCGGCTTGTCGACCACGACCGGCAGGCCGGCCCGCAGCGCCGTGGTGGCGAGCGGGACGTGCGTCCGGTTCGGGGACGCGACGACGATCAGGTCCAGCTCGGCGGCGCGGTCGAACAGCTCGTCCGAGGTGGCGGCGATCCGGACGTCCGGGTGCTCGGCGCGGGCCTGCCGCTGCCGTTCGGGGTGGGAGGTGACCACCGTGTCGAGGGCGAGGCCGTCGGTGGCGGCGATCAGCGGGGCGTGGAAGACGGAGCCCGCGAGGCCGTAGCCGACCAGGCCGACGCGGAGGGGTGTACCAGTCATGCGTCCCACTTTCGCAACGCTGTTGCCAAAGTGCAAGCGCCGGGGACAATGGTGGCGTGAACAGGACGAACGGCGACGGTACGGGAGCGGGGAACGGCGGCATGCGGGGCGCGGCGGGCGGCGCGAACCTGCTCGCCCTGCGCAGCCACAACACCGCGCTGGTGCTCGACCTGCTGCGCACGGCCGGCGCGGAGGGCATCAGCCGGCTGGAGCTCGCCGAACGCACCGGGCTGACTCCGCAGGCGGTCAGCAAGATCACCGCCCGGCTGCGGCAGGACGGCCTCGCGGCGGAGGCGGGCCGCCGCGCGTCCACCGGCGGCAAGCCGCGCACGGTCCTGCGGCTGGTACCGGAGGCGGGCCACGCGGTGGGCGTGCACCTGGACCGGGACGGGCTGCGGGCCGTCCTGACCGCCCTCGACGGGACGGTGGTGGCCCGGCGGCGGGCCCCGCTGGACCTGGGCGCCGGGGCGGAGGCGGTCCTGGCGCAGGTGGCCGGAGCGGTCGAGGCGCTGTGGGCCGGGGACGGGACCGCCGCGCGGGCGCGCCGCCCGCTCGGCGTCGGGGTCGCGCTGCCCGGACCGCTCGATCACGAGCGGGGCGTGCTGCACCGGGTGACCGGGTTCCCCGGCTGGGACGGCTTCCCGCTGCGCGACGCGCTGGCGGAGCGGCTGGGGGCGGTGCCGGTAGTCGTCGACAAGGACACCAACGCGGCGGCGCTCGGGCTGGCGGTCGGGGGAGAGGGCGGGTCCTTCGCCTACCTGCACCTCGGCACCGGGCTCGGGGCCGGGCTGGTGATCGGGGGCGGCGTGCACCGGGGGCCGCGGACCGCGGCGGGGGAGTTCGGGCACCAGGTGGTGCAGTTGGACGGGCCGCCCTGCGGGTGCGGCGACCGCGGCTGCGTGGAGGCCCTGTGCCTGGGGGCCGTGGAGCGGGGGGAGACGGAGGAGGCGGCGCGGGTGCTGGGCGTCGGCGCCGCGAACCTCGTGGGCCTGCTGGACATCGACCGCGTCCTGCTCGGCGGCCGCACGGTCGAGGCGGCCCCGGAGGTGTTCGTGCGCGGCGTACAGGCCGTACTGGACGCGCGGGCCCGGCGCACGGGGGACGCGCCCGTGCCGGTGCGGATCGCCTCCGGCGGCGGGCGCGGGATCGCCGAAGGCGCGGCCCACCTGGTGCTGGCGCCGGTGTTCGGGCGGAGGGACGGGTAGGCCGGCCGCTTCCGGGGCTGCCGCGTCCGGGCGGCCGCTTCCGGGGCTGCCGCGGACCGGAGCGGACGCGGCGGCCGGCGCGGCCCTGGCGCGAGCGACCGTCTCCGCGGCACGGGAGCGGGGCGCCGCACGACGGAACCCGCCCGTCGCCCCGCCGCCGAGCAGGTGGACTTCGAGGGCCGTGCGGGTGGACTTCCGGGAGATCGCGAGGGTGTCCGCCCGCCGGCGGCAAGGGCATGTGTCATGCGACTGTGCACACCCGCGTCCCTCGGCCTGGTGGCGGCAGCCGCCCTCCTCGCCCCGCCCGCGCACGCCGACCCCCGATCCCCCCTGCCCACCTGTGCCACCCCCGACGACCGCGCCTTCCCCGTCACCACCCGCATCCACGGCGGCCCCGGCGCCTACGCGGCCGGCGGCGGCCCCGGCGTCTGGTACCTGGAGCTCACCAACACCACCGCCCGCACCTGCGCGAACATCCACCCGGTCATCGTCCTCGTCGACGAGCGGCGCGCGCTGCGGCCGTCCCAGGCCCGCCTGGAGTTCTACGACGGCGCCCGCCCGCGCCCCGTCCGCTTCGAGCCGACCGACCGGGACGAACTCGTCGGGGCGTTCGCGGACGAGACCCGCACGGCGGCCGGCACGGGGGACACGCGGGCCGGCACGGGGGGCACGCGGGCCGCCACGGAGGACGCACAGGCCGGCACCGGAGCCCGTGAGGAGCCCGGCTTCCCCGGCTTCACCATCGCCCCCCACCGCACCCTCACCGTCAAGGTACGGCTGGCGGTCGCCCCGGACGCCGTGCCCAACGAGGTCACCGCCAACGCCGCGGTGGTCCAGCGCCACGACGCCGACGGCGACTGGGTCGGCCAGTCGAACGACTACCGTTTCCGCATCACCCCCCGGCCCGACCCGCAGCCCGGCCGACGGCACGGCTCCGCCGCCCCCGCCGCCCCGACGGACCCCGCGCCCTCCGCGTCCGTCCCCGTCCTGACCCCGTCGCTGCCCTTCGCCGACGAACTCGCCCGCACCGGACTCGGCCCGGCGCACGCGGTCCTCGCCACCACGGTCGCGCTGCTCGCCGTGGGCGGCGCCCTGCTGCTGGCCCGCGGGCGCCGCTGACGCGCCGGCCCGCGGGCGCCGCCGGCCCGGAAGCCGCCGGTAGCTCATCGTTCAACGAGCCGTTCCTCCAAGATCCGGCCACTGGCTAGGCTGGAACGCACGCAGGACCGCGTACGGCAGGAGAACGAGGCCCATGGCAGACCGCAAGCCCATCGAGTCGTGGCTCACCGACATGGACGGTGTGCTCATCCACGAGGGCGTGCCGATCCCCGGCGCCGACGCCTTCGTCAAGAAGCTCCGCGACTCCGGCAGGCCCTTCCTGGTCCTCACCAACAACTCGATCTACACCCCGCGCGACCTGCACGCCCGACTGCGCCGCATGGGCCTGGACGTGCCCATCGAGAACATCTGGACGTCGGCGCTGGCCACCGCCAAGTTCCTGGACGACCAGCGGCCCGGCGGCTCGGCGTACGTGATCGGCGAGGCGGGCCTGACCACGGCGCTGCACGACATCGGCTACATCCTCACCGACCACGAGCCGGACTACGTCGTCCTCGGCGAGACCCGCACGTACTCCTTCGAGGCCATGACGAAGGCGGTCCGGCTGATCAACGACGGGGCCCGCTTCATCTGCACCAACCCCGACGAGACCGGCCCCTCCACCGAGGGGCCGCTCCCGGCGACCGGCGCGGTGGCCGCGCTGATCACCAAGGCGACCGGGAAGAAGCCGTACTTCGCGGGCAAGCCGAACCCGCTGATGATGCGGACCGGGCTGAACGCGATCGGCGCCCACTCCGAGACCAGCGCGATGATCGGCGACCGGATGGACACCGACGTCCTGGCCGGCATCGAGGCCGGGATGCAGACGTTCCTGGTGCTCACCGGGCTGACCCGGCCCGAGCAGGTGGAGGACTTCCCGTACCGCCCCTCGCAGATCGTGGACTCCATCGCGGACCTCGTCGACCGGATCTGAGCCGCGCCCCGGCCAGGGCGCGGGGACGCCTTCCGTGCCCGGCCCAAACCCGGCGCAACCCGTTCGGAGCAACTCCGCGCCCGCAGCGGATGCGGCACGGGGGCCGGCGGGGGAGTCTCCAGGTGTCTGGAGGTTCACGATGGGCCTGCTGAAAGTCACTCTCTGCACGGGAGCCGCGCTCGCCGCGGCGCTCACCCCGGCGGCGCACGCCGCGGGCGACGGCGGCGTCTCGGTGACCCCCTCGACCCCCGTCCCCGGCACCGACGTCACGCTCCGCGTGACGGACTGCGCGGAGCGGACGGCCGTCGCCGCCTCACCGGCGTTCGTCGCGGACGTCCGGCTGTCCGGCGGGGACGGCACCCTCGTCGGCGCCGGCCGGGTCCGCTCCACGCTCCCGGCCGGGACGTACGACGTCGAGATCACCTGCGGCGTCACCGACCGGACGGTCCCCCTCACGGTCGCCGGCCGCTCCACCGCGCCCGCCCCGGCCCGGCCCTCCGCGCCGGCCTCGCCCGCGCGGGACGCCGAGCCGGGCGGCGGCGGTGCCGTCCACCCGTCCGCCGCCGACGCCGGCCGGGCCCGCACGGCCGGCCCGGGCGCCGGGCACACCACGACCGGCCTGGTCCTGGCGGGCGCCGCCGCGGTGGCCGTCGCCCTCGGCGGCGCCCGCCGCGGCCGCGAAGCGGGCTGACCGTGTCCGACCACCGGCGCCCCACCTGTACCGGCCGTGCGCTGACCGGGGTCACCTGGGTGGCGCTGCTGCTCGGCCTGTGGCTGTGGGGCCGTGAGATCACCGAGGTACGGTACGACGCGTCCGCGCCCACCACCGGCGACATGGCGGCGGCCGGACGCCCGCCGGACGTGGGACTGCCGCCCGCGCACCGGCCGTTGGACAGGGCGCTGCCCCAGCGCCTGGACATCCCGGGCCTGCGGGTGCGCGCCCCGGTGCTGGCCCGGGGCCTGGACGAGCGGGGCGCGCCCGATCCGCCGCCCTTCGACCGGCCCGGGGCCGTCGGCTGGTACGCGGCCGGCCCGGCCCCGGGCGCGGCCGGCGCCGCGCTGCTGGTGGGACACGTCGACACCGACACCCGGCCCGCCGTCTTCCACGGCATCGGCGCCCTGCGGCCCGGCGAGAGGATCCGCGTGGTCCGCGACGACGCCGGGGTCGCCGAGTTCACCGTCGAGGACGTCCAGGTCCTCGCCCGCGACCGCTTCGACGCCCACCGGGCCTACGGGCCGCGCCGGTCCGGGCGGGCGGAGCTGCGGCTGATCACCTGCGCAGGCCGCTTCGACCGGGCGACCGGCGCCTACACGGCGAACGTGGTGGTCTCCGCCTACCTCACGGGCCGCACCGGCCCGTGACCCGCCCGGCCCGGCCGGCGAGCCCCCGCCCGGACCGGTCCGGGCGGGGCTGTAACAGCTCCAGGACAGGGCCCGAGCGGCCCCCTCGGGCCCCGCGGGGCGTGTGCCAGGATGGGGATCCGGCACGGTGCACGCAGGGGGGAGTCGGATGTACGGCATGTGGGGGGCCGGGAGGGGACGCGGCGCGCGGGCCTCGGCGGCGGTGCTGGGGGCGGCACTGCTGCTCGCGGGGTGTTCCTCCGAGGGGGACGGCGGCGAGCGGGCCGGGATCACCCAGCGGCCCGAGGGGACCGCACCGTTCTGGGTGAATCCCGACGGCACCGCGGCCCGGCAGGTGGCCGCCCTGGAGAAGGCCGGGAAGAAGGCCGAGGCCGCGCAGATCCGCAAGATCGCCGAGCAGCCGGTCGCCGAGTGGATCGGCCCGGAGAACCCCGAGCAGGAGGCCCGCGGCCTCACCGAGGCCGCCGACCGGGCCGGCCGCACCGCGCTGCTCGTCCTGTACAACATCCCGCACCGCGACTGCGGCCAGTACTCGCAGGGCGGCGCCGCCGACGGGGACGCCTACCGCGGCTGGATCGACGGCGTGGCCAAGGGCATCGGCGACCGGCCCGCCCTGGTGGTCCTGGAACCCGACGCGGTGCTGCACCTGGTGGACGGCTGCACCCCGGACGAGTTCCACGAGGAGCGCTACGACCTCCTCAAGGGCGCCGTCGCCAAGCTCACCTCCCTGAAGAACACCAAGGTCTACCTGGACGCGGGCAACGCCGGCTGGGGCGATCCCGACCAGATCTTCGAGCCGCTGAAGTGGGCGGGCGTCGACCAGGCCGACGGCTTCGCGGTCAACGTCTCCAACTTCTACTCCACCGAGGACTCCATCGCCTACGGCAAGCGGCTGTCGGCCAAGGTGGGCGGCAAGCACTTCGTCGTCGACACCAGCCGCAACGGCAACGGCCCCTACACCGGCGGCGACCCCGGCGAGCGCTGGTGCAACCCGCCCGGCCGCGCGCTGGGGGAGACCCCGACGACGAAGACGGCGGACCCGCTGGTCGACGCGTACCTGTGGGTCAAGCGCCCGGGCGAGTCCGACGGCGAGTGCAAGGGCGGCCCGAAGGCGGGCCAGTGGTGGTCCGACTACGCGCTGAAGCTGGCCAAGGCCTCGGACTGACCGGAGGCCGGCCGACCGGCCGACCCGGAAGCCGGCCGGCCGGACCGGTGGCACGAAGAAAGGGGGCGCCCTCCGGTGTGGAGAGCGCCCCCGTGCGGGTGCGGGTCCGGGCGCCTTGTGCGGTCAGGGCACCTTGACCCACTGCGCCTTGCTCGGCACGCCGTCGGCGTCGGTCGCGAACAGCATGTACCAGCCCGACTGGACCAGGTTCCGGTTCTTCGGCACGGTCACCGTCAGCTTGTCCCCGGACGCCTCGAAGTCCAGCGCGATCGACCGCTGGTCGACGTCCGTGACGTGCGTGGAGGCGCTCGGCCGGATCAGCCGGACCTTCTCGATCGACGCCGCCTGCCGGGAGGCGAACGTCGCCGACCCGCCGCGGGCGACGGTCTTCGGCCCGCCCGACAGCTCCGGCCGGTCCTTCCCGTACAGGTACGGCGGCGTGTAGATCTCGATGCGCTGCTCGAACTTGCCCGGCTTGGTGTTGGCCTTGTCGCTGAACAGCGAGTCCGAACCGAAGAACATCACCCGTCCGTCGGGCAGCAGGATCGACCCGGAGTGGTAGTTGCGGCCCACCAGCGGGTCGGCGACCCGCCGGAACGCGTTCTTCTCCGTGTCGTAGATCCGGGCCTGCAGGATGTTGGAGTCGCTGCGGCCCCGGTAGTCCTCCGAGCCGCCGGAGACCAGCACGGAGTCGTCGGGCAGGATCGACGCCTGCGGATACCGGGTGCCCTTCTCCAGCGAGGGCCCGTCCACGAAGCGCGGATCGTCCGCCTTCAGGTCCACGATCCGGGTCTTGTTGCTGGACAGCTTGGACTCGCCGACCCCGCCGCCGCCGATCACCATGTACTTCTCGTCCTGCGCCGGCGGCAGCAGCACCGTGTTGGACGTCTCCATCAGCTCGGCGTCGCTCAGCCCGGGGATCTTGGTGAACGCGTTGGTCTCCACGTCCCAGACACCGGGGTCGCGGCCCACGTCGTCCGGTCCGTAGCCCGCGTTCGAACCCGAGTAGAAGATCTTGCCGTTCTGCATCAGGAACAGCGCCGGGTACGTCGGGAACTGGCGGACCTTCCCGGTGTAGGCCCACTTCCCGGTCTTCGGGTCGAAGATCTCGTTCTTGCCCGGGACCAGCTGGCCGATGTCGTCGAGGCCGGAGACGCTGAGGATCCGCCCGTCGCTCAGCGTGGTGAGCGTCGGATACCAGCGGGCCTCGTTCATCGGGTCGACCTTGATGTACTTCTCGGCGACCGGGTCGAACTCGTAGGTGTCCCGGATGCCCTGGAAGTCCTTCTTGTCGAGGGCGAGCTTCTGCGCGATGCCGTACGTGTTGCGCGCGTCGGCGCCCTTCAGACCGTGGATCCGGTAGTTGTCCTGCGTACCGGTCTCGTACGCGGCGCCCTCCTTCTGCGCCTCGACGTAGATGCGGCCGATCCCCGCAGTGGTGCCGAGGAACGCGCCGGTCCGCGGGTCGAAGTTCTTCTTCGCGCGCGGCACGAGGACCGGGTCCTTCGACACGAAGGTCTTGCCGTTCTTCCTGCCGGTGAACGTCGTGCCCGCGGGCAGGGTGATCGGCTTGTCCGGGTTCTCGTTGTGGACGATCATCAGGCCGCCGGCCTTCTTCACGTCGCCCTTGAGCTTCTCGTACCGCTTGGTGCCGCCCGCGATCAGCAGGTTGCCGTTGGCCAGCTGGGTGTGGCCGGTGCAGAACAGGTCGTTGGGCGTGGGGACCTTCTTGACGGTGCCCTTGACCGGGTCCCAGACGCGGGTGTCGTACTGCTTGGCGTCGAAGTTGTCCTGGTTGTTGCCCGAACCGGCGATCAGCAGCACCTTGCCGGTGTGCAGCAGCGCCGCGTGGATGGTGTTCTGGCGGTACTCCTCGGGGAACTCGACGATGTCCCAGTGGCCGTTCTCGGCTTTGTACTCGGGTCTGTCGATCTGGTACTGGTGGTACTTCTCGGTCCCGAAGCGGTACAGCCACGGCCCGTTCATCCCGGCCAGCGCGAGTACCACCGCCGTGCCTATCGCGAATCGGCGGGCGCGGCGGCGGCCTGCACGGTCCTTCATTCTTTACGTCCCCCAAGTCCACCAAGGGCGATCTGCATGGTCTGGTCGTCGTCCCCGTCCGAGGCGGCCCAGCCGGGCCTGTGCCGAGGCGCGTGCGGCGCGGCCGGCAGCCGCGGCTCGTGCTGCTGCTGTTGCGGCACGGACAGCGGCGGCTGCGTCCGGTGCGGCCCCGCGGCGTCCTGCGGCCGCCGTGCCGGGGACGGCGCGCCCGCGGCGTGGGCGCCGGACTTCCGCTTCGCCTGCCGCAGCTCGTAACGCCAGGCGAAGACCGGGAACGCGGTGATGAGCATGGCGAACAGGGCCCAGACGACCATCGCCGGGTGGGAGTGCCCGAAGACGAAGCCGGCGGCGATCGAGGCGCCGAAGATCAGGATGAAGTACCAGTGGTAGCGGAAGGTCCCGAACCAGCGGTCCGGGCTGGCCGAATCGCCCTTGGGGGTGACGACGAACTTGCTCTTGCGGCGCAGCACGGAGTCGATCAGCGCCTTGGCGTACAGCGGCGCCGACAGCGCGGACATCACCATGCCGGCCACACCGCCGGAGCCCTCCGGCTCGTGCGGCGACACGTTGTGGCGGCGGTTCCAGACGTACAGGCCGATCTGCAGGGCGGAGGCGTTGCCGTAGAGCATCAGCCACACCGCCGGGTCGATGTTCACGCCCGACGCGCCCAGGCCCAGGAACAGCGCGCAGCTCAGCGCCGCCAGGATCCAGTTCAGGGCCGACATCGGGTAGAAGATGATCATCATCGTGTAGTTGAAGAGCCTGCTCGGCGGCAGCGAGTACCAGCCCTTCCAGTACTGCTTGAGGATCGTCTCGTACGTCCCCCGCGACCAGCGCATCTGCTGGGTGAAGAAGTCCGTCCAGGCGCTCGGGCCCTCGCCGACCGCGAGCACGTCCGGGGTGTAGACCGACTTCCACTTGCGGCCCGTCGCCGGGTTCTCGGCACGGTGCATCTCGAAGCCGGTGGCCATGTCCTCGGTGATCGAGTCGTACAGGCCGCCGATCTGCTGGAGCGCCTTGATGCGCACGGCGTTGGAGGTGCCCACGAACATCGGCGCGCCGTAGCGGTTGCCCGCGCGCTGGATCAGGGCGTGGAAGAGGAACTGCTGCGACTCGGCGGCCTTGGTGACGAAGTTGTCGTAGTTGCCGTAGACCTGCGGGCCGATGACGAAGCCGACGTCCGGGTCGCGGAAGAAGCCGAGCATCCGCTCCAGGTAGTTGGGCAGCGGCACGTGGTCGGTGTCGACCGAGGCGAAGAAGTCGTAGTCGTCGCCGTGCGCCTCCAGCCAGGCGTTGTAGTTGCCGTGCTTGGTCTTGGCGCGGTGCGGGCCCGTGGGCCGGTTCCACTTCGCGACGCCCTTGCGGGAGAAGTGGCGCACGCCGAGGCGTTCGCAGACCGCCTTGACCTCGGGGTCGTCGCCCTCGTCCAGCAGCCAGACGTGCAGCACGCCCCGGTGGCGGATCCGCACCGCCGCCTCCAAGGTCTTCGTCACCATCTCCAGCGGTTCCTTGCCGGGCACGAAGGAGGTGAGGAAGGCCACTCGCGTGCCGGTCTCGGGCACCACCGGGACCGGGTCGCGGGCGACCAGCGTGGCGTGCGCGTTGGACAGCACGTTCATGCAGCGGAAGAACTCGATCAGGCCGATCGAGACGAGCATCACGACGTCGAGCGCCGGCAGCCAGTCGAAGGCCGGGTAGTCCCGCTCGGTCCAGTGCTCGGGCTGGAGCAGCCAGAACAGCAGCACCAGCGACAGCACCGGGGCCGCGGCCAGCATCAGCGCGACCCGGATGCGGTGCGGCTCCTGCGAGATCAGCGACCGGTACTGCACCCGGTACGGCTTGTCCGGGTCCGGCTGGGTGAGGGGGCCCGCCAGCCTGCTGTAGTGCTCGTAGTCGTACTTGGGCAGTGTCCTCTTGATCCGGCGGAACGTCCCCGTGTCACCGGTCCGGTGCGTGAGCACCCTGAGCCGGGTGGTCTGTGACGGGTCGCGTTCCTGCCGGGCGCCCGGCGGCGTCGACGTCATGAGTCATCCCCCCACACGCGGGCCGACCGCGTGTTCCGTCGCTTCCTACCGCCCGTGCCAGGCCCCCTCGACCTGCACAGACGTGTCAGTGGTGGGTCGCTGTCACCACGCCATCCACACCTTATAGACATGGTGGGGCGACCTGCCGGTTGCATGATGCCCCCCTCGGCGCCCGGCGCACGAACGGGGCCCCTCTCCCCGCGCCGCCGACAACCGGCTTACCGCACCGAAGTGCCGCGAATCCGCAACAAATCGGAAAACAGGAAACCAGCGTCCACGTCGCCCATCATGATCGCAAGACGCGAAACAGGGCGTTTACCGGTCATACGCGTTCATCGTGACGGCTGCGGGGGTCGTGCGGGGCCGGTGTGGACAGACGGTCCCGGATGTTGCCGAAGTGTTCCCTTATGGCCTCCTCGGCCCGTCGTGCGTCACCGGACCGTACCGCGTCCAGGATCTCCCGGTGCTGCCGGCAGGTGACCCGCGGATCCTGCGGCACGCCCCCGAGGTCGGTGCGCACCCGGTGGAAGGCGTCCCAGAACGCCTCCAGGACCTCGCTCAGCAGTGCGTTGTCCAGCCCTCGGTAGAGGGTGGCGTGGAAGGCCCGGTCGGTCTCGGCGAGGCCGGCCCCCCGCGCGGCCTGGTGTTCCATGCGGTCCACGAGCGCGTCCAGTTCGACGAGGTCGGCCTCGGGGATCCGGCCGGCCAGCCGGGAGACCAGCCCCGTCTCCACCGCCTCGCGCAGCTCCAGGAGCTGGAGCAGGGAGTCCTCGCCCCGGTAGTGCCCGGCGACCGTGCGGAAGGCGAGGCCCTCGATCATCGGGGCCAGGGACATGGGACCGACGTAGGTGCCGAAGCCGTGCCGGATCTCCACGATGCCCATGGCCTGGAGCGCCTTCAGCGCCTCGCGCACCGAGTTCCGGCTCGCGCCGAGGTACTCCATCAGCGCGGGCTCGGGCGGCAGCGGGGCCCCGGAGGGCAGCCGGCGGTCGATGATGAGCCTTTTGATCCGCTCCTGGAGATCTCGCGCTGCCATGGCCAGAGGGTATCCGGCCAATCGGCGAGCGTCCTCGCCTCCGGCCGCTCCGGCACCGGGGGCGGGGCACGGGGTCCCCGCAGGACGCGGCGAAGCCGTGCGACGACGGAAAGGGCGAGACGGCTCGCGCTGTCCGCGAACCGTCTCGCCCTCGTCATGGTGCGCCGCCAGGGACTCGAACCCCGGACCCGCTGATTAAGAGTCAGCTGCTCTAACCAACTGAGCTAGCGGCGCCTGCTGACGTCATCAACTCTACCCGACGTCCGGGGGTGCTCCGGACCACGCCCGGCGCGGGACCCGCGGCGCGGGGGCCGCCGTACATCATTCGGACCGTCAACATGCGCGTGCTGAAGACCGTTGAGAAACTGACGCTCGTGCACCGCCGCGGCCGTTTTCATCCGAAGTGTGAGGGGAATCGCATGGCGACTCCGGTATTCGAGGAATTCGATCCCGCGAGCGACTGCGACTGCCCCGGGTGCCGTCACCGGCGGCGCCTTTCGCCGCGCGCCCCGGCCGGCCGCCTCCCGGGCCGCCCGGCCGCCCACCGGGCCGTGACCGTGGCGGCCGCCGCCTCCGCCGCGCTCGGCGCGGGCGTGGCGGCCACCGTCCCGGCCGCCGCCCACGCACCCCGGTCGCCGGACGTTCCCGCAGGTGAGGAGCGCGGCACTCCCCAGGGGCGCAAGGCTCCGCTGCACGGTCCGGGCGGGCGGCCGGCGAAGCAGGCGGCGCCGGCCGTGCCCCGTGGGATCACTCGCGCGGAGATCGTCGCTCGGGCCATGACCTGGGTCGCCGCGAAAGTGCCGTACCGCATGGACGACTACTGGTCCGACGGCTACCGGCAGGACTGCTCGGGCTATGTCTCGATGGCCTGGAAACTGCCCGGAAACGAATGGACGGGCAGCCTCGGCCAGTACGGCGTGCGGATTTCCAAGGAGGAGCTCCAACCCGGTGACATTCTGCTGTTCCACAATCCGGCGAATCCCGAGAGCGGGTCGCACGTGGTGATTTTCGGCGGCTGGACGGACGACACGCGCACCTCCTACACCGCCTACGAGCAGACCCGCCCCCACACCCGCCGGAGGACCACCCCGTACCCCTACTGGAACGACTCCGACCGGTACGTGCCCTACCGCTACCGGGGCGTCACGACGAGCGCGGCGGGCGGCGAGCCGGGCACCGCCAGCCCCGGTGCGCCGGCCGCGACGCCCTTCCCGGGGGCGTCGTTCTTCGGCCCCGGGGCCGACAACGCCTACGTCACCCAGCTCGGCCGCATGCTCGTCGCGCGCGGCGCCGGCCGCTTCTACGGCTTCGCGCCCGGCTCGCGCTGGACGGACGCGGACCGCAGGGCGACCCGGGCCTTCCAGCTGGCCCAGGGCTGGCGGGGCCCGGCCGCGGACGGACTGCCCGGACCGCGCACCTGGGAGCTGCTGGTGTCGGGAGGGGGCAGGGACATCCCGGCGGAGACGCCGGGGCCCGCCACGCCCTCCGGTTTCCTCCCGGCCTCCTCGCACGGGGTGCCCGGCTACCCGGGCCGGGCGATGTTCCGGCCCGGCGCGCACAACCGGTACGTCGAGCAGCTCGGCCGGCAGCTGGTGCGGAAGGGGTTCGGCCGGCACTACACCACCGGGCCGGGGCCCCGCTGGAGCGAGGCGGACCGGCGCAACGTCGAGGACTTCCAGCGCGCCCAGGGCTGGCGCGGTGGCGCGGCGGACGGCTATCCGGGGCCGGAGACCTGGCGGCGGCTCTTCTCCTAGGGCCCGGGGCGCCGTGCGTTCCGGGGCCGCGCCCGGCGCCCCGGGGAGCGCGGGGCGCCCCGGGGCCGCCCGGCGCGCCGGGACGGCCCGTTGTTCCGAGACGACCTGTTGTGACGCATCTGGCGCGGAGGCTGGAGGCACGTATGAGTACGACCACGTCACCCCCGCCCGAGTCCGGGGATCCGGGCGGGGGCGCGGCGCGGCCCACCCGGCTGATCCGGAACGAGGCGACCACCGAGATCCCCGTCCACCTGCTGTTCCGTGACGACTCCGGCTCGCCGCCGGTGCCGCTGGAGCCCGCGGTGGTGGACCGCCGGCCGAGGACGGGGGAGGGGCCTCCCCCGCGCCCGGACCGGCCGGCGCGGGAGCGGCCCCGGGTCAGGGGCCGGTCGCCGGTGCGGCCGCGGCCGGTGCCGCGGGTCGATCCGGCCCTGGTGGAGCGGCCGGCCCGGGTGCTGCCCGGAGCGGTGGGGGTGCTGGCCGGGGCGTGCGGGGTGGCCGGCTGCGTGGCCGCCTCCTGGTGGGCGGGGCTGCTGCCGCCGGTCGCCGCGGAGGCGCTGCGGCTGCCGGCGTACGCGGGGGCCGGGCTCGGTCCGGCGCAGTGGGCGGCGTACGCGGGGGCGGGAGCCCTCGGCCTGTTCGGGTTCGGCGGGCTGGCCCGGGGGCGGACCGGGCGGGCCTGGGTGCTCGGCCTGTTCGGCCGTTACCGGGGAACCGTCCGGCGGACCGGCCTGCTGTGGGTGAACCCGCTGCTGCTGCGCCGCCGGGTCGACGTGCGGCTGCGGCACTGGCGCAGCGAGCCGGTGCCGGCGGCGGACGGCAACGGGGTGGCGCTGCGGGTGGTGGTGCTGGTGGTGTGGCGGGTGCGGGACGCCGCGCGGGCCACGCTGGGCGTCGAGGACCACGAGACGTATCTGCGCGAGTGCGTGGAGGCGGCGCTCGCCCGGGTGCCGGTGGAGATGCCCGGCGGCACGAAGAGCGCGGCGGACGCGACCTGCGACGCGCTGACCCGGCAGGTGGTGGCGGACACGGCGCCGGTGGGCCTGGAGGTGTTCTCGGTGCAGCCGGTGCGGGTGGAATACGCCCCCGAGGTCGCCGCGGCGATGCACCGCCGCCGGATCGCGGCGCTGGACGCCCAGCACCGGGCGAGCGTGCTGACGTCGGTGGTCGACTCGGTGGAGGACACGGTGACGCGGCTCACCATGCGCGGGCTGGTGGAGCTGGACGACTACGAGCGCAAGGTGCTGGTCAAGGACCTGACGGTGGCGTTCTGCGCGGGGCGCGGGGAGACCGGGCCGTGAACCGTCCCGGGGACGGCCGGAGAGCTCGTCCCCCGATTGGTATGGACATGTTCAACTGGCGGCAATAATCTGAGCCTTGGTCTAGACCTACCTGCAAGCTCACTGAAACCTCCCCCACGTCTCCAGGAGCAGCAGCATGCGCACACGGACCAAGCTGTACGCCGCCGCGGTGGGACTGGCGACCACCGGAGCCCTCGTGCTCTCCTCCGGTGGCGCCAGCGGCCACGGCTACACCGACCTGCCCGTCAGCCGGCAGAAGTTCTGCCAGAACGGCACCGTCACCAACTGCGGCGCGATCCAGTGGGAGCCGCAGAGCGTCGAGGGCCCCAAGGGCTTCCCGGCGTCCGGACCGGCCGACGGGCAGCTCTGTTCCGGGAACAACACGCGGTTCGCCCAGCTCGACAGCCCGCGCACGCCCTCGGGCGGCGCCTGGCCCACCACGAAGGTGACCGGCGGCCAGAGCTACACGTTCCGCTGGCAGTTCACGGCGATGCACGCCACGACCGACTTCAAGTACTACGTCACCAAGCAGGGCTGGAACCAGAACCACAACCTGTCCCGGTCCGACCTCAACCTCACGCCGTTCCTCACGGTGCCGTACAACGGCCAGCGTCCGCCGTCCACCCTCTCCCACAGCGGCACCCTGCCGACCGGGCTGAGCGGGCACCACGTCATCCTCGCGGTGTGGACGGTCGCCGACACGGGCAACGCGTTCTACGCCTGCTCCGACGTCACGTTCTGACGGACCCGGACGCCGGGGACCTCGGGAGCGGCCGGGGCGACCGGAACGCCGGGGTCTCGCAGGACCCGGAAACGCCGAAGGGCCTCTCGCTCCCGCGAGAGGCCCTTCACCGGTGCGCCGCCAGGGACTCGAACCCCGGACCCGCTGATTAAGAGTCAGCTGCTCTAACCAACTGAGCTAGCGGCGCATGACTCCCGCCGTCCGCTTCCCGCGGCCGGCGACAAGAGAAATACTACCTGGTCCGAGGGGGTGCTCCCGACCACGCGCCCCCGGTCGTCCGGGCACTAGATCGTCAGGGACAGCAGCACCGGGGCCGCGCTCCGGCTGAGGGTGTCCGCGGCCCGGCGCAGCCGGTGCGCGTGCTCCACCGGCAGCGACAGCGCGAGGCAGCCCACGGTGGAGCCGGCCGTGACCGGGACGGCCGCGCAGACCGTGCCGACGGCGTACTCCTGCAGGTCCAGGACGGGCGCGGTGGGCGGCTGGGCCGCCAGGCGGGAGAGCAGCACCTTGTCGCTGGTGATGGTGTGCGAGGTGAGACGGGCCATCCTGTGCCGGGCGAGGTGGTCGCGGCGGGCCGCGTGGTCGAGCTGGGTGAGCAGGCTCTTGCCGACCGCGGTGGCGTGGGCCGAGCAGCGGAAGTCGACCCACTCGTTGACCCGGGGCGTGGCCGGGCCGTCGGCGTACTGGGCGACGCTGACCTCGCCGTCGACGTACCGGCTGAGGTAGACGGCGGCGCCGACGGAGTCGCGCAGCCGGTCGAGGGTGCGCTGGAGCTTGTCGCGCAGGGCCTCCTGCCGCTGCTGCGCGGAGCCCAGCCGGTCGAGGGCCTGCCCGGTGACGTACGTCCCGTCGGCGGCCTGCTCGACGTAGCCCTCGCGGCGCAGCATGCGCAGGAGCGTGGTCAGGCGCTCCGGGGCGAGGCCGGTCAGGCGGGTCAGTTCGGTGTCGGTGGTCCCGGTGGAGTGCCGCGCCACCGTCTCCAGGACGCGCAGCGCCTCCTGTGCCGAGTGGTGCGGAGCGGTCGGCTCGTGCTTCGGCGCCACGGTTCCCCCTGCGCTCGCTCTGTGGCCGTCATCCGGTCGGCGGAAACCCCTTCACGATAACGGGCGGGGGGCCGGGGACGGGCGCTTGCCGGCGAGATTCCGGTGGCCGCCACCTGGGGTGCCGGCCCTCTGGCATATGCCTTGAGCATGTCCCGGTGGCTTGGTCCGGAGCGCCGGGACAGGCTCCCGCCGTGGTCACGGGACCGCGCCGTGGTCACAGGCCCCCGCCGGGGTCACAGGACCGCGCTGAGGAACTCCCGGGTCCGGTGGTGCTCCGGTTCGCTGAAGATCTTCTCCGGCGGGCCCGCCTCGACGACCCGGCCGGCGTCGAACATCAGGACCTGGTCCGAGATGTCCCGGGCGAAGCCCATCTCGTGGGTCACGCAGAGCATCGTGATGTCGGTGGAGCGGGCGATGTCCCGCAGGACGTCGAGGACGCCCGCGACCAGCTCCGGGTCCAGCGCGGAGGTCACCTCGTCGAGCAGCAGCACCTGCGGCCGCATCGCCAGCGCCCGGGCGATCGCCACCCGCTGCTGCTGCCCGCCGGACAGCTGGGCGGGCCGCTTGTCCAGGTGCTCGCTCAGTCCCACCAGCTCCAGCAGCTCCCGCGCCCGCTCCTCGGCCGCGTCCCTGGACAGACCGAGCACGGTGACCGGCGCCTCGGTGATGTTCCTCAGCACGGTCATGTTCGGGAACAGGTTGAACTGCTGGAAGACCATGCCGATCTTCTTGCGGATCTCGCGGACCCGCTTCTCGGGCGCGGGGAACAGCAGCTCCCCGTCGACGGTGATCCGGCCCTCGTCGGGCTCGGTCAGCGTCATCAGCAGTCGCAGGATCGTGGTCTTGCCCGACCCGGACGGCCCGATCAGGGTGACGTGCCGGCCCGCGTCCACGGAGAAGTCGAGCCGGTCGAGGACCGTGCGGTCGCCGAACCGCTTGGTGACCTGCTCCAGGCGCACCAGTTCGGCGGGGCGGCCGGGGGCGGGGCGGGTGTCAGTGGGCAAGGCGTCGCTCCAGGGCTCGCAGGAGAAGGGAGGCCAGGTAGGAGATGACCACGAAGGCCACGCCGATCACCGTGAGCGGCTCGGTGAACCGGAAGTTCTGCTGGGAGAACAGGCGGGCCCGGCCGAGCATCTCCAGCACGGTGATCGCCATCAGCAGTGGCGTGTCCTTGAGCATGGCGATGACGTAGTTGCCGAGGGCCGGCACCACCCGGCGGACCGCCTGCGGCAGGATCACCGCGGTCCACGTCCGCCGCCGCGGCAGGCTCAGCGCCGTCGCCGCCTCCCACTGGCCGGCCGGCACCGCCTCGATGCCGGCGCGGTAGACCTGCATGGTGTACGTCGAGTAGTGCAGCCCGATGCCGGCCACGCCGGTGACCAGCGCCGAGAAAGTCAGGCCCCACTCGGGCAGCACGTAGAAGAGGAAGAACAGCTGCACCAGCAGCGGGGTGTTCCGCACGAACTCGGTGAGGACCCCGACCGGCCAGCGCACCCACCGGGCCCGGGCCCGCGCCGACAGCGCCCACACCAGCCCCAGCCCGAACGAGATCAGCGAGCCGAGGACCAGCGCCTGCAGGGTGACCAGCAGGCCGTCCCGGAAGTACGGCAGGAACGCGGAGACCGCGCTCCAGTCCCAGGTCACCGCGGACCACCCCCCTCGGGCGCGGGCACGGCGGCCACCGGCTTCCGCGGCGCCCCGCCCACCTCCGCCTTCAGCCGCTTCTCCAGCCCGCGCATCCCGCGGGTGAGCAGAAAGGCGATCACGAAGTAGATCAGCAGGACGTACGCGTAGATCTCCGCGCTCTCCTGCAGCGCCAGCCGGACCAGGTTGCCGCTGAACGCCAGGTCGCCCATGCCCATGACGGACACCAGCGCGGTGCCCTTGAGCAGCTCGACCAGCAGGTTGGCGAACGGCGGGACCATCTCCGGCACCGCCTGCGGCAGCAGGATCAGCCGCATCCGCTGCCAGGGCGTGAAGCCGAGCGCGATCCCGCCCTCCTGCTGCGCGGGGTCGACGGCGGCGAGCGCGCCGCGCACGATCTCCGCGCCGTACGCCCCGTAGGTCAGCCCGAGCGCCAGGGTGCCCGCCCACATCGGCACCAGCTGCCAGCCGAAGGCGACCGGCAGCACGAAGAACACCCAGAAGATCATGACCAGCGCCGAGGTGCCGCGGAACACCTCGGTGTACAGGCCCGCGAGGAAGCGGACGGTCCACCGCCGGTGGGTGCGCGCGATCCCGGCGGCGAAGGACACCACGGCCGCCAGCAGCGCGCTGAGGAACAGCAGCTGAAGCGTCACCCAGACGCCCTCGAGCACCAGCTCCCACAGTCCCGGGGTCATCCGCCGCACAGCTCCTTCGCGGTCAGATCCGTCATCTCGGCCTCGGTGAACCCGAAGGGCCGCAGGATCCGGAACAGCTCGCCGCTCCTCTTGAGCGCGTGCAGCTCGGCGTTGAAGGCGTCCCGCAGCTTCGTCTCGGTCCGCCGGAACGCGAAGGCGCCCCCGTCGACGTGCGGTTCGCCGTCGACGAGCGGCGCGAACGGCTCGGTCGCCTCCGCCGTGGCGGACTTCCTCACCACCTCGCGCGTGGTGAGCGCCGTGCCGGCGAAGACGTCGACCCGGCCGGCCTCCACGGCGTTCAGCCCGGCGACCTGGTCGGGGACGATGAGGATGTCGCTCTCCCGGTACCCCGCCTCGACGGCGTACCGGATCTCGGCGTACCCGGTGCCGGTCGCGAACCTGGCCTTCTTCGCGACGACGTCCCGGTAGTCGCGCAGCCCCAGCGGGTTGCCCCTGCGGACGATGAAGGAGTCGAGCATCTGGTAGTCGGGGTCGGAGAAGACGACCTGCTCGCAGCGCTCGGGGGTGATGTACATCCCGGCGGCGACGACGTCGAACTGCTGCGAGTTCAGCCCCGGGACGAGGGAGCCGAACTCGGTCGGCACGGGCTGCACCCGGTCCACCCCGAGCCGCTTGAAGACGACCTTGGCGAGTTCCGGCGCCTCGCCGGTCAGCTCGCCGTTCCGGTCGATGTACCCGAACGGGATCTCACCGGCGATCCCCAGCCGTACGACGCCCTGCGCCCGGAGCCGGTCCAGCAGGTCGCCGCCCCCCGCGCCCGAGGCGGCGGGCACCCGGGAACAGCCGGCGGTCCCCAGCGCGCCGAGCGCCGCGACCCCCGCGACCCCCGCGAGCAGCGACCGGCGGGTGGGGCCGGGCGGCCGGCCGGATCGTGCCGGCGGCGGGGTTCCCCGTGGGGGAGCGGGCGCGCGGCTACCCGGTCGGACGCGCGTCACGCGGATCTTCTCCAGCCCCGCACGGACCCGGGGTGCTCCCGGCCCCGGGAGGCCGTGCCCGCCGCCCGGGGCCCACGGCTGATCGCTTCATCCGGGTCTCCCTGTCGCCCGCACGGTCCTCGACGCGGTCCCGCTCCCGACGGTCCGGCTCCCGACGGCCGGGCCCGGTCCGTCCGCGCTGCCGTCGGGAGGTCCCGCCGCTCACCGGGGCGCCCGCCGCATGAAGTACACACGCAATGAGGTTTACGCCTTTTTGTCGGTGTCTGCGACACCGGTCCCGGCCCGGGCGGGCCGCGGATCGTCCCCGCCCCGCGGTCTCCGGCCGTCCGGCACGGCCCGGACGAGGGCGCGGACCGCGGAAGGCCGGGAGGAGCACCCGGCCGAGACGGGTGTCACCCCGCCGGGCAGGTGCGGCGTGTCCCGGCCGGAGGCGGACGAGGCGCGCGGCCCGGATCATCTCGGCCAACCAGGTGGCCAGGTGGGCGGCGCCGCGCCGACGGGGTACCCGGGCGGTGGGAGCGCGCCGGGCGCCGGGCGGTCCGCCGGCCCGGTCCGGTCCCGTACCGCCGGACGAAGGGCAGCAGCCGCTGCCGCAACGAAGAGCAGGAAGAGAAGCAGGAAGGCTGGACATGACAGCACTGGGATTCCTCTACCCGGGCCACTCCGCCGCCGACGACTATCCGCGCATCGAGCAGCTGCTGGGCAGCGACATCCGGGTGGACCTGGTGCACACCGACCTGAGCGAGGACGCGCAGCGGGTGGACGCGCTGCGCGAGCTGGGCACGCCCGAGCGGCTGGCGGCCGGGGTCCAGGAGCTGCGGCACGCGGGCGCCGAGGCGGTGGTGTGGGCGTGCACCAGCGGCAGCTTCGTGCCCGGCTGGGAGGGCGCCCGGGAACAGGTCCGCGCCCTGGCGCAGGCGGCCGGCCTGCCGGCCTCGTCGACCTCCCTCGCCTTCGTGCACGCGGTACGGGAGCTGGGGGTGCGGCGGGTCGCCGTCGGGGCGGCCTACCCGGACGACGTGGCCTCGCTGTTCGCGGACTTCCTGCGCGACGCGGGCATCGAGGTGGCCGGCGTCCACGGCGCGGGGACCCGCACGGCGGCGGAGGCCGGCGCGTGGGGCGAGAGGGAGGTGTTCGCACTGGCCCGCGCGGCCGACCGCCCGGAGGCGGAGGCGCTCCTGCTCCCCGGCACGGCCCTGCACACGGCCGCCCACATCACGGCCCTGGAGAAGGAGCTGGGCAAGCCGGTCCTCACCGCCAACCAGGTCACCGTCTGGGAGGCGCTGCGGCTCGCGGACCGGCGGGTGAACGCGCCGGAGCTGGGAGCGCTGTTCACGAGGGAGCCGCTGGTGCAGGCGTGAGCGTGAGGGGGGGACCGGCCCGGGGCCGAGGGGCCGAGGGGCCGTCGGCCCGGGTCCGGGCCGGCGGCCCCGGTGTGCCGCGTGCCGCGCCGCCGTCGCCGGAGCGGTGGCCCGGCGGCTGCCAGGACCGCACGTCCTGTCACGGGAAGCACGCGGAACGGCGCGGCATGCCCGCGATCGTCTTGCTCATGCGGGCCGGAATCGGCCCTACCCCTTGGCTGGGACAAACTCCCCCACAAGGGAATGGATGGCGCACCGGAAGGAGGGGAATGGTCAATTCCTCTCACTCTCCGGGGTTCCCGGTTGGCTCAAAACGCCTTCCTGTCGCACTTCAAGTGTCGATTGGGGCGCTTGACTGACTGATTTCGGCCAATCTCATGCCGGTGTTGCGTCGCGCCCGACCTCTTCTGCTCGGCGGGCAGGGCGTTTCGGGGGGAAATGCGGGTACTTGAAAGTTGTCTTAAGCGGCGTGTCCCGCCTCGCTCCCTCCTGGGCGGGGCCCTTCGCGGAATGCACACTGGCCGCGGCCGTAATCAGTCACTTCCCCCTGAAGGACGGTCTCTTGATGACCGAGTCGGGCAGAGCCCTGCCCATGGTCCGCTCCCGCGCCGCCCGGTTCGCCGAGCGTCTCCTGTGCTGGAGCCTGGCGGCGGGCATGGTCACCGCCGCCGTGGACGCCGTCTTCGAGCCGCCGGCTCGCTGGTGGCACACCGCGTGGCCGCTGCCCTGGTGGCTCACCGGGGCGTCCGTCCTCGCCTGGGTCGTTCTGCGCGCCCGGGAGAAGGCGGCCCGGAGTTCACCGGCCGACGAGGTCGAGGAGGTGCCGGGCGACTGGGGGCGGGCGGCCTGAAGGCCCCCGCCGGCACCCGCCCTCGTCCCCGGGGAATAACCGGAGACAGTCCCCTGTTGTCCCCCGAGCGCTCCCGTACGACCCGCGGGACCCGCGCGACCCCGCACCCCAGCGCACGGCACACAGCAGGAGGCACCCCATCGTGGCGGCAGACCAGACACGAGGCGAAGCGGCGCGGACCCCGGACGAGATCCGGGGCGAAGCACGCGGCACCGCCCCCGTCCCCCTCTCCGTGCTGGACCTGGTCACCGTCGGCGCCGGGTACACCGCCGGCGACGCCCTGCGCACCAGCGTCGCCCTCGCCCGCCTCGCGGAGGCCCGGGGATTCCACCGGTACTGGGTCGCCGAGCACCACTCCATGCCCGGCGTCGCCTCCTCCTCGCCCGCCGTGATCCTGGCCCACCTCGCCGCCCACACCGACCGCATCCGGCTCGGCTCGGGCGGCGTGATGCTGCCCAACCACGCCCCGCTGGTGATCGCCGAGCAGTTCGGGACGCTGGAGGCGATGGCCCCGGGCCGGATCGACCTCGGCCTCGGCCGCGCCCCCGGCACGGACGGGGCCACCGCCGCCGCCCTGCGCCGCACCGACCGGCTGAACGAGGGCGCCGACGACTTCCCCCAGCAGCTCGCCGAGCTGACCCGCTTCCTGGACGACGACTTCCCCGACGGCCACCCCTACCGCCGGATCCACGCCGTCCCCGGCCCGGTCCAGGCCACCTCCCCGGGCGGCGTCCAGTCCCCGCACCGCCCGCCGATCTGGCTGCTGGGCTCCTCCGGCTTCAGCGCGCGCCTGGCCGGCCTGCTCGGCCTGCCCTTCGCGTTCGCCCACCACTTCTCGGCGCAGAACACCATCCCGGCCCTCGACCTGTACCGGGAGTCGTTCAAGCCGTCCGCCGTCCTGGACGAGCCGTACGCCCTGATCGGCGTCGCCGCCCTGGCCACCGACGACGAGCGGGAGGCCCGCCGCCAGGTCCGGGCCGCCGCGCTGAACATGATCCGGCTGCGCACCGGCCGCCCCGGCCTGGTGCCCACCCCGGAGGAGGCGGAGGCGTACCAGTTCAACGAGCTGGAGCGCGACTTCGTCGACTCCTGGAACGCCAACGTCGTCCACGGCACCCCCGACGAGGTCCGCGCCGGCCTCGACGACCTCCACAAGCGCACCGGCGCCGACGAGCTGATGATCACCGCCAACGCCCACGGCGGCGAGGTCCGCCTGCGCTCCTACGAGCTCATCGCCGACGCCTACGGCTTCGGCGCGTCCGCCTGAGCCCCCGGCGCCGCCAGTAGCGCGGAGATGCGGTCCGGCGGCACCGGGCGGGAGTACAGCCACCCCTGCCCGGTGTCGCAGCCGATCCGGCGCAGCCGGGTGGCCTGCGCCGACGTCTCGACGCACTCGGCGGTCACGGTCAGCCCGAGCCGGTGGGCGAGCTGGATCATCGCCTCGACGATGACCTCGTCGGCCGGACTGGGCCGGGCGGCGGCGTCCCGGTCGTCGTACTGGAAGCCCCGGACGAAGGAGCCGTCCAGCTTCAGGACGGACACCGGCAGGCGGGAGAGGTACGCGAGGTTCGAGTACCCCGTGCCGAAGTCGTCGATGGCGATGCGCACGCCCATGTCGCTGAGGGCCTTCAGCGCCTGCAGCGGGCGGCCCGCCGAGCCCATCACGGCCGACTCGGTGAGCTCCAGCTGCAGCAGGTGCGGCGCGAGGCCGGTCTCCGCCAGGGTCTCGGCCACGTCCGCCACCAGGTCCGAGTCCCAGACCTGGCGGACCGCCACGTTGACGCTGACGAAGAGCGGCGGCTCGCCGGGGTGGTCGAGCTGCCAGCGCCGGGCCTGCCGGCAGGCGGTGCGCAGCACCCAGCGGCCCAGGGGGACGATCGTGCCGTCCTCCTCCGCCAGTGCGATGAACCGATTCGGCGTCAGGATGCCGAACTGCGGATGGTTCCAGCGCACCAGCGCCTCGACGCCCCGCACCCGTCCGTCCTCCATGCCCACCAGCGGCTGGTACTCCAGGGCGAACTCGCCGCGCTCGACGGCCGGGCGGAGCGTGGAGGCGAGGGCCTGCCGGGTCATGCGGTGGGCGTTGCGCTCCGGGTCGAACAGCGTCCAGCGGGCCCTGCCGTCGGCCTTGGCCCAGTACAGGGTCGTGTCGGCGGCCTGCATCAGCTGGGTCGGGGTGGTGCCGGCCGCGTGGCGTTCCACGACGCCGATCGAGGCGGAGACCGACAGTCGCTGACCGGCCAGGTCGAACGGCTCCTGGAGGGCCGCCAGCACCGACTCGGCGAGGTCGGCGAGCTGTTCGGTGCCCGTGGAGTCCTCGACGAGGAGGGCGAACTCGTCGCCGCCGAGCCGGGCCACCAGCGGGGTGCCCGTCCGGGTGTGACCGGCCTCGTCGGCGCAGCGGGTGAGGCGTTCGGCCACGGCGGCCAGCAGCCGGTCGCCGACACGGTGGCCGAGGGTGTCGTTGACGGCCTTGAAGCCGTCCAGGTCCAGGTAGCACAGCCCGATCCGGCCGGTGCCGGCGTGTTCGTACGCCTCCGGGTCCAGCGCGGCCGTGAGGCGTTCGAAGAACAGGGTGCGGTTGGGCAGCAGGGTCACCGGGTCGTGCATCTGCAAGTGGCGCAGCCGGGCCTGGAGTTCACGGCGGGCGCTGATGTCGGCGACGGACAGCAGAACGCCCGGCTCGCCGCCGGGCAGGGGCGCGACCGTGACCTGGACCCACAGGCGCCGGCCGTCGGACCGCTTCAGGCGCCGGGTGCAGTGCAGCCGGTCCTGACGGCCGCTCAGCACCTCGCGGTAGGCGTGCCAGATGCGGGTGTCGGAGGCCAGGTCCAGCAGGTCGGCGACGGGGCACCCGGTCAGCGCGTCCGGGTCGCTGCCGAGCAGGGCGCCGAGGGTGCCGTTGGCGCTGACGACAAGGCCTTCCCGGTCGACGACGGCCATGGCGAGCGGGGCGGCCGAGAAGACGGAACGGTAGGTCGAGGGTTCGCCGGGGGCGGAGGGCCGGTCCGGGGGCCCGCCGGGAGCCGGCGGGCGGGTCCGGGGCTCCCCGGGGGGCGTCGGCGGTTCGCCGGGCGGCGCCGCGGAGGCGTCCGGCGGCGCCGCGGGCGCGGTGCCCGACACCGGGGGACCGGTACGGGGAGACGCACCGGCATCACTGTCTGTGACGGCGGACCGGTCGAGGTCTGCCGCGGGCGTCGGCCCTTCGGACGTTCCGCTCACCGCTCGCTCCCGCAGTGCACTCGATCTCTGTCCGTGCAGGAAAGTGTGCCGATCATAGGGCCTGGCCCACGGGCCTTCCACCCGCTGTCCAGTGTCCCGGAACAACCGGCCGTTGCGACAGATCGTTTCTGCTCGCGCCTGGACGGGTTCTTCAGGCCACCGACCAGTTGTGACGTTCCGTGAGTGATTCGGGGCGGCGACTGCCGCGAATTCTTCGGGGTCGCTCACCCGTCTGGTGCAGGCGAACAGGGCGTAATACTACAAATACTCACAAGCTGGGTGCGGTGTCCCGCCAACCGCATCCGGAGGTCCCCGTGCCGCGTCGGCTCCCCTTGAGGCGACTGACCCGTGAGGCCCTGGGCGGGCTCACCCGGGAGGGGGCGCGGACCCGGCTGCGCAGCACGACGGCGATGTTCACCACCCTGTCGGCGCTGGCCGCGACCTCCCTGGTGACCGCTCCCTCGATCGCCGAGTCGTTCTCCCCGAAGCCCTGCGCCCTCGAACGCACCGACGCGCACCACTCGGAGGGCGTCGACACCTGGAACACCGCCTATCCGCGTCCCACCCGCCGGCTGGACGCGGTGATGGTGTTCCTGTCCTTCCCGGACTCGCACCCCCTGACGGCCCCCCGGGACCTGGCCGCCGACCACTTCCCGGCCACCACCCGGTTCTTCCAGCGGGCCTCCTACGGCAGGTTCACGCTCCGCCCGCATCCGCTGCCGTACTGGCTGCCCATGCCGCGGCCGTCCACCGCCTACGCCATAGAGCGCGACTGGAGCCTCGCCCACCGGGCCGCGTACCTGCGCGACGCGCTCGCCGCGGCCGACGCGCACGTGGACTTCTCGCGCTACGACGTCGTCTACTTCGTCGCCGATCCGGACGCGCCCGGCGTGGACTCGGACGCGACGAAGGTGGTCAACCTGGACACACCGCTGCGGGCCGACGGCACGGACATCCGGCGCGTGGTCACCGTCTTCGAGAACCATCCGCCGGACCGGCTGGTCCTGGCCCACGAAACCGGGCACGTCTTCGACCTGCCGGACCTGTACCAGCGGCCCGTCGACGGCAAGGGCGACTGGGACACCTACGTCGGCGACTGGGACCTGATGGGCAGCCAGTTCGGGCTGGCGCCGGACCTGTTCGCCTGGCACAAGTGGAAGCTGGGCTGGCTGGAACCGCGGCAGGTGGCGTGCGTCCGGGGCGCCGGGCCGACGCGGCTGACGCTGGAGCCGCTGGGGGCGGGACCGGGGGTGCCGGTGACGGGCGCCGCCGGGACGCCCGCCTTCGGCCTCGGACGGGGCACGAAGCTCGCGGTCGTGCGCACGGGGGCGGACAGCGCCCTCGCCTTCGAGGCGCGCGGGCCGGTCGGCGACGACGCGTCCGCCTGCCGGGCCGGGGTGCTGGTGTACCGGGTGCGCAGCCGGGCCGAGTCCGGGAGCGGGCCGATCGAGGTGATCGACGCCCACCCGCGCACGGGGGCCTGCTGGGAGGAGTCGGTCTACCCCCCGCTCGCCGACGCCCCGGTCGCCCTCGGCGAGAGCTTCACCGTGCCGGGGGAGGACGTCCGGGTGGAGGTGGAGGGACGGACGGCGTCGGGGGCGTGGACCGTGAAGATCGCCGCGGGGTGAGACCGGGGCCGACGGTTACCGGGGCCGGTGGGAGGAGGTGTGACCGGCGGGACCGGTGGGGGAGCCGTGGTCATCGGAACCGGTGGGAGGGAATGTGGTCACCGGGACCTGCGGGAGGAGTCGCGGGCGACGGATCCTCCACGGCGGGCGGCGGGGCGGCGCGGGCGGGGAGCGGGGTGGGTACGGAGCCCGCCCACGCGCGGCGAAGCCGTACGGCGACGGAAACGGCGAGACGGTTCGCGCTGTACGCGAACCGTCCCCCCGTCGTCATGGTGCGCCGCCAGGGACTCGAACCCCGGACCCGCTGATTAAGAGTCAGCTGCTCTAACCAACTGAGCTAGCGGCGCCTGCTGACGTCGTAGACCTTAGCACCCTGGTCGGCGGGAGGAGAAATCGATATCCGCACAGCTGAGCGGGCCGCCCGCACGGCCGCCCACATCAGCACCTCGGGGCCCGGCAACCAGGGCTGACGGGTGTCCGGGGCGACCAGCCAGCGGGAACCGGACCGGGTGTCGGGGCCGCCGGTCGGCGCCGGCACGGTGACCGCGTCGCCGGTGCCGTGGCACAGCAGCGGCGGCACCGCGCTCGTACGGCCGTCCGTCCGGCCGCGCGCGCCCCACTCCTCCCACTCCAGCAGCGAGGGCAGCCGCTGCGCCGTGCCCGGTGCGGCGAACAGCAGCATCCGGCCCCGGAACTCCGCCACCGGCCCCGAACCGGGGCCCTCGTCCCACAGCCGGTCCAGCATCCGGCGCCCGAAGATCGCCGGGGCGTTCACCACGTCGAAGGCGGAACCGCAGGGCAGCACCACCGGGGCGCCCGGCCGCTCCTCCCAGAACGCGAGGGTGCTACGCGGATACGTTCCTGCCGAGGCCAGCCAGGCGGCACCGTCCGAGGTGACGTCCGAGACATTCCGTGAGCAGCTCATGGAGTCCACGTCTACCGGCAGTGAGCGGTCCGTTCCACACGGTTGCCGGAATTCGGGGCAGGAAACGGCCAGAAGGAGTAATCTGCGCGCTCCGCATATGCCACGGGTGAGCGCCCGGGGCGGGTTTAGACCGGGTCGACGTCCCCCCGCCCGTCGCCGCCCCGCATCAGGTCCCGGCCGAACTCGACCATCTTCTTCGCGTAGTCCTCGGTCCACTCGGCCCGCTCGGCGATGTCCGCGGGCGTCAGCCGGTCGAACCGCCGCGGGTCGGCGAGCTGCGCCGCCGCCATCGCCTGGAACTCCAGGGCGCGGTCCGCCGCCGCGCGGAACGCCTGCGTCAGCTCCGTCGCCCGGTCCAGCAGCGCCCGGGGGTCGTCGATGGACTCCAGGTCGAAGAAGTGCTCCGGGTCGGCGGCCGCCGCCGCAGGCTCGAAGAGCAGGGGCGCGGGGCGTAGCCGCGGTTCGTTCCGACGCGGCGTGGGCTCCGCCATGTCTTCTCCTCCTCCGTACGTCGCGAATGACCCTCCCCCCGCACACGGGGGGCACCCCCGGGGAAAAGCGGGCCACCGTCCATTGTCCCGCGCCCGCGCAAGTGGCCTCGGACGGTCCGCGCCGCCCCGCGGGAGCGGCGCGGCGGCCGGCTTCCGGCGCGCCCGCGGGCGCCCGGCGCGGGAACCCCGCGGGCCGTGCGGGGCGCCCGGTGCCGGGCCGGTCACGGGCGCCACGACACCCGGTGTTCCGCCAGGTGGGCCAGGACCGCGTGGTTCGCCTCCCAGCCGTCGGGGAACTTCACGAGCGTGCCCAGCTGCACCGGCTCCGTCGACGGGTAGTCGTCCAGCAGCTCGCCCACGCCCGCCCGGCACACCACGATGCACGCGTGCCGGTGCCGGGAGGCCAGCACGCACAGGCGGCCGGTCTCCAGGTGGAACGCGGTGGCGTCGGGGCGGCCGGAGAGCGGATGCAGCACAACCGTCACGTCGTACTCGCGCCCCTGCAACCGGTTCGCCGTGTCCACGACCACACCGGCGACCCCGAGGGCGGCCAGCGCGGCGCGGACCGCCGCCGCCTGGTCCCGGTGGGCCGTGCCGACGGCGATCCGGGCGGCGGTCAGCGGTACCGGGTCCGGCGAGCGCTCCGAGGCGGCCGCACCGCCCCGGTCCAGGAGCCGCCGCACGACCGCGGCGACCGCCCCCACCGCCTCCGGGTCCGTGCGCGGGGTGTGCCGGGCGGGCAGCTCCAGCAGGCCCCAGCCGGACGCGGCGGCCTCGTCGATCACCCGGTCCGGGCCGGAGCCGTCCGACGGGACGGCGAAGACCAGGCGCCGGTCCCCGGGGCCGGTGCCGCTGCGGAACGGCGTGTACGGGTAGAAGGCGCTGGAGACCAGGGGCGCCGCGGACGCCGGCAGGCGCCACGACACCGGCAGGCGGTGCTGCGGCAGGTCCGGGTTGTGCGCGAGGAGGGTGGTGACGGCCGACGCGGACGGGTCGTACGACAGGCCCGCCCACTGCTCGCCGCCCACGATCGAGAACGGATCGAGCTGGCCCGGGTCGCCCACGAACAGGGCCCGCTCGAACAGCCCGGCCACCGCGAGCAGGGAGTCGGAGCGCATCTGGTAGGCCTCGTCGACGATCGCGTGCCGCCACGGCTCGTCGACCTTCACGTGCGCCCACTTGGCGGCGGTCGACAGCACGACCGGCACCCCGGCGAGGTCGGCGGCCTTCGCCGAGGTCCGCACGTTCGGCAGGTCGTCGAGCGCCTTGTCGTACGGGTCGGCGTCGCTGCTGTGCAGACGGCCGACCGGCAGCTCGGGGTTCTTCTCGGCGAGGCGCAGGACCAGGTCGTCGACCTGGGCGTTGGTCTGCGCCACGACCATCAGCGGCCGGCCGGCCCCGGCGAGCTCCAGGGCCGCCCGGACCACCAGCGTGGACTTGCCGGCGCCGGGCGGGGAGTCGACGACGACACCGCGCGGGCCGTGCAGGGTGTCGTGCAGGATCGCGTCGGTGGCGCGGGCGGCCTCGGCACCGGGGTCGAAGGCGGCCTCGGTGGTCACAGCACGTCCTCCTCGGTCACGGGGTCGGCGGGCTCGGGCGGCGCCTCGCCGGGCGGCCCGCCGTGCGTCCACGGCGTCCGCTCCGGGTCGGGCAGCTTCGGCCCGCCCCGCTGCTCGTGCTCGAACAGGGTGAAGCAGACCCGGTCGCCCTTCTCGGGCACGGATCCGGGCTCGGGCTCCTTGCCGCGGCCCATCCGGTCGACGATCCGCAGCACGATCAGGGCGCCGTCGTCCTCGCACCCCACGAACTCGGCGGCCTGGGGCCTGCCGTTCAGCGAGCGGTGGACCCTGGTCCGCTCGTCCAGGTGCGGCCGGTCGTCGGTGCGGACCGTGACCAGCGGGCGGGGGCTCGGCCGCCGGCCCTCGCCGTACGCCATGACGACGTCCGTGACCTCGCCCGCGAACGCCTCGCCCGCCAGGCGCCGGCCGGCCATCACCAGCGGGTCGTCCAGGGCCTCCTGGGCCTCCAGCCGGGCCTGCTCCCGCTCCCGGGCGGCCAGCTTGTTCGCGGCGGTGACCGCGTCGTCGCGGCGCGGCTGCGGGGGCTCCCCGGCCAGGACGCGGTCACGGTGGCCGGTGAACGACCAGCGGTCGCGGGTCCAGCGCTCCGCCACACGCGCCCCCTCGGGCAGTTCCCGCAGCAGGTCGAACCCGCGCCACACCGCGTCCCAGGTGGGCCGGGTGCGGCTCTCGACGAGAGCGCGGATCTCCCGCTCGGCGGCGGTGACGGCGGTGAGCCGGGCGTCGGCCTCCAGGCCGTCCGCGGCGGCGGCGAGCGCGTGGCGGGCGCGGTCGTAGCGCGCGATGGCCGGGGCGAGCAGCCTGTTGTCGAACGCCGGGTCGGTGGCGGGGCCCGCGGGTGGGCACCGCAGCTGGCCGTCCGCGTCCCGGTCGAGCTCGGCGCGCAGCGCGGCCTCGGCGCCGGTGAGCCCCTCCGGCGGGTCGATCCAGGCGAGCAGGGCCCCCAGGTGCTGGTCCTCCAGGGAGGACTGCCCGGTCGCCCAGTGCCGGGACAGCAGGTCCGTCATGGCCAGCAGCAGCGAGGAGCCGGGCACCCGGGACCGCTCCCCGTAGTGCGTCAGCCACCGCCCCAGCAACGGCACCCGGGGCGGTGCCGGATACGGCGCCTCGGGGTCCTGCTCGGCGGTGCGCCGGAAGCGCATGGAGCGCCCGAGCAGCCGGACGAACTCGATGCCCGCGCGGCTCGGCACGAGCAGCTGGGGCGCGTCCGCGCACAGGTCGACCTCGACCTTGACCCGCTTGCCGGTCTCCGGGTCGGTCTCGGTGCGCTCGGCGGCCTCGACGACGTCCGCGTAGGCGTCGATGTGGGGCAGGACGACGTCGGCGAGCTCGGCGAGGAACGCGAACCTGAGGTCGCGGTCGCCCGGCTGCGGCACGACCAGCAGACGCGGGGCGTCGCGGTCCGTGCCGACCAGCGCGCCGAGCGGGGCGCCGGCCTCCCCGGCGGTGATGAGCGGGACGAACACCAGCGGCCGGTCGGACAGATGCCGGTGCCGGACGGTGGCGGCGGGCTGGGCCCGGCCGGTGCGCACGGCCTCCAGCCGGGCGAGGGCGGCGATCAGCGACACGCCGCCTCCAGCGCCTCCGCCCGCAGGGCCGCCGCGCGCCGCAGGGCCGCCACCGCCGGGTCCCGCGGGTCGCCGGTCTCCCCGCGCACCGCGGCCAGGACGTCGTCGACGGTGGCCAGGCCGCCCAGTTCGGCGCGCACCGGGCGGCCGAGGGCGGTCACCGCGCCGGCCGCGCGGGCGCGGGCACGGCAGTGGAAGGCCAGCTCGCAGGCGGACAGGCACTCCGGCGCGTACACCGCGGGCACCGACTCGACGGCGGCCGTCAGCTCCTCGGCGGGCAGCTCCGGCGAGAAGCAGGTGCCTTCGGGAAGGGTGTCGACGATGTCCGCGACGCGGGTGAGGCGGGCCAGCTGACGGCTGGTCACCGCGCGCTGCCTGCGCACGTCGACGGCGGACGCGGTGGGCAGGTTGGAGAAGTCCTTCGGGCACACCAGCAGGATCCGGTGCCGCACGCGCGGGACCGGCGCGCCGCCCCGGGCGCCGTGGTCCCGGGACGCCCCGGCCGCCCCCTCCGGCCGCGCTTCGAGCCGGGCGGCCGCCTCCTCCAGCGCCAGCACGTACACCGCGGCCTGCCGCGCCGCCGCGCCCACCTTCGCCGGGTCGGCGGAACCGTCCAGCATCGGGAAGGACTTGATCTCGACGACCGTCCAGCTGCCGTCCGGGTGCACCACCACCGCGTCCGGCTCCAGGAAGGCGGGGGAACCCGCCACGTCGAGCGCGAGCATCGGATGGTCCAGCAGCGTCCAGCCGCCGGCGCCGGTCGCCTCCCGCAGCGCCAGCGCCGTACGGGCCGTGCGGCCCTCGGGGCCGGGGGCGGAGAGGTCGGGCACGCGCGCGTCGGAGTCCGGCGGTTCGGCGCCCGGGTCCAGCTTCTCGTGCACCAGCCGCAGCAGGACCGCGCCGCCGTCCGCCTTGACCCGGGACTCGAAGGCGTGGCCCCGCATGAACGCGAACTGCGACCGGCCGAAGACCGACGGCGAGCCCAGCGCGCTCGCCAGCGCCGTCTTGTCCACCCCGGCGCCGTCGAGGACCGCGCGCCGCCGGCATCCCGGGTTGGCGGCGAGGGCCGCCAGGGCGCGCGCGTCCAGCGCCTTGGCCGGCACGCCGGGGCCGCGCAGCTCAGCGAGCCGGTGCCGGAGCGCCGTCTCCCGCGTCCGCGGAGGAGGCGTCCGGCTCGGCTCCCGGTCCGAACCGTGACTCGCGCTGCCGTGGAATTCGCTCACCCGCCGAAGTCTGGCATCCGGCACTGACAACCGGTGAACTCGCGGCGCGGGAGCCGGGTGTGACGTCCGCGACGCGCGGCACGATCCGGGCCCGCACCCGGTCCACGCCGCGCGTCACCAGCGGTGCCAGCAGCAGCCCCGCGCCCATCACGGCCGCGCCCGCGACCGCGTCCAGGAAGTAGTGGTTCGCGGTGCCCATCACCACGATCGTCGTCACCAGCGGATAGCCGACGCCGGCCGCCTTCGCCGCCCGCGTGCCGCCGTACCGCCACAGGACGACGCCGCACCACAGCGCCCACCCCACGTGCAGGCTCGGCATGGCCGCGTACTGGTTCGTCATGCCGCCCAGGCCGCGCGGCGCGCTCGCCTCGCCGCCCCACCAGCCGTACGCGCTGTAGTGCGCCATCGTGTCCACGAACCCGTGGCTCGCGTCGAGCAGGCGGGGCGGGCAGGTCGGCAGCAGCGTGAACCCGATCAGCCCGATGAAGGTGGACGTCATCAGCCAGGTGCGGGCGGCGCGGTAGCGCACGGCCCGCGACCGGAACAGCCAGACGAGGAGCACCGGGGTGACCAGGTAGTGCAGCGAGGCGTACCAGAAGTCGGCCGGTACGCCGAGCCAGGGCTCGCGGGTGAACAGCCGGTTGAGCGGATGCTCCGCGTTGAGGTGCAGCGCCTTCTCGATGCGCAGGATCGCCAGTCCGTGGTCGACGGCGTGGGAGACGTCGCCGCGGGCGAGGAGCCGGCCGGCCGAGTAGCACGCGTACACCAGCAGGATCAGCGGCAGCTCGGTCCACCAGCGCAGCCGGGGCTCGGGAACCGCCTCGGTGCCCGGTGTCTCGGTGCGCGGCATCCGATCGCCCTCCCCCTTCGTTCTCGCGCGGCACCCGGCGGGCCGGTCGTGTCACTTTACGGCGTACGTGCGTGTTCCCCGTGGAACGCCTCCGGCCCAGGGAGACGCGGAGATCGCCCCCCGGGTTGCCCGCCGGCGGCGTGCGCGATGATGGAGAGGTTCCGCCCACGGTTTCCCTGAAATTTCCCTGGAAGGTCCCTCATGGCACCGCGCATCCTGCTGGCCCGGCACGGACAGACCCGGTGGTCGCTGTCCGGCAAGCACACCGGCAGGACCGACGTGCCGCTCCTGGAGGAGGGCCGGCGCGGCGCCAAGCTGCTCGGCGAACGCCTGCACCGGGCGCCGTTCGACGGCCTCCCCGGCGCGGAGGTGCGCACCAGCCCGCTCTCCCGCGCGCGCGAGACCTGCGAACTGGCCGGCTTCGGCGAGCGGGCGCGCCCCTGGGACACGCTCATGGAGTGGGACTACGGCGCCTACGAGGGCATGACGCCGCAGGAGATCCAGGCCGTCCGGCCGGGGTGGCTGATCTGGCGGGACGGCGTCCCGCAGGGGGAGAGCCCGGCCGAGGTGACGGCCCGGGCGGACGAGGTGGTCTCCTGGGCGCGCTCCGCCGACCGCGACGTGCTGCTCTTCGCCCACGGGCACATCCTGCGGGCCATCGGCGCGCGGTGGCTGGGCCTGCCGGTCGACTTCGCGGCCCGCATCCGCCTCCACCCGACGTCCCTGTCGGTCCTGGGCTGGGCGTACGGGGAGCCGGCGATCGAGAGCTGGAACGACCTGGGGCACCTGCCCGGGTAGTCCCGGCGCGCGCCGGGACTACCCGGGCACCGCCCGGGCGGGACGCGGCGACGCGGCGTGCCGCTCCAGGAACGCCGACACCCCCGGGGTGCGCCGGTGCGGCAGCAGGACCCGCGCCGTTCCCGCCAGCATCGTCTGGACGCGGGACGACTGGACCTCGACCAGCAGGTCCAGGACCCGCATGCCCGCGGCGGCCGCCTCGTCCGGACGGCCGCCGCGCGCGAGGTCGTCCGCCAGTTCCGCCGTGTACAGCGCGATGTTCCGGGTGAAGTGCGGATCCTGCAGCTCCGCCGCCCGCCGCGCGTGCCGTGCCGCCCGTGTCCAGTCGCCCAGCGCCGACCAGCACTGCGCCTCCAGGCCCTCCAGTTCGGCCTCCCCGTAGAAGGTCATCCACTCGGGGTCGGCGTCGGAGCGGCCGCGCTCGTGCAGGGCCCGCGCCCGCGCCAGCGACTGCTCGCAGGCGACGCGGTCGGCGAGCCCCGCCCAGCCGCCCGCCTCGCGCAGCGCGAGCAGCGACATCAGGCGCGGCGAGCCGAGGGGCCGCGCGACGCGCTGCGCGGCCTGCGCCGCCCGTACCGCCTCCCGGGGCCGGCCCGCGTCGCGGGCGAGGAAGGCGGTGTTGCAGAAGGCGTGCGCCTCCAGCGCGGCGTCGCCGGTCGTCCGGGCGGTGGCCAGCGCCTCCGCGTAGTGGGAGCGCGCGTCGTCGAAGCGGCCCGAGTCGTGCGCCAGCCAGCCCACGGACAGGGCCAGTTCGCCGGCGCCCGAGTACAGCCGGTCCGCCGTCGTCCGCCGGGTCGTGCCGGCGTCCAGCAGCGCGTACGCGGCGCGCAGCGGGGCGGCCGCGCGTTGGTAGAGGCCGTCGGCGCCGTGCCGGTCGTCGAGCAGCCGGATCTGTCGGACGGCTTCCTCGAGGGCGCCTGCGTCGCCCGTTCCGGCACGGCGCACGGCGCGTTCGGCCGCCGCGGCCCGGTGGGCGAAGCCCAGGGGGTCCAGGGAGGCGGCGGCCACCGTGGCGCCTCCGCCGGTCATGAATGCGCGACGCAGCACGTCGCTCTCCTCGTAGTTGTCGTGCGTCCGGTGCGGGGGCCGCGTCCGGTGCGGGTGCCGCGGCTCCTGCGGGTTCCTCGTGTCGTACGGCCCGGGCCCGCCCCGCGACTCGCTTCCGGCGGGCTCGTCCTGAGCGGTGGGCGCCCGGCGTCCGCGTACGGACGAGCGGGGCGCGAAACCCAGGTCGGCGAGCGTGCGGCCGGGGAACATGTGCAGGAACACCCGTTCGTACGCGTAGTTGGGGCAGCGGATCTCGCCTGCCTCGACCCGGTGGACATAGCGCGCGTCGCAGCCGACCCGCTCGCCGATCTCGCGGGCGGCCCGGCGCACCGCCGCGGCGAACTCGGCCGGCGAGCGCCGGCCGCGCAACCGCCGGAAGGCGAGGTTCGGCCGCGGCGGCCGCTCGGGCTGGGGTGGGGTCACCGTTGACGACGCCATGGCCGGGTCCTCTCGTGCGAACCGTCGAACCATGCCGGATTCGGGGCGTACCGACTGTTTTTCAGCGTGACGCCCCGTTTCCGGCGAGCAAGAACGTACCTGCTGTGACGGACCCGCCACGCCGGGTTCGGCCACAAATCGGAGACACCGTGCGAGATCCGCCATGAAGTGCCATCCTTTGCGGCGACTTCGGCCGTAGCCGTTGACGCTCTCGCGCGTTGAACCCCGTGGACCGGGAGGCCCGCCTCCCGCCCCGCTCGTCCAAGGAGGGTTCCGTGGTGGAGGCCGCGATGGTGACGACCAGCCGGAGCGACGATTCCCGTACGCCGGCCGCGCCGGGCCCGGGCCCCGGTGCGCCGCCCGGCGCGGAAGCCGTCCGCGAGCTCGTCACCGTGCCGACGCGCCAGGGCCTGGAGGCGGTCGACATCCTCAGACGCGGCGCCGGCGACGCGGTGGGGCCCGTCCTGCACGACGGCGGCTGCGGGCTCCTGGGCTTCCTGGTGCCGCCGGGGACGGCCGCCGTGTGGGACGTGCCGGGCAGCACGTGCACGGCGACCGGCGGACGCGGCCCGCGCCTGCCCTCCGAGCCCCCCGTGGAGGGCTCCGACTGGCTGCTGCCGCCCGGGGACGCCGACCTGGCGACGGACCCGGCGGTGCTGCGGGCCGCGCTCGGAGAGGCGGCCCGGCTGATCGAGGCGGCGGACAACTGCGGCTGACCGCCGTCGCCGGCCGCCCCCGCCGCCCGCTTCCTCCGCTCGCCGCCGTCGGCAGCCGATCGCCGTCACCGGTCCGGGCGGCCCGCGTCCGGCCGGCCGCCCCTGCGACAATGCCCGCATGGGAAAGTCGTCCAGGAACGCCCGGCGCAGGTCGGCCGGCGGGGAGCGCGTCGCCGAGAACGTCGACGGCGGCCTCGCCCAGCTGATCCCCGACCGGGACCGGCCGCGCGCCTGGACGCTGCTGATCGACGGGGCGCCGCAGTCGCACGTCGACCTCGACGACCCGGCGTACCTGTCGTTCGAGTACCAGCGTCGCCTCGGGCACGTCATCGACCTGGCCGCCCCGCCGGGCAAGCCGGTCCGGGCCGTGCACCTCGGCGGTGGCGCCCTCACCCTCGCCCGCTACGTCGCCGCCACCCGCCCCCGCTCCACCCAGCAGGTCGTCGAACGCGACGCGCCCCTGGTCCAACTGGTCCGCCGGACACTGCCGCTGGACCCGAACGCGCGGATCCGGGTGCGGTCGGCGGACGCGCGGGAGGGCCTCGCCAAGGTGCCCGACGGCTGGGCCGACCTCGTCGTCGCCGACGTGTTCAGCGGCGCCCGCACCCCCGCCCACCTGACCTCGACGGAGTTCCTCGACGAGGTCCGCAGGGCCCTGCGTCCCGGCGGCGTCTTCGCCGCGAACCTCGCCGACGGCCCGCCGCTCGCCCATCTGCGCGGCCAGATCGCCACCGCCGCCGCCCGCTTCGCGGACCTCGCCCTCGTCGCCGACCCGGCCGTGCTGCGGGGCAAGCGCTTCGGCAACGCGGTCCTCGTCGCCTCCGACCAGCCGCTGCCGGTCGCCGAGCTGACCCGCCGCGCCGCCTCCGACCCGCATCCCGGCCGCGTCGAGCACGGCCGGGCACTGACCGACTTCGCCGGCGGGGCCGTACCCGTGACGGACGCCGCGGCGGTCGCCTCACCGGCGCCCCCGCCGTCCGTCTTCACCTGACCCGGCGCAGACCCGCCCGGCTCAGTAGGTCCCGATCTCCACCCGCGGCGGGCCGTCGTGCCAGGTGCAGAACACCGACACCCGGTCCGCGCCCGAGGCGAACTCCACCCGGATCCACGCCTGCGTCTTCCACACCTGCATCGACCAGCCCGCGCCCGGCGTGGCGGAGACGAGCGTCGCGGACGCCGTGCCGATGTCGAAGACCGCGCGGCCGCCCTCGGTGTCGTAGCGCCTGACCTCGCCGGTGGCCGTGGCCGCGGCGGCGGGGGCGGAGGAGGAGGCGGAGGCGGAGGGAGCCGTCGGGGTCCCGGGGGGAGCCGGGGCGGCCGGGGTGCTCGGCCCGCGGGTCGGGGACGGCTCCGGCGAGGGACTGCGCGTCGGGGACGGCCGCGAGGTCGAGGACGCCAGCGGCTCCGACTCCCGGGCCGTCGCGCCGGCCGCGGTGACGGGCAGCGCGCGGGGCGGGTCGTACGCCGTGCCCGCCATGACCGTGTGGACGCCCCACCACGACAACGTGACCGCCGCGCCCGTGGCGAGCAGCCAGGCCAGTACGTGTACGAGTCCTCTGCGCATCACCGCCATACTGCCTCACCCGTCACACCCGTCACATCCGTGTCGCTCACTCGGAGTTGTCCACAGGCCACTGCTCGGCCGCGGCGCATGGCGTACGGTGCCGCCCATGGCAAGTGTGCTCGTGGTCGAGGACGACCAGTTCGTACGCTCGGCGCTCATCCGGCACCTGACCGACGCCTCGCACACCGTGCGCAGCGTCGGTACGGCGCTGGAGGCGCTGCGCGAGGTCGCCCATTTCCGCTTCGACGTGGTGATCCTGGACCTCGGACTGCCCGACCTGGACGGCTCCGAGGCCCTGAAGATGCTGCGCGGCGTCACCGACGTGCCGGTGATCATCGCCACCGCGCGGGACGACGAGGCGGAGATCGTCCGGCTGCTCAACGCCGGCGCGGACGACTACCTCACCAAGCCGTTCTCCGTGGAGCACCTGTCGGCGCGGATGGCGGCGGTGCTGCGCCGCGCCCGGGCCGGCGCCGCCGGCGCGGCGCCGCCGGCCGTGCTCCGCGTCGGCGGGCTGACCGTCGACCCGCTGCGCCGCCAGGCCGAACTGGACGGTATACGGCTCGATCTGACCCGCCGTGAGTTCGACCTGCTCGCCTTCCTGGCCCGCAGGCCCGGCGTCGTGGTGCCCCGCAAGGAACTGCTCGCCGAGGTGTGGCAGCAGTCCTACGGCGACGACCAGACCATCGACGTCCACCTGTCCTGGCTGCGGCGGAAACTGGGGGAGACGGCCGCCAGTCCGCGCTATCTGCACACCCTGCGGGGCGTCGGCGTGAAGCTGGAGCCGCCGGCCGCGGACTCCGCGCGAGCGGAGCCGCCGCGATGAGATGGGCGCTGGTGAAGGTGTCGCTGGCGGTGACCACGATGGTCGTGGTGGCCTTCGCGGTGCCGCTCGGGCTCGTCATCCGGGAGATGGCCCGCGACCGCGCCTTCTCCAACGCCGAACGGCACGCCGCGGCCGTCGCCCCCGCCCTGTCCATCACCACCGACCGCGACCAGCTGGAGCGCGTGGTCGCCGCCGCGGGCGCGGACGCCGCGATGGCCGTGCACCTGCCGGCCCAGGGCGGCGGGGACGGCATCGACATCGGCCGCCGGCACGCCACCGACGAGGACATCGCGGCCGTACGGGAACTGGGCCGCGCCTCCACCGTCGAGGTGCCCGGCGGCTCCACGCTGCTTCAGCCGGTCGCCCTCGGCTCCGGCACGATCGCCGTCGTCGAGGTGTACGTCCCCGAGGCCGAGGTCGGCCAGGGCGTCGGCACGGCCTGGGCGGTGCTCGCCGCGGTCGGCGCGGCCCTCGTCGTCGGCTCGGTCGCGGTCGCCGACCGGCTGGGCGTACGGATGGTGCGGCCCGCGCAGCACCTGGCCGAGAGCGCGCACGGCCTGGGGGAGGGCAAGCTCGGGGTGCGGGTGCCGGAGGAGGGGCCGAAGGAACTGCGGCTCGCGGCGGCCGCGTTCAACTCCATGGCCGACCAGGTGGTCGAACTGCTCGCCAACGAACGGGAGCTGGCGGCCGACCTGTCCCACCGGCTGCGCACCCCGCTGACCGTGCTGCGGCTGAACACGGCCTCGCTCGGCGACGGGCCCGCCGCCGAGCAGACCCGGGCCGCGGTCGAGCAGCTGGAGCGCGAGGTGGACACGATCATCCGTACCGCCCGGGAGGCCAAGCCGCAGACGGCCGCCGCCGGGCCGGGCGCCGGGTGCGACGCGGCCGAGGTGGTCCGGGAGCGGATGGCGTTCTGGTCGGCGCTCGCGGAGGACGAGGGCCGCACCTGGCGGGTGGCCGGCGCCGACCGGCCGGTGCGGATCCCCGTGGCCCGCGCCGATCTGGCCGCCGCCCTCGACGCGCTGCTCGGCAACGTCTTCCGGCACACCCCGCAGGGCACGGCCTTCGCGGTCGACGTGCACAACGCCGAGGACGCGGTGATCGTGCTCGTCTCGGACGCGGGCCCCGGCATACCCGACCCCCGGGCGGCGATGGCCCGCGGCCGGGGCTCCGGCTGCGACGGCTCGACCGGGCTGGGCCTGGACATCGTGCGCCGGCTCGCGGAGTCGACCGGCGGGGACGTGCGGATCGGCTCGTCGGTGCTGGGCGGCACGGAGGTGCGGGTCTGGATCCAGCTGGACGGGCGCAAGCCGGTGCGCAAGGGGCACCGGGGAGCCGTACGACGGCGTCGGCGCCTCGCGCCGGCCGCCGCCTTCAACCGGTCCCGATCCCTTCCTTGAGCGCGCCCTGAGATCATCGACGCCCGCCCGGAAAGCGGCGTTCGCCGCCTACCGGTAGGGGACGGCCGGCGCTCCAGGGGGCCGGCCACGCCGCCGGCCCCCAAGACGCCGCACTTCAGTACGATTCGGCCCTCTTGTCGCCCGCCCGGCCGGCTCCTACCCTGCTCTTCCGGCATCCGCGACTGGGGGGAGCTGCGTTGGCCACGGATCCGTCGGACGAGGAGTTCCTCCAGGCCGTCGAGGAGCATGTCTTTGGGCGCGGCGGCACCGTACGCCTCACCCTCCCCGGCGCGGCAGCGCTCGACCGGCAGCAGTTGCTGGACGCGCGCATCGTCCGCTGCATCGAGACGCGCGAGACGCGTGACAGGCGGGTGCCGGGCCTGCGGCGCGCCGAGATCGCCGAGCGCCCGGCCTGCACCGACCTCGCCGCCCACCCCGTCGACCCGCCCGACGACCCGGCCCGCTCCCGCACGCTGACGCTGGTGCGCGCGGGCTCGCTCGACGAGATCGTCTGCGAGGGCTGCGAGGGCGGGACGAGGGACTGCGAGGCGTGCGGGGGGCGCGGCGGGCGCGACTGCCCCCGCTACGTCGACTGCGACGTCTGCGAGGGCGGCCCCGACGCGTGCTGGGAGTGCGACGGCACGGGCACCCCGCGCACCCGCGGCGCCGCCCGGGCGGCCCGGCCGCGCCCCCAGGACGCGGCGAAGCGAGCCACCTGCGCGCGGTGCGAACGCCCCGAGGTGGCCTGCCCCAAGTGCCTCGGCCGACGGCACCTGGACTGCCCGGTCTGCGACCGGTCGGGCCGCGTCCCGTGCCGCGGCTGCGGGGGCCGCGAACGGATCCGGCACACCCCGTGCGCCGGCACCGGCCACTTCACCGTCTGGACCGAAGGGATCATCCGGCACACCCCCGACGCGAAGGAGGTCAAGCGGCTCGCCCCGCTCGTCGTCCGGATGCCGACGGACGCCACCGGCGACTGGCGCGAGACCCGCCTGACCAGCGTCACCGACAAGCTTCCCGACGACCTCGACCCCGCCCACCGCGCCCTGCTCGAACCCGAGCTGGCCGTCAGGGACGGGGAGGTGCGCCGCCGCGTGACCGTCCGCCGCCTCCCCCTCGCCCGCGTCACCGTCCGCGACGACCCGCACCGCGTCTACTACGCCTTCCCCGTCCGCTCCGGCGGCATCGACGTCGTCGGCCTCCCCTCCCGGCAGCGCGTCCTGCACGTCACCGCCCGGGCCTCGGCCGCCCTCGTCCTCCTCGCCCTCGCCGCCGCCCTCGTCGTGGCTCTCTCCCGCTGACGCAGGCGGGCGCGGCACCCCCCGTCGGATGCCGCGCCCGTCCCCCGCTCCCCCGGACAGTGGTCCTACCCGGCGAACTCCACCGGCGGCAGCGTCCCCGTCCGGGCCGCCTCGGCGTACCAGCGGGCGCTCGACTTCGGGGTGCGGGCCAGGGTGGCGTAGTCGACGTAGACCGCGCCGAAGCGCTTGCCGTAGCCGTACGCCCACTCGAAGTTGTCCATCAGCGACCACAGGAAGTAGCCGCGGACGTCCGCGCCGTCCGTGATGGCCCGGCGCACCGCCGACAGGTGGCCGTGCAGGTAGGCGATGCGCTCCGGGTCGTGGACGCGGCCGTCGGAGTCGGGCTTGTCGTCGTAGGCCGCGCCGTTCTCGGTGATGTACAGCGGCAGGCCCGGCGCCTCGCGCGTGTACCGCATGATCAGCTCGTGCAGGCCGGTCGGGTCGACCGTCCAGCCCATCTCCGTGCGCTCGCCCGGCGTCTGGTGGAAGGCAACGTCGTCCGCGGCCGGCCACGGGGAGTGCGCGCTGCTGCCGTGCCCGTCCGCACGCGGACCGGAGGCGTCCGCGTCCGCCGCCGAGACCAGGGTCGGCGTGTAGTAGTTCAGGCCCAGCGCGTCCAGCGGCTGGTGGATGGTGGCCAGGTCGCCGTCCTGGACGAACGACCAGTCGGTGACCGACGCGGTCGCCGCCGGCAGCGACCGGGGGTACGCGCCGTGCAGGATCGGCCCGTGGAAGACGCCGTTGGCCAGGTCGTCGATCCGGCGGACCGCCGCCAGGTCCTCCTGGTTCCGCGGCGACAGCGGCCGCACCACCGAGGAGTTCAGGCTGATCGCCACCGAGTTGCGGGCCGGCATCACCGAGCGCAGCGCCACGGTGCCCAGCCCGTGCGCCAGGTTCAGGTGGTGCGCGGCCCGCAGCGACGCCGCCGGGTCCGTACGGCCCGGCGCGTGCACCCCGGAGCCGTAGCCCAGGAACGCGCTGCACCACGGCTCGTTGAGCGTGATCCACTGCTCCACGCGGTCGCCGAGCGCCTCGCCGACGATCTGCGCGTACTCCGCGAAGCGGTACGCCGTGTCCCGCTCGGGCCAGCCGCCCGCGTCCTCCAGCTCCTGCGGCAGGTCCCAGTGGTAGAGGGTGACGGCCGGCTTGATGCCGTGCGCGAGCAGCTCGTCGACCAGGCGCCGGTAGAAGTCCAGACCGCGCTGGACGGCGGGGCCCCGGCCGGTCGGCTGCACCCGCGGCCAGGAGACGGAGAAGCGGTAGGCGTTCAGCCCCAGCTCCGCCATCAGCGCCACGTCCTCGCGGTAGCGGTGGTAGTGGTCGACGGCGACGTCACCGGTCTCGCCGTCGGCCGTCTTGCCCGGCGTGTGGCTGAAGGTGTCCCAGATCGACGGCGTACGGCCGTCCTCCCGTACCGCCCCCTCGATCTGGTAGGCGGAGGTCGCCGCGCCCCAGAGGAAGGCGGCGGGGAAGGTCACCGGGGTCACCGGTGTGGCGGAGTCAGGCATGGAAGCGCTCCCATGGAGTCGAGGAGATCGACGGGTAGGAGGGAAGGGGAGGGGAGGGAGGGGGCCGAGGCGGCGGTGACCCGGCCCCCGCGAGCGGGCGTCAGCCCTTGACGGCGCCCTGCATGATGCCGCCCACGATCTGCTTGCCGAAGATCGCGAAGACGAGCAGCAGCGGCAGCGTACCGAGCAGCGCGCCCGCCATGATCAGCGACTGGTCGGGGGTGTAGCCGCGGCCCAGGCCCGCGACCGCCACCTGCACGGTCGGGCTGCCGTTCTGCGTCAGCACCAGGAACGGCCACAGGAAGTCGTTCCAGGTCTGCACGAACATCAGCATCCCCAGCACCGCCATCGCGGGCCGCGCCGCCGGGAACACCACGTGCCAGACGATGCGCCAGCTGCCGGCGCCGTCGACCCGGGCGGCCTCGATCAGCTCGTCCGGCAGCGCCTGGATCAGGTACTGCCGCATGAAGAACACCCCGAACGCGCTCACCAGCGACGGGAAGATCACCGCCTGCAGCTGGTCGGACCAGTCCAGCTTGGCGACCATCATGTACAGCGGGATCACACTGAGCTGCGGCGGCACCATCATCGTGCCGATCACCACCAGCATCAGCGCGTTGCGGCCCTTGAAACGCAGCTTGGCGAAGGCGAACCCGGCGATCGTGGACAGGGCGACGATGGTCGCCGCCGACACGCCCGCCACGAAGGTGGTGTTGAGGAACGCCTCCCCCAGGTTGGCGTCCTTCCAGGCGATCTCCAGGTTGTCCATCAGGTTGGAGCCGAACCAGAAGGGCGGCGGGGTCTGCGCCAGGCGCTGGTTGTCCCGCGAGGCGGCGATCGCCGTCCACACCAGCGGGAACAGCGAGCCGACGGTGAACAGGGCGAGGATGACGTACGCGATCGGGCCCGCGTGCAGCGTCCCGCCCGCACGCGCCGCCCTGGGCCGCAGCACGCGCTCCGGCTTCTTTCCAAAGGTCCCGGGGGCGGCCGGATCCGCCTCGGTCGATGTCGTCGTCACGGCCGGTTCTCCTTAACTACTGGCGCGCAGCCGGCGCGAGATGACGTAGTTGACGATCCCGATCACGATGAGGATCAGGAACATCGTCCAGGCGATCGCGGAGGCGCGGCCCAGGTGCTGGTTGACCCAGCCCTGCTCGTACAGGTACAGCCCGAGCGTCTGGAACTGGTGCTGCGAACCGCCCGAGGCGCCCTTGTTCGCGTCGAACAGCAGCGGCTCGCCGAACAGCTGCGAGGCGCCGATGGTGGACACCACGCAGGTGAACAGGATCGTCGGCCGCAGCGAGGGCAGCGTGACGTGGAAGAACTGCTGCCAGCGGTTGGCGCCGTCCAGCGCCGCCGACTCGTACAGATCCTGCGGGATCGCCTGCATCGCCGCCAGGTAGATCAGCGCGTTGTAGCCGGTCCAGCGCCAGATGACGATGGTCGCCACGGCGATCTGCGAGGGCCACTTGTCGTTCTGCCAGTCGATGCCGTCGATCCCGACCGCGCCCAGCGCCCAGTTGATCATGCCGTAGTCGCGGCCGAAGAGCAGCACGAACACCAGCGAGGCGGCGGCGATCGAGGTCGCGTACGGCGCGAGCATCACGACCCGGTAGAAGGTCGAGCCGCGCAGCTTGTAGTTGAGGATGTGGGCGATGCCCAGCGCCATCAGCAGCTGCGGGACCGTGGAGATGATGCCGATGGTCAGGGTGTTCTTCGCCGCGTTCCAGAAGAAGTCGTCGTCGAAGATCCGGGTGTAGTTGCGCAGGCCCACCCACGTCATGTCGGTGGGCGCGGTCAGCTCCACCTGGTGCAGCGAGGCCCAGCCGGTGTAGACCAGCGGGAACAGCCCGAAGGCCAGGAAGAGCAGGAAGAACGGCGAGACGAACGCGTACGGGCTCCACCGCATGTCCCGCTGCCAGCGCCGGGACAGCCGGGCCCGCTTCCTCGCCGCCTCGGGGTCCGCCGCGCCGGCCGGGGGACGGCCCGGGGCCGCGCTCCCCTCCTTCGAGGGGAGCGCGGCGGTGTCGTGCCTGGTCGCCATTCCGGTCACTGGTCCAGGTTGTTGTCGATGGTCTTGGTGGCCGTCTTCCATGCCTCCTCGGGCGACTTGCCCTGGGCGACGAGGATGACGCCGTTGTCCGTCAGGCCCTGCTGGATGATCTGGTCCTTCGGGCCGATGATCTGGACCGGGCTGGTCTCGGCGGCCGCCGCGAAGATCTCGCCGATCGGGGCGTCACCGGTCATCTCGTTCTTGGCGTTCTTCACCTCGGGCAGGCCGTACGCGGTCTGCGCGCTCGGGAAGCTGCCCTGGACGGCGAAGAGCTTGGCCTGCTGCTCGGGCGCGGTCAGCCAGGCGGCCAGCTTCGCGGCCTCCTCCGCGTTCCTGCCCGACTTGGGCACGGTCAGGAAGGAGCCGCCCCAGTTGCCGGCCTTCGGGGACGCGGCCACGTCCCACTTTCCGGCCGCGTCCGGCTTCGACTTGCCCTTGATGTAGCCGAGCATCCACGGCGGGCAGGAGATCGCGGCGAACTTGCTGTTGGCGATCGTGGTGTCCCAGGCCGGCTGGAACTGGGTCTGGTTGCCGACCAGCCCGTCCTCGGCCGCCTTGGCGGTGAGGTCGAAGGCGGCCTTGACGGCCGGGTTCGTCTTGTAGACGACCTTGCCGGAGGAGTCGTAGAAGCGCTTCTTCTCGCTGCTGAGGATCGCGTTCAGCAGGCCGCCGGGGGAGTCGACGAAGGTGGTGCCCTTCGGCGCCTTCTTCTGGTAGTCCTCGCCGACCTGGACGAACTTCTCCCAGCTGCCCGCCCACAGCTTGCCGACCTCCTCGCGGTCGGTGGGCAGACCGGCCTTCTCGAAGAGGTCCTTGCGGTAGCAGATGGCCATCGGGCCGACGTCGGTGCCGAGGCCGACGGTCTGGCCGTCCTTGGTGGTGGCCTGCTGCCACTTCCAGTCCAGGAAGTCGCTCTTCTTGCCGTACTTGGACAGGTCCAGCAGCTTGTCGGACTGGGTCTGGACGATCTCGGCGATGTTGCCGACCTCGACGCCCTGGATGTCCTGCAGACCGCTGTTGGTGGTCAGGTGGTTGACGAGCGCCGGGTAGTAGTTCTCGTTGCGCTCGACGACCGTCTGCTGGATGTCGATGTCCGGGTGGAGCTTCTCGTACTCCTTGTAGAGGCCCGCCTCCTCGAAGCCGAAGGTGCCGAAGAGCCCCAGGGTGATCTTGGTCTTGCCGCTGCCGCCGTCCGCCGACGAGCCGGAGCCGTCGTCACCGTCGTCGGCGCAGCCGGCCAGCAGCCCGGTGCCCAGCGACACCACGGCCGCGAGGGCCAGCGCCTTGCGGGCGAGGGGGGTTCCCCCGCTCGAACGGAGCCGAGCGTGGGGGAGGGTACGTGCTCGCATTGCGTCCTCCTGTTGCCCTGACGTGCCGACCCCCCGGCCAACGGCATTGTTGGGCCCGTTAGTTGTCTTGCGTTCGGCGCTGCGGCTCGGGCGGGGAACGTGCGGGATGTGTATGTGTCAGGTACCGTGGGAGCGCTCCCACCGGTGATGTGTTGAAGGGTCTCGGGTCCGGCCGGGGGTGTCAAGGGAGTCGACGCCCAGAGATCCGTTCAGTTATCGGGCCGTTAACTGGACCCGACCCACCCCCGGCGGAAGCCGGGCTCGGGACCGGTCCGACGGTAGCGGAATCTGGAGACGACGGCGGCGGGGAAGGTCACCCTCACCGGCGCGGCTGTTAGATTCCAGGCCAGCGTGACGACGACGGCGGGAGGCGAAGCCCATGGCAGGCCACGGAGCGCGGAGCCGGAGCGGCGGCCGGCCCACCCTCGAAGAGGTGGCGGCGCGCGCCGGCGTCGGCCGCGGCACGGTCTCCCGGGTGATCAACGGTTCGCCCCGGGTCAGCGACGCGACGCGCGCCGCGGTGGAGGCGGCGGTCGCGGAGCTGGGGTACGTGCCGAACACGGCCGCGCGGGCCCTGGCGGCCAACCGCACGGACGCGATCGCGCTGGTCGTCCCCGAGCCGGAGACCCGCTTCTTCGCGGAGCCGTACTTCTCGGACATGCTGCGCGGCGTCGGCTCGGAACTGTCCGAGACGGAGATGCAGTTGCTGCTGATCTTCGCGGGCAGCGACCGGGAGCGGCGGCGCCTCGCCCAGTACCTCGCCGCGCATCGCGTGGACGGCGTGCTGCTGGTCTCGGTGCACGCCGACGACCCGCTGCCCGACCTCCTGGCCCAGCTGGAGATCCCCGCGGTGATCAGCGGCCCGCGGTCGGCCGCGGAGACGCTGGCGTCCGTGGACTCGGACAACTACGGCGGCGCCCGCCAGGCCGTCGAACACCTGCTCTCCCGGGGCCGCCGCCGGGTCGCCCACATCACCGGCCGCCTCGACGTCTACGGCGCCCAGCGCCGTGTCGACGGCTACCGCGAGGCCCTGCGCGACGCGGGCCACGCCGTGGACGAGGCCCTGATCGAGCCCGGCGACTTCACCGAGGAGGGCGGCCGGCGCGCGATGGCCGCGCTGCTGGAGCGCCGCCCCGACCTGGACGCCGTCTTCGCCGCCTCGGACGTGACCGCGGCCGGCGCCCGCCAGGTGCTGCGCGAGGCGGGCCGCCGCATCCCCGACGACGTGGCCCTGGTCGGCTACGACGACTCGGCCATAGCCCGCCACATGGAGCCGCCCCTGACCTCCGTCCGCCAGCCCATCCAGGAGATGGGCCGCCGCATGATCGACCTCCTCCTCACGGAGATCGCCGACCGCCGTCCGGCGGTGTCCCGGGAACTGGAGCGGCGGCAGGTGGTGCTGGCGACGGAACTGGTGGAGCGGGCGTCGTCCTGACACCGGCGGCCGCGCCCGCCCTTCCTCGCCCGATCGCCCGGCCGGGGGCGGTGGTTTCCGTACGGCCGGACGGCCGGGACCCTCCCGGGAGTCCGGGGGCCGCCGGGGGAACCGCCCGGGACACGAGAGAGGCCGCCGGCCTGCTTTCGCAGGCCGGCGGCCTCTTCGAGGAGGGTGAGTGACGGGACTCGAACCCGCGACATCCTGGACCACAACCAGGTGCTCTACCAGCTGAGCTACACCCACCACGACCGGCTGTTGAGATCAGTGATTTCCCCGACCGGCCGAGAAAAAGTGTACAGGGTCCGAAGGGGTGCTCGCGCCAGGCTCTCGCGGCGCCCCTCCGATGCGCCCTGTCAGCCCCGCTGAGCAGGCAGGACGTGCTTGGCGGCGATCGTCTTGGCGGTGTCGGAGTCGGGGCCCGGCTGGGGGACGAAGATGGCCTCCCGGTAGTAGCGCAGCTCCGCGATGGATTCCTTGATGTCGGCGAGCGCGCGGTGGTTGCCGTTCTTCTCCGGGCTGTTGAAGTACGCCTTCGGGTACCAGCGGCGGGCCAGCTCCTTGATCGACGAGACGTCGACGATGCGGTAGTGGAGGTAGTCCTCCAGCGTCGGCATGTCGCGGAGCAGGAAGCCGCGGTCGGTGCCGACCGAGTTGCCGCACAGCGGGGCCCTGCCGGGTTCCTTGACGTGCTCCCTCACGTACGCCAGGACCTGCTCCTCGGCGTCCTTCAGGGTCGTGCCGTTCGGGAGCTCGGCGAGCAGCCCGGACGCGGTGTGCATCTGGCGCACCACCTCCGGCATCGTCTCCAGCGCCCGCTCCGGCGGCCGGATGACGATGTCCACGCCCTCGCCGAGCACGTTCAGCTCGGAGTCGGTGACGAGGGCGGCCACCTCGATGAGCGCGTCGTCGGACAGCGAGAGGCCGGTCATCTCGCAGTCGATCCACACCATGCGATCGTTCATGTGCCCAACCCTACGGCGCGCCGCCGCGGGCGGGGCCGCGGCCGGTGTGACCTTGCGCGCAGGGGTGCCCGGCGCTTGGCCGCGGCCGCCGGGGCGGTCCACCGCGCCGCACGGCGAACCGGGGTCCACCCGGGCCTGGCGCCCCGGTGGACCCCGGTCGGTCCGCGTCGTCACCCGTTTCTCAGGTGGCGCTCCGCTGCCCCGGCAGGCTCGCCCGGCTCGGCACGTACTCGCGGTCGCGGCCGTTGTCCGACGGCGCCGTGGACAGGGAGGCCGGTGAGCCGACCGCGTTCGCGGCCGTGCGGCGGGTCTGGAACGGCACCTGGCTCTCCGGGGGGAGCGGGACGGCCGGCTGCCCCGGCGTACCGGTGCTCCCGGCGGAGCCGGGGACCGGGACGGTGTTCTGCTGCCCGTCGCCGTCCGCCGGCTTGTCGCCCTGCGGCCGGCGTGCGCGGTACGCGGCCCGGTAGGCGGCCGGGGACGAGCCCAGCTGCCGGCGGAAGTGGCCGCGCAGCGCCACCGGCGAGCGGAAGCCGCAGCGGCCCGCGACCTCGTCCACCGAGTAGTCCGACGTCTCCAGCAGGCGCTGCGCCTGCAGCACGCGCTGCGTGATCAGCCACTGCAGCGGCGCGCTGCCGGTCAGCGAGCGGAAACGGCGGTCGAAGGTACGGCGGCTCATGTACGCGCGGGCCGCCAGCGTCTCCACGTCGAACTGCTCGTGGAGGTGCTCCAGCGCCCAGGCGACGACCTCGGCGAGCGGGTCGGCGCCGATCTCCTCCGGTAAAGACCGGTCGAGGTAGCGCTCCTGGCCGCCGCTGCGGCGCGGCGGGACCACCAGGCGGCGGGCCAGTGCCCCGGCCGCCTCGTTGCCGTGGTCCGTGCGCACGATGTGCAGGCACAGGTCGATGCCGGCCGCCGTGCCCGCGGACGTGAGGACGTCGCCGTCGTCCACGAAGAGTTCTCGTGGGTCCACGTGCACCGACGGGTAGCGCTTGGCCAGCGTCGGCGCGTACATCCAGTGTGTGGTCGCGGGGCGGCCGTCCAGCAGGCCCGCCGCCGCGAGGACGAAGGCGCCGGTGCACAGCCCGACGATGCGGGCGCCCTCCTCGTGGGCCCGGCGCAGCGCGTCGAGCGCCTCCTCCGGCGGCGGCGAGGTGATCGAGCGCCAGGCCGGCACGACGACCGTGCCGGCGCGTGAGATCGCCTCCAGGCCATGCGGTGCGGTGAGTTCCAGGCCCCCTGTGGTCCGCAGCGGGCCGTCCTCGCCGGCGCACACCAGTAGTCGGTAGCGCGGCACGCCGGCGTCCTGGCGGTCAACCCCGAACACCGACAGTGGTATGGAACTCTCGAAGATGGGGCCGCCGCTGAACAGCAGCACCGCGACGATCTCCTTGCGGCGTCGCCCGGACAGCTTCCGGGCTGCGCCTTCCGGCGCGGCAGTGGAGTCGTGGCTCATACTGCTAAGCCCCCCTCGGTGGTCGCGGCTCCTCGGTTGTGTCGCTCCTGCACGTTTCCCCTCGGTCCTGCACGAGTCCCCCGCCGTAGACAGTCAAGATCGAATCTACTGTGTCGCGCCATGCCGGCGTGGCCGGTTCGGCACGCGGCACATTGTCGACATGGCAACTTGGCGTAAAGCATTCGATCACGAAGCGTTGCACTCGTGGGGCGCGCAGGGAAGTGCGCCTTGTCGCAGTGGCCAATCCGCGTAGGGTGCGCAAGCCCCCCGAGGTCCTTTCCGTGCAGGTGGAACGGGGGTCGGGGGGTGGTTCCGGCCGGTGATGCACGAGAACCAGAAGTTGGCTGAAAAGAAGCGGGCGAGGGTGTGAAAACCGGTCAGCCGACCGGTGTGTTCTCCCCGTCGCGCCGCTCGCCCCCGCGGGCCGCGAGCCGTTCGGACCGGCGCAGCAGGAGCCGGCAGGCGCCCGTGACGGCGGCGAGACCGAGGGCGGTGCCGGCGGCGCCGGCGAGGGAGGTGCCGTACCAGAGCAGGACGACCGGGACGAGGAGGCAGCTGAAGGCCGCCCAGCGGATCAGCCCGGTGGCGGTCGTGGTGGGGGCGGGCTGGGGCCGGGGGGCCGTGCTGGGGTCCTTGGCGGGATGGCTGGGTCCGGACACGTGCGTGCTCCCTGGGGCGTGGCTCACCGGGGTTCAACGCCGGCCCGGGCGGCGGGTCACGGACGGGGCGCCGTGCCGGGCGACCGGCCAGGTGAATCCTGGGCGAACCGGCTGTACGGCGCAGCAACCATTGCGTTACGGGCGTCCCCTCGTGCATGCTCCGGGGAACCGCCACGGACGGTGCGCGGGATCTGGGCCGAGGATGCGTGCCGCCGTACCCTTGAGGGTATGGGGTGGGGAAGACGACTCCCGGACACGGCTCCGCCGCGCACCGTCGTCCCACCCGACAAGGATCACAACGCCGAGACAGCCATGGCCGGTCACGAATTCTTCGAACCCGCGGACCGCAAGCGGCCGGTCGCCGATCCTACGGCGGCCGATCCGCTGGCGGCGCAAGAGCCACGCCATGCGTGCGACCCCGCTTTCAGGCACGGGGTGGTCGTCGGCTTCGACGGCTCCACGTCCAGCGAGCGCGCCCTCGCGTACGCGATCGGCATGGCGCGGCGCTCCGGCGCCGGCCTGATCATCGTTCACGTCGCCAACCGGCTGCCGACCACGGTGTGGGCGGGCTGCGAGCCGCCGGTCTTCGTCGACGTGCCGGACCACCGCACCGAGGTGCTCGGCCTGGAGCTCGCCTGCGCCGACTACCTCGCCGAGGTGCCGTGGATCCTGGTCGAGCGCGGCGGCGACATCTGCCACGAACTCGAAGAGGTGGGGCGGGAGTACGAGGCGGACGCCATCGTGGTCGGCTCCACGCACGGCGTCGTGGGACGCATCTTCGGCTCCGTCGCCGGGCGGCTCGCCAAGCGGGCGCGGCGGCCGGTCGTCGTCATCCCGTAGCCCCCTTTGCGCATCCGCCGCGCCGGGCGGGGAGCGGACCCCTGGGGCCGGTGGCGCCCGCGGGGCCCGCTCCGCCGGTGGCGGGGGCGGGCTACTCCACCGTCACCGACTTGGCGAGGTTCCTCGGCTTGTCGATGTCCCGGCCGAGCGCCAGGGCCGTGTGGTAGGCGAGGAGCTGGAGCGGGATGCCCATGAGGATCGGGTCGAGTTCGTCCTCGTTCTTCGGGACGACGATCGTGTGGTCGGCCTTCTCCTGCTCCTGGTGGGCGACGGCGAGGATGCGGCCGCTGCGGGCCTTGATCTCCTCCAGGGCCGCGCGGTTCTTCTCCAGCAGGTCGTCGTCCGGCACGATCGCGACCGTCGGCAGGGCGGGCTCGATCAGCGCCAGCGGGCCGTGCTTGAGCTCGGAGGCCGGGTAGGCCTCGGCGTGGATGTAGGAGACCTCCTTGAGCTTCAGGGAGGCCTCGCGGGCCACCGGGTAGCCCCGCACACGGCCGATGAAGAGCATCGAGCGGGCCTCGGCGAACTGCCCGGCCAGCTTCTCGATCTCCTCCTCCAGCTTCATGATCTCGGAGATCTGCTCCGGCAGGCGGCGCAGGCCGTCGATGATCCGCTTGCCGTCCCGGACGGACAGGTCGCGGGTGCGGCCCAGGTGCAGGGCGAGCAGCGCGAAGGCGACGCAGGTGTTGGTGAAGCACTTCGTCGACACCACGCAGACCTCGGGGCCGGCGTGGACGTAGATGCCGCCGTCCGCCTCGCGGGCGATCGCGGAGCCGACGACGTTGACCACGCCGAGCACCCGCGCGCCCTTGCGCTTGAGCTCCTGGACGGCCGCCAGCACGTCGTAGGTCTCGCCGGACTGGGAGACCGCGACGTAGAGGGTGTCGGGGTCGACGACGGCGTTGCGGTAGCGGAACTCGGAGGCCGGCTCGGCGTCGGCGGGGATGCGGGCCAGCTCCTCGATCATCTGGGCGCCGATCATGCCCGCGTGGTACGAGGTGCCGCAGCCGAGGATCTTCACGCGGCGGATCCGGCGGGCCTCGCGGGCGTCCAGGTTCAGGCCGCCGAGGTGCACGGTGGAGAAGCGGTCGTCGATGCGGCCGCGCAGCACGCGGTCCACGGCGTCGGCCTGCTCGTGGATCTCCTTGTGCATGTAGGTGTCGTGGCCGCCCATGTCGTAGGAGGCCGCCTCCCACTCCACGGTGGTCGGCTCGGCGGTGGTGCGGGTGCCCTCGGTGGTGTAGGTCCGGAAGTCGTCGGCCTTGAGGGTGGCCATCTCGCCGTCGTCGAGGGTGACGATCTGCCGGGTGTGGGCGACCAGGGCGGCGATGTCCGAGGCGACGAACATCTCCTTCTCGCCGATGCCGAGGACGACCGGGGAGCCGTTGCGGGCGACGACGATGCGGTCGGGGAAGTCGGCGTGCAGCACGGCGATGCCGTACGTGCCCTCGATCAGCCGCAGGGTCTCGCGGACCTTGTCCTCCAGCTTCTCGGCCGGCGAGCGGGCGATGAGGTGGGTGAGGACCTCGGTGTCGGTCTCGGAGAGGAACTCGACGCCGTCCGCCTCCAGCTTGCGGCGCAGGTCGGCGGCGTTGTCGATGATGCCGTTGTGGACGACGGCGACCTTGCCCTCGGCGTCCAGGTGCGGGTGGGCGTTGACGTCGGAGGGGGCGCCGTGGGTGGCCCAGCGGGTGTGGGCGATGCCGGTGGTGCCCTTGAAACGCGCCGGGACCTTGGCCTCCAGGTCGCGGACCCGGCCCTTGGCCTTGACCATCTTCAGGCCGGTCGTCTTCGGGGACGTGACGACGATGCCCGCGGAGTCGTAGCCGCGGTACTCCAGCCGCTGCAGACCCTCCAGCAGCAGGGGCGCCACATCACGCTTCCCGATGTATCCGACAATTCCGCACATGTAGGTGTATTCCTCAGCCGTAGACGATGCGGCGCAGCTGGCGGAGCGTCAGCTCCGGCGGTGCCACCGCCCGGTATTTCAGGTCCGCCCCGATCCGCTCGAAGATCGTCGCGTTCACCAGGCCCTGGGCCTGCAGCTCGCGGTGGCGGCGACGGACGTACTCCTCGGTCGTCTCGTCGAAGTAGGCGAGCACGTCCTGGACCACACGCAGCGCCTCGCCCCGGTCGAGGGGGGTGGAGCGCGTCAGATGATCAACGAGTTCGTCGTGCACCCGGTAGATCCTGGAGTACCGGCGGCGGTTTCGCAAGAATCTTGCCCGATTTCGGGCAGGGGGCTGTGGGGAACCCTGGGAGGAGCGTGGAGATTCTCATGGGTTCCTGTCCGGGAGCCGCCCGGTCCGCCGCCCTGGTCGGGACGCCGCGCGGTGCGCCCGGCCCGGGCGGGTGGCCGGGCGGGCCGGACATGCCGACGGGCACCCCGGTGGACCGTACACCGGGGTGCCCGCCCGTCCGTGAGGGGCCTACCGCCCCGCGATCGGGTTCTTCAGAGTGCCGACGAGCTGGAGCGCGCCGGAGGGATCGGCCAGGTCCACCATCTGCTTGTTGTTGCGCAGCTGGAGCCGGTTGAGGCAGGACAGCGCGAACTCGGGGGCGAACATGTCGTACTGCCGGAACTTGTCGGCGAGCTCGGGCACCGACTCCTGGTACTCGCGGGTGACCTCCGCCACCGTGCGCCAGAAGTCGTCCTCCTCCAGGATCCCCTCGGTGGCGAGGTTCGCGGCGAGGAAGCGGAAGAAGCAGTCGAAGACGTCCGTGAAGATCGACAGCAGCTTCTTGTCCTCGGGGACCTCCACGCGGATCCGCCGGACCTCGGGCGGCAGCACCGCGTCCGGGTCCATGACGGCGATCTCCTCGGCGATGTCCTTGTAGATCGCGCGCTGCACGACCCCGTCCTTCAGCACCAGGACGACGTTCTCGCCGTGCGGCATGAACACCAGGTCGTAGGCGTAGAAGCTGTGCAGCAGCGGGGTGTAGTACGCCCGCAGGTAGCGCCGCAGCCACTCGGTCGGCGTGAGCCCCGACCGCGCGATCAGCGCGCCCGCGAAGGACGCGCCCTCGTGGTCGACGTGGACCAGGGACGCCATGGTGGCCAGCGACTCGCCGTCCCGCAGCGAGGGCACCGGGCTCTCCCGCCACAGGGCGGCGAGCATCTTGCGGTACGGCGAGTAGCGGTCGGTCGCCTGCTCGTACTCCAGGTGCCGGTAGCCCACGGCCGCCCGCTCGCGGATGATCGACAGGCCCGTCGACTTCAGCACCGGGTCGCCCTCGACGAGCTGCGCCAGCCAGTCGTTGATCGCCGGGGTGGCCTCCATGTAGGCGGCCGACAGCCCGCGCATGAAGCCCATGTTGAGGACGGACAGGGCCGTCTTGACGTAGTGCTTCTCCGGGTGCGTGGTGTTGAAGAAGGTCCGGATGGACTGCTGGGCCAGGTACTCGTCGTCGCCCTCGCCCAGGCACACCAGGTGCTTCCTGGCCACCTCGGCGGCGAAGGTGACGGTGAGCTTGTTCCACCACTGCCAGGGGTGGACCGGGACGAGCAGGTAGTCGGCCGGGTCCAGGCCCTGGGCGCGCAGGACGCCGTGGAACCGCTCCACGGTGGCCTCGCCCAGTTCCTGCCGGACGAAGGACTCGTACTCGATGCCGGCGCCGGCCGTGAACGCCGCCCGGGAGCGGTGGGCGGCCAGCCAGACCAGGCGGACCGGGCTCGCGGTCTCCGGCGCGTACGACAGGTACTCGTGGACGCCGAAGCCGAGCCGCCCGTTGTTGGCGACGAAGCAGGGGTGGCCCTCGGTCATGCCGGTCTCGATGGCCTGGAAGCCGCTCGCCGCCAGCTCGGCGGAGGTCACCTGCGGTTTGGTGAGCTTGTAGCAGGTGCCGGAGAGGGTGGAGGAGATCTCCTCCAGGTAGACGGGCAGGATCTCGTCGCTCAGGCCCAGGGACCGCCTCAGCTCGATGAAGAAGTCCAGCGCGGCCAGCGGCAGCTCGGCCCCGTCGCGGTGCCGGGTGATGGAGCCGGCGTCCACCTGCCAGTGGTCCAGGGCGCGGCGGACGGCGGTGAAGCGGTACGCGGTCTGGCCGTCGTCGCTGCGGACGACGTAGCCCCGCCCGTCCGGCTCGGGGGTGATCAGCCGCTCGTGGGCGAACTCGGCGAGCGCCTTGCGGACCAGCAGGCGGTTGGCCTGCTCCCAGCGCTCGGGGGTCAGGTGGGCGACGGCGTCGGCGAGGCTCATGCGCCCACCGCCTTCTCGAACCGCTCCCGGGTGCAGAAGCTCAGCAACGCCTTCTTCTCCGGTTTCTGGATCTCGCGTACGGGCACGAAGCCGACGGCCTCGTTCAGGGCGTGCACCGCCTTGTTGGACACGTCCGGCTCGACGACCACGCGGCGGGTGGCCGGGTCGGCGAAGAGGTGGGCCATCACGGCGGTGATGACGGCCCGGGTGAAGCCGTGCACGGGCCGGTCGGTCGGCGCGACCAGGAAGTGCATGCCGACGTCGCCCGGCTCCGGCTCGTACAGGCCGACCAGCTCGCGGTGGGCCGGGTCGTACTTCTCCATCAGGAAGGCCGGTTCCCCGTCGTGCAGGCCGAGGTAGGCGTGGTGGTGCTCGTCGGCCGCGATCCGGCGGTACGCGCGCTCGACGTCCCGCACGCTCGCGTCCTGCATCATCCAGAACGCGGCTTTCGGATGGGTGACCCAGCGGTGCAGCAGCCCGGCGTCCCCGGGCGGGTCGAGCGGGCGCAGGGTGAAGGTGCCGAGCTCGTGCTCGAAACCGGTGGGGATGCTCATACGGAGAACTCCTGGAACGCGATGGACTTCTCGACCGGGTAGTACTCGCTGCCGAGCAGCTCACGGATGATGCAGCTGTTGCGGTAGGCGCCCATCCCCAGGTCGGGGGAGGTGACGCTGTGCGTGTGCACGCCCGCGTTCTGCAGGAACACCCCTCTGCCGGTGACGTCGATGGCGTAGTTGCGGGCGACGTCGAAGCGGCCGTGGCCGTCGAAGCGGAGGCGGTCGCGGACCGGGTCGAGGAAGGCCGGCGGCTCGTAGTGGTAGCCGGTGGCCAGCACCAGGCCCTCGGTGCGGATCTCGAAGTCCTTGTCCTGCTCGTCCTGGTGGAAGCCGAGCGTGTAGCCGCCGTCCTCGTACCGGGCGGAGGTCAGGGAGGAGTTGGTCAGCAGCCGGGTGGGCACGCCCCGGCCGCCGCTCTCGACGTTCTTCTGGTACAGCAGGTCGAAGATCGCGTCGATCAGGTCCGAGTTGATGCCCTTGAACAGGCCCTTCTGCTGCTTCTCCAGCCGGTAGCGGGTCTGTTCGGGCAGCGCGCGGAAGTAGTCGATGTAGTCCGGGGAGGTCATCTCCAGCGTCAGCTTGGTGTACTCCAGCGGGAAGAACCGCGGGGAGCGGGTGACCCAGTTGAGCTGGTAGCCGTGGGTGTCGATCCCGGAGAGCAGCTCGTGGTAGATCTCCGCCGCGCTCTGGCCGCTGCCGACGATGGTGATCGACTTCTTGGTGAGCAGCTCCGCCTTGCGGTGCATGTACTGCGCGTTGTGGAACAGGTCGCCCGCCAGGCCGCGGCACGGCTCGGGGACGAAGGGCACGGTGCCGGTGCCGAGGACCAGGTGGCGGGCCCGGTAGGCGTCGCCGGCGGCCGTCCGCACGACGTACAGCTCGTCCTCGTACGTCACCTCGGTGACCGTGGCGCCGAAGCGGACGCTGCTCAGCTTCGACGCGGCCCAGCGGCAGTAGTCGTCGTACTCGACCCGCAGGGGGTAGAAGTTCTCGCGGATGTAGAACGAGTACAGCCGCCCCTTCTCCTTCAGGTAGTTGAGGAAGGAGTACGGGGACGTCGGGTCGGCGAGGGTGACCAGGTCCGACATGAACGGGGTCTGCAGGTGGGCGCCGTCGAGGAACATCCCCGCGTGCCACTCGAAGTCCGGCTTGGACTCCAGGAAGACGCCGTCCAGTTCGGCGATGGGCTCGGTCAGGCAGGCCAGTCCGAGGTTGAAGGGGCCGAGCCCGATCCCCACGAAGTCGTAGGTCTTGTCGGCGGACACAGCGGCTTCAGGAAGCGCGGTCAAGGGATTCTCCCAGGTACTGCTCGGCGTGGCCGGCGATCAGGTCGAGGACGGCGGCGATGTCGGCCGGCGTGGTCTCGGGATTCAGCAGGGTGAACTTCAGGTAGTGGCGCCCGGCCACCTTGGTGCCCGCGACGACCGCGTCACCGGAGGCGAACAGGGCCTTGCGGGCGTGGAGGTTGGCGCGGTCGATCTCGGCCGGGTCGGTGACCGCGGCCGGGACGTAGCGGAAGACGAGGGTGGACAGGGCCGGCGCGACCACCACGTCGAAGCGCGGGTCGGCGGCGAGCAGCTCCCAGCCCTCCCGGGCCAGGTCGCACACCTCGTCGAAGAGCTGCCCGATGCCGTCGGCGCCCATCACGCGCAGCGTCATCCACAGCTTGAGGGCGTCGAAGCGGCGGGTGGTCTGCAGGGACTTGTCCACCTGGTTGGGGATGCGCTCCTGCACCATGCGGCGCGGGTTGAGGTACTCGGCGTGGTAGGTGGCGTGGCGCAGGGTGGCGGCGTCGCGGACCAGGACGGCGGAGGAACTCACCGGCTGGAAGAAGGACTTGTGGTAGTCCACGGTGACCGAGTCGGCGTGCTCGATGCCGTTCAGGCGGTCCCGGTACTTCAGGGAGGCGAGCAGTCCGCAGCCGTAGGCGGCGTCCACGTGCAGCCAGGTGTCGAACTGCTCGCACAGCTCGGCGATCTCGGGCAGCGGGTCGATGGAGCCGAAGTCGGTGGTGCCGGCGGTGGCGACGACGGCCATCGGGACGAGGCCGTCCCGCGCGCAGCGCTCCAGCTCGCGGGCGAGGGCGACGGTCTGCATGCGCTTGTCGTGGTCGACGGGGATCGGGACGACGGCGTCCTGGCCGAGGCCGAGCAGTTTGGCCGACTTCTTCACGCTGAAGTGGCTGACCTCGGAGGCGAAGACGCGCAGTTTCGCCAGGTCGTCGGTCTTGGCCTCCTCGCGGGCCAGCAGCAGCGCCTGGAGGTTGGACTGGGTGCCGCCGGAGGTGAACACGCCGTCGGCGGCCGGGCCGAGGCCGATGCGGCCGGCCGTCCAGTCGATCAGTTTGCGCTCGATGAGGGTGCCGCCGGCCGACTGGTCCCAGGTGTCCAGGGAGGAGTTGACGGCGGACAGGACGGCCTCGCCGAGCACGGCCGGGATGACGACCGGGCAGTTGAGGTGGGCCAGGTAGCGGGGGTGGTGGAAGTAGATCGCGTCCCGGAGGTAGACGTCCTCCAGTTCGTCGAGCACCGCGGCGGTGTCGTGCAGCGGCCGGTCCAGGTCGATCTCGTCGATGCGGGGCGCGAGGGCGTCGACCGTGACGCCGGTGAACGGACGTTCGGTGGCGGCGAGTTTGGCGGCCACCCGCTCGACTCCTTCGGTCACGGAGCGGCGGTAGTGCTCCGCGGTGGTGTCGTTGAGCAGGTGCGAGCGCATGGGGGAGTCCTCCGGTGGGGACGGTCCGTGAGGGACGGGAGAGGGCGGAGCCCGGACACAAACTTAGGTAAGCCTAACCTAATTAACTCCGTCGAAACCCGGGACCCCCCGTGACCACCGTCACTCCGTGCCCGGCCGGCACGGAGCGCACAGCAGTCGGCGCCGCACGCGGGCCGGTCGGCGGGGCGTGCGGCGACGGACTCCGCTCCCGGGCGGCCGGTGGTGCTTCCGGGGGCGGCCGGCGGGGGCACGGGGCGGCCGGCGGTGCTTCTCGCGGAGGCCGCCGGGGTCACTCCCGCGCGCGCAGCTCCTCCTCGGTCAGCCCCTGCCGCCAGTAGCCCACGAACGTCACCCGGCGGCGGTCGATCCCGCGCTCGCCCACGAAGTGCCGGCGCAGCGCCTTCACACAGTTCGACTCGCCCGCGATCCAGACGTACGGCCGCTCGGCGGGCGGGAGCTCCGCGGCGCGGAGGGCGTCCAGGGCCGCGGGACACTCCCCGGCGGCGTCCCGGACGAGCCAGGTGATCTCCGCGTCCGCCTCGCTCACCAGGTCCTGGACGTCCCCGGCGTGCGGCACCTCCAGCCAGACCCGGGCGCGGGTGCCGGCCGGCAGCGCCTCGACGATGGCCGAGGCGGCCGGCACGGCGGTCTCGTCGCCCCAGATCACCACCAGGTCGGTGTCCGCGGGCGGCCGGAAGCGGATCGCGCGGTTGTCGGCGATCGCCGGGCCCAGCAGCAGGACCCGGTCGCCGGCGGTGGCGCGGGAGGCCCAGCGGGAGGCGGGACCCGCCTGGGTGGTGGCGCCCGGCTCGACGCCGTGCAGCGCGAAGTCGATGTCGATCTCGGCCGTGTGCCCGTGGGCGTCGCGCCGGAGCGCCCGCAGGGTGTACGACCGCATCACCGCCCGCACGTCGTCGGGGAGCTCGCGCCAGCCCTGCCACCAGCCGTCGCCCAGTTCCAGCGGGACGACCGGCTCGCTCTGGCCGGGGTGCGGCAGGAACAGGGACAGGGACTGGTCGTGCCCGTCGGAGTGGAAGGCGTGCAGGTCGGGCCCGGTGAAGGTGACACGGACCAGGGACGGGCCGAGCCGCCTCGTCCGCGCGACCTGGAGGGAGAAGAAACGGAACGGGGCGGCTACGGCCGTCGTCATGGGGGCTCCTGAGTTCGCGTCAGGGTGCGGGTCAGCTGACCTTCTCGGCGTCCTCGATGGCCTTCGCGAGGTTCTCGACCATCGGGACGCACTTGTCGTACGACAGGATCGGCTCGGGGGAGCGGGGGATGACCTGGCCGGCCTTGACCGCGGGCAGCTTCTTCCAGGTGCCCTCGGTGATGTCGGCGGGCTGGATGGCCGAGGAGCGGTCGTCCATCATGATGATGTCCGCGTCGTACTTGTCGACGTTCTCCCAGCTCAGGGACTCGTACCAGCCGCCGCCCTGGGCCTTGGCCTTCTCGGGGGGCTCGACGAAGTTCACGCCGAGGGCCTTGAAGTACTCCAGGTCGACGGAGAGGTTGGTGCCGGAGACGTAGAACAGGTCCTGGCTGGCGGAACCGACCAGCACCTTGATGTCCGGCTTGGCCTTGACGGCGGCGCGCAGCCGGGCGGAGGCGTCCTCGAAGCGCTTCTTGGCGTCGGTGACCTTGCTGGAGGTCACGTCGGCGCCGAGGGACTCGGCGAGCTTCAGCATGCGCTGCAGCGGCTCGGTCAGCTGGCGGTCGTAGACGGAGACGCCGACGCTCGGGGCGCCCACGGCCTCGATCTTCTTCGCCGACTCCTCCGGGACGTACCAGAGGGTGCCGGTGTCGTCGAACATCGTGGAGACGAGCAGGTCCGGGGCGAGGGCCGCGTACTTCTCGATGTTGAACTGGCCCCACTCGTTGCCGAGGACGGTCAGCTTGCTGACGTCCATGTCGCCGGCCTGGACGTCGGCCTTGCCGTCCTTGGTCGTGGTCGGGCCGAAGACGCCCTTGACCTGGACGCCGTAGTCGTACAGCGCGGCGGCGACACCGACGAACGCCACGATGTTCGACGGGACCTTGTCGGCCTTCGCGGTCCGGCCGCGGTCGTCCTCGAAGGACCAGGGACCCGACTGCGCGGCGGCCGTCCCGTCGCCCGAGCCACCGCTTTTCGCGTCCTCGTCCCCGCAGGCTGCGAGCACGGCACCGAGGCCGAGGGCGCCGCCCGCGGCGAGGATTCCACGGCGGGTGAGGTGGGTAGCTCTGGCATTGGACATGGTGTGGCTGCTTTCGAACGGGGCGGAGCGTCCGCCGGACGAGTTCGAAGGTAGGTTAGCCTAACCTCAGAACTTGTCCAGAGGGGGTGGGTCGCAGCCGCCCGCGTCCGCGGCGTCAGGGCCTGATGCGCCGGGCCACGGCCTTGAGCAGCTCGATCCGCGCGACGCGCAGCGCGAACTTCCCGTCGCGCGCGGGAGCGGGCTTGGCGTACCAGGGCAGTCCCCGGCGGCGCCACTTGGCCGGCGCCATGCCCTTGGGCAGCCCCGGCAGGGGCATCGTCCAGTCCCCGAGCCGGAGCCGGCCGCGCCAGACGCCGGCGGGGAGACCGGTGACGGGCACCCGTACGGTGAAGCGGTCCCCGGCGAAGTCGCGCACGGGGAAGGCGGCGCTGTGGCCCTCGCCGTCCTCCAGGGTCACGGTGAGGGCGCCGTCCGGACGGGCGGCGAGAGTGCAGCGGCCGGTGAGCTCCAGCTCCGCGGGCGCGTCCGGCGCCCAGCCGGCCGTGTCGAGACCGAGGCGGGACAGCACCTCGTGCTTGCGCTCGCCGATGTCGAGCGTGAAGTTGCCGTAGGGCTTGGTGGTGTAGAGGGTGACGGCGCGCAGTCCCTCGGCGGTGTCCACGACATGGGTCGCGGGCTCGCCCGCCACGGTGCCGGCCCGCTTGCTGCCGATACGCACCTCGCGGGTGAGCCCCTGCGCGCCCACCGCGAGGGAGATGTCCCAGAGCCCGTCGGGGAGCGGCTCGCCGTCGGCGGCGGTGGTGAGGTCGACACGGGCCTCGAACCCGGCCCGCTCGTAGGCGTACCGTCCCTCGTCCTCGTCGGCGCCGAGGCCGGGGGTCGGGGTGTGCGTGACGGGGAGCCGGTACTCGGTGCCGCTGTCGCGCTCGCGCAGGACGAGGCCGGTGGTCACGTCCTCGGTGGCGACGCGGTGCAGATAGCCGTGCCCGGCCAGGTGCAGCGTGGTGCCGCGCAGCTCGGCGCGGGCGACGTGGTGCCGCACGGCGAGCTGGGCGGTGACGTCGTAGCAGGCGTCGGGGACGGCCCGGGCGGCGTCGCGGAAGAAGGGGTAGCGGGCGTAGGCGCGGCCGTCCTCGACGTGGACCGGGGTGGCCACCTTGCGGCGCCCCAGCTCCTTCTCGAACCGGACCAGTTCCAGTACCTCGTCGAGCATCTCGTGCCGGACGAGGTGGAGACGCAGCCGGGCCATCGCCGACAGGCGGTCGTCCATGCCCTCGTGCCACAGCGGGGCGATGGTCTCGGCGAGACGGGCGAGGGCCTTCTCCTGCTGGGGGCGGGGCTCACGGGCGAGGTGGCCGAGCAACTGCTGCACCTCGACGGTCAGGTGACGGTGGGCCAGGTGGTCGCGGTGCGGGCCGGGCGGCACGTTCTCGAGCAGCATGTCGACCACGCGGGGCAGGAACGCGAGCCTCGGCTCCGTGCCGCCGGTGCGCAGGGTGATGTTGCCGCTGTCCTCGCGCTCGACCCAGAACAGGCAGTCGTAGTCGGCGAGTACGGAGATGCCGGCCGCGTGGATGTAGGCGGGGCCGACGAAGAGCTGGTCCTCGCCGATCTTCAGGTCCGTCGGGAAGCGGAGCCCCAGCCGCTCCAGCAGTTCCCGGCGGAACAGCTTCATGGGGTTGAGCGTCCAGTACACCCGGGACGAGAAGACGTCGGTCCGCGGCTGGTTGCGCCGGAACATCGACGTGGGCGCCCCGCGCCCGCCGACGCCGACCATCTTGCCGAGCACGACGTCGGTGCCGTTCTTCTCGGCCATCGCCACCATGCGCTCCAGCGCCTCGGGGGCCAGGTAGTCGTCGGCGTCGAGGAAGAAGACGAACTCGCCCCGGGCGTGGTCCAGGCCGACGTTGCGGGGCGCGGACGGGCCGCCGGAATTGGGCTGGTGGATCACCTGGAGCAGGTCCGGGTACGCCTCGGCCAGACGGTCGAGCTCGTCCCCCGTGCCGTCGGTCGAGCCGTCGTCGACGACGATGAGCTGCAAGGCGCCCTGCCCGATGCTCTGGTCGGCGACGGATGTGACGCAACGCGTGAGATACGGCATCGCGTTGTACGCCGCGACGATCACCGAGACGACGGGGTCGGCCATGTCCGCACACTCTCCAGGTATCACGGGGCGCGCCCGGTTCGCTGACCGGCCTCGCTGTTCCGTTCGTGGCCCTTCATCCGGGCAGCGCGCCAAAGGAGATGTGAAAATACCATGACCCCCCTCTTTGCTCGCTGTGAACGGATCATGAACCCCCTGCTCCGCCGGAGGGGCGGGACGCGCACCGCCGACACGGCCGCGCCCGGACCGTGACGCTCAGCCCGCCAGCCCCAGCTCCCGTGCGATCAGCATCCGCTGCACCTCGCTCGTCCCCTCCCCGATCTCCAGGATCTTGGAGTCGCGCCACATGCGGGCGACCGGGTACTCGTTCATGAAGCCGTAGCCGCCGTGGATCTGGGTGGCGTCGCGGGCGTTGTCCACCGCGATCGTGGAGGAGTGGAGCTTCGCCAGGGCCGCCTGCTTCTTGAAGGGCTCGCCCGCGACCAGGCGGCTGGCCGCGTCGCGCCAGGCGAGGCGGGCCGTGTGGGCCTTCGTCTCCATGTCGGCGATCTTGAACTGGATGGCCTGGTTGGCGCCGATGGGCCTGCCGAAGGCGTGACGCTCCTTCGCGTACTTCACCGACTCGTCCACGCAGCCCTGGGCCAGGCCCGTGGCCAGCGCCGCGATGGCGACCCGGCCCTCGTCGAGGATGCGCAGGAACTGGGCGTAGCCCCGGCCCTCCTCGCCCAGGAGGTTCGCCGCCGGGACCCGGACGTCGTCGAAGGAGAGCTCGCGGGTGTCCGAGGCGTTCCAGCCGACCTTCGAGTACGGGGGCGCCACCGTGAGGCCCGGCGTGCCGGACGGGACGATGATCGAGGAGATCCGCGGCTTGCCGTCCGGCTCCCGGCCGGTGACCGCCGTGACCGTGACCAGGCCCGTGATGTCCGTGCCCGAGTTGGTGATGAAGCACTTGGTGCCGTTGATCACCCATTCGTCCGTCGCCTCGTCCAGGCGGGCGGTGGTGCGGGTCGCGCCCGCGTCCGAGCCGCCGTCCGGCTCCGTCAGGCCGAACGCGCCCAGGATCTCGCCCGCGCACAGGCGGGGCAGCCACCGGCGCTTCTGCTCCTCGGTGCCGTAGCGGTGGATCGGCATCGCGCCCAGGGAGACCCCGGCCTCCAGGGTGATGGCGACGGAGGAGTCGACCCGGGCCAGTTCCTCCAGCGCCACGCCGAGGGCCAGGTAGTCGCCGCCCATGCCGCCGTACTCCTCCGGGAACGGCAGCCCGAACAGGCCCATGCGGCCCATCTCCCGGACGATCTCGTACGGGAACTCGTGCCGCTCGTAGAAGTCGCCGATCTTCGGCGCCACGACGTCGTGCGCGAACTCCTCGACCGTGCGGCGGAGTTCTTCCAGTTCGGGGGAGAGACGGTGGTCCATGGCGGTCACTGCTCCTCGGGGTCCTGAAGGTCCTTGTGGGACAGGGCTCGGACGGTGCGGGACGGGCTGGGGCGGCCCAGCCGGGCGGCCATCCACGCGCTGGTGGCGACGAGACGGCCGAGGTCGACGCCGGTGTCGATGCCGAGGCCCCGCAGCATCCACACCAGGTCCTCGGTGGCCAGGTTTCCGGTGGCCGACTTCGCGTACGGGCAGCCGCCCAGGCCGCCGGCCGAGGCGTCGACGGTCGTCACGCCGTGCCGGAGGGCGGTGAGGGTGTTGGCGAGCGCCTGGCCGTAGGTGTCGTGGAAGTGCACGCCCAGGGCGGCGGTGGGGATGCGCGCCTCGCCGAGGGCGGTGAGCAGCGCGGTCACCTGGCCGGGGGTGGCCACGCCGATGGTGTCGCCGAGGCTCAGCTCGTCGCAGCCCAGGTCGATCAGGGCCCGGCAGACGCGGACCACCTGCGGGATCGGGACCGCGCCCTCCCACGGGTCACCGAAGCACATCGACAGATAGCCGCGGACGTGGACGCCCGTCGCCTTCGCCCGGGCCACCACCGGGTCGAACATGGCCAGGGCCTCGTCGACCGTGCGGTTGAGATTGGCCTTCGCAAAGGACTCCGTCGCGCTGGCGAAGACGGCGATCCGGCCGGCGCCGAGGGCGAGCGCCCGGTCCAGGCCGCGTTCGTTCGGCACCAGGACCGGGAGCGCCACCGGCAGGTCGCGGACGAGCGGGAACAGCTCCTCGGCGTCGGCCAGCTGGGGCACCCACCGGGGGTGGACGAAGCTGGTCGCCTCGATCGTGGTCAGGCCCGCGTCGGCCAGGCGGCGGATGAACTCCGCCTTGACCTGCGTCGGGACCGTCGCCCGTTCGTTCTGCAGGCCGTCGCGCGCGCCGACCTCGTGGATCCGGACGCGGGCGGGCAGGTCCGCGGCCGGGACGGTCATGGGGAGACCCTCGACTGTCATTCCGCCGCCTCCTCGTGCGGTGCGACGACCGCCAGCACCTGGTCCATGGCGACCGCGGCACCCGGCGCGACGCCCAGTTCGGTGACCGTGCCGGCGTGCGGGGCGGAGACGACGTGCTCCATCTTCATCGCCTCCACCACCAGCAGGCTCTGCCCGGCGGCCACCTCGTCGCCGACGGCGACCTTGACCACCGTCACCGTCCCCGGCATGGGGGCGGTGAGCGAGTCGGCGCCCGCGTGGGCCGCGCGGGTCAGGGACGCGGCGACCGGGTCGTGGTCCCGGACGTGCCAGGCGTCGCCGTCGCGGCCCAGCCAGTCGCCGGCCCGGTGGAAGGTGTGGCGGACGCCGTCCAGGGTCACGGACACCTGGCCGTCGGTGACGGTGCGGGTGCCGCGCGGGGTGTGCTCCACGGGGTCGCCGCCGGCTCGCAGGGAGAAGGTCACGGGCTTCGGCTCGCCGCCGAGCCGCCAGCCGCTCGGCACCGAGAACGGGTCCGTCCAGCCGTCGCCCTGCGGGGTGAGCGCGTCGAGCCGTACGGCCGCCGCCGCCTCGTACACCTCCTCGGGGACGTCCGTGGCGACGAGGCCGTCCGCCTCCCGCTCCACCAGCCCCGTGTCCAGCTCGCCCGCCACCACCGCCGGGTGCGCCAGCAGCCGCCGCAGGAAACCGGCGTTGGTCTGCACGCCGAGGGTGACCGTCTCCGCGAGGGCCGCCCGGAGCCTGCGCAGCGCGGTGGCGCGGTCGGGGCCGTACGCGATCACCTTGGACAGCATCGGGTCGTACCGGCTGCCGACCTCCGTGCCCTCGCTGAGCCCGGAGTCGGTGCGGACGCCCTCGCCGGCCGGCTCGCGCAGCTTCAGCACCGTGCCGCCGGAGGGCAGGAAGCCGCGCGCCGGGTCCTCCGCGCAGATGCGGGCCTCGATCGCGTGTCCGGTGAGGCGGACGTCCTCCTGCCGGAAGGCCAGCGGCTCGCCCGCCGCCACCCGCAGCTGCCACTCCACCAGGTCCAGGCCCGTGACCAGCTCCGTGACCGGGTGCTCGACCTGGAGGCGGGTGTTCATCTCCATGAAGTAGTACGACGTCGGGTCGCCGCCGGGGACGATGAACTCCACCGTGCCCGCGCCCCGGTAGTCGCAGGAGCGGGCCGCCTGGACCGCCGCCTCGCCCATCGCGGCCCGGGTCGCCTCGTCGAGGAGCACGCTCGGCGCCTCCTCGACGATCTTCTGGTGGCGGCGCTGCAGGGAGCACTCGCGTTCGCCCAGGTGGACGACGTTGCCGTGGCCGTCGGCCAGGATCTGGATCTCGATGTGCCGGGGGCGGTCGATCCACCGCTCGACCAGGAGCGTGTCGTCGCCGAAGGAGGCGCGGGCCTCGCGGCGGGCGGCGGCGATCTCCTCCTGGAGCCGGGCCAGGTCCCGCACCAGCCGCATGCCCTTGCCGCCGCCGCCCGCCGAGGGCTTCAGCAGCACGGGCGCGCCCAGGTCGCGGGCCGCCTCGGCCAGGTGGGGATCGCGCCCGCCGGGGACCACCGGCACCCCGGCCTCCCGCACCGTCTCCTTGGCGCGGATCTTGTCGCCCATCAGGGCGATGGCGTCCGCGGGCGGCCCGATGAAGACGAGGCCCGCCTCGGCGCACGCGCGCGCGAAACCGGCGTTCTCGGCGAGGAAGCCGTATCCCGGGTGGACCGCCTGGGCGCCGGTGCGGGCGGCGGCGGCCAGCAGCCGCTCCACCGACAGGTAGCTCTCGGCGGCCGGCGCCGGTCCGAGCCGCACCGCCGTGTCGGCCTCCCGCACGTGCCGGGCGTCGGCGTCCGCGTCGGAGTACACGGCCACCGAGCGCACGCCGAGCGAGCGCAGCGTGCGGATGACGCGGACGGCGATCTCGCCCCGGTTGGCCACGAGCACGGTGTCGAACATGAGTCCAAGTCCCCCTGTCACATCCGGAAGACGCCGAACTGGGGGTCACCCAGGGGCGCGTTGGCGCACGCGGTCAGGGCCAGGCCCAGCACCTGGCGGGTCTCCAGCGGGTCGATGACGCCGTCGTCCCACAGGCGGGCGGTGGCGTAGTAGGCGTTCCCCTGGCGCTCGTACTGCGCGCGGATCGGCGCCTTGAAGGCCTCTTCCTCCTCGGCCGGCCAGTCCTGACCGCGGGCCTCCATCTGGTCCCGCTTGACGGTCGCGAGGACGGAGGCGGCCTGCTCGCCGCCCATGACGGAGATCTTGGCGCCCGGCCACATCCACAGGAAGCGGGGGGAGTAGGCCCGGCCGCACATGGAGTAGTTGCCGGCGCCGTACGACCCGCCGACCACCACGGTCAGTTTCGGGACCCTGGTGCACGCCACGGCCGTGACCATCTTGGCGCCGTGCTTGGCGATGCCGCCGGCCTCGTAGTCCTTGCCCACCATGAAGCCGGAGATGTTCTGCAGGAACACCAGCGGGATCCCGCGCTGGTCGCACAGCTCGATGAAGTGGGCGCCCTTCTGGGCGGACTCGGAGAACAGGATGCCGTTGTTGGCGACGACGCCGACCGGGTGGCCGTGGATCCGGGCGAAGCCGGTGACCAGGGTCTGCCCGAACTCGGCCTTGAACTCGGCGAAGCGGGAGCCGTCGACCAGGCGCGCGATGATCTCGCGCACGTCGTAGGGGATGCGGGGGTCGACCGGGACCGCGCCGTACAGCCCGGAGGGGTCGACCTTGGGCTCGACGGAGGGCCGGACCTCCCAGGGCAGGGGCCCGCGCGCGGGGAGCGTGGCGACGATGTCCCGGACGATGCGCAGGGCGTGCGCGTCGTCCTGCGCGAGGTGGTCGGTGACGCCCGACACGCGCGCGTGGACCTCGCCGCCGCCCAGCTCCTCGGCGGTGACGACCTCGCCGGTGGCGGCCTTCACCAGGGGCGGGCCGCCCAGGAAGACGGTGCCCTGGCCGCGCACGATCACGGCCTCGTCGCTCATCGCCGGGACGTACGCCCCGCCGGCCGTGCAGGACCCGAGGACGGCGGCGATCTGCGGGATGCCGGCGCCGGACATGCGGGCCTGGTTGTAGAAGATCCGCCCGAAGTGGTCCCGGTCGGGGAAGACCTCGTCCTGCAGGGGCAGGAAGGCGCCGCCGGAGTCGACGAGGTAGACGCACGGGAGGCGGTTGTCGAGGGCCACCTCCTGGGCGCGCAGGTGCTTCTTCACCGTCATCGGGTAGTACGTGCCGCCCTTGACGGTGGCGTCGTTGGCGACGATCACGCACTCGCGTCCGCTGACCCGCCCGATCCCCGCGATGACGCCGGCGGCCGGGGCCTGCCCGTCGTACATCCCGTCGGCGGCCAGCGGGGCCAGTTCCAGGAACGGCGATCCCGGGTCGAGCAGCGTGTCCACGCGGTCGCGCGGCAGCAGCTTCCCGCGCGCGGTGTGCCGGGCCCGCGCCTTCTCGCCGCCGCCGAGCCGGGCCGCGGCCAGCTTGGCGCGCAGCTCCCCGACGAGCGCGCGATGCGCCTCCTCGTTGGCCCGAAAGGCCTCCGACGCGGGATCCGCCGCGCTGTGGAGCTCCGGTGCCTCGTCCATCCTGCGGTCCCCTCACCTGTTAATGAGCGTTAACGCATTTCCCTCGGGTTAACGACCGCTAACCTCCGCTGTCTAGAATCGATGCCATGGCCACCAGAACCGACGCCCCCACCCGCCGCGAGCAGATCCTCAAGGAGGCCGCCCGGCTCTTCGCCGAACGCGGTTTCCACGGCGTCGGAGTCGACGAGATAGGCGCCGCGGTCGGCATCAGCGGGCCCGGCCTGTACCGGCACTTCGCCGGCAAGGACGCGATGCTCGCCGAGCTGCTGGTCGGGATCAGCGGTCAGCTGCTGACGGGCGCCAAGCGGCGGCTGGCGGAGGCCGACGGGGTGGCGCCCGAGGCGGTCCTCGACTCGCTCATCGAGGGGCACATCGACTTCGCGCTCGACGACCGCCCGCTCATCACCCTGCACGACCGCGAGCTGGACCGCCTCCGGGACAGCGACCGCAAGCTGGTGCGGCAGCTCCAGCGGCAGTACGTCGAGCTGTGGGTGGAGGTGGTGCGCGAGGTGTACCCGGCCCTCGCCGAGCCGACCGCCCGCTCGGCGGTCCACTCGGTCTTCGGCCTGCTGAACTCCACCCCGCACCTGGGCCGTCCCGGCTCGCTGCCGGGGCGGGGGGCGACGGCGGAGCTGCTGCACCGGATGGCGCGGGGGGCGTTCGCGGCGGCGGGCGCGGCGGAGTGAGCGGGACGAACGGGGCGAGCGGGGCGGCGGACCGTCGGCCTCGCGGACTCCCTGGCGCAGGCCGACGGCAAAATCACCCGAAGGGCTGAAGCCGCCTCGCCCCACCCGGCGCCGCGCTCACCGGCCGCTGCGTTCCGTCACACGGCCGGCTCGGCGCGCGAGGCGATGCACCGGATCCTCCGGGGCCCCGGGCTGTCCGTCCGGGCCCTGCCGGGGGCCGGCGGCGCCCCGTCCGGACCCGTGGTGATCGAGCCGCTGGACACCGGCCTCACCGGGACGAGGCCGCGCAGGGCCGGACGGAACGCACCGGGACCGGTCCGGGCGACACCCCGGCCCGCGCACTCCGGAGGAACCTGATGGTCGTGCGCACCCCCCGCTTCCCCGGACGCGGCGCCGTCATCGGGGAATCCGTCGACAGGGGCATCGCCGGAGGCAGGGCCAGGACCGAGGACGTCCTCCGCGTCCTCCGGCTCCGCGGCGCCGGCGTCCCCGGGGCCGCCCGGGAGCGCATCACCGGCTGCTCCGGTCCGGACGTCCTCGGCGCCTGGTTCGACCGTGTCCTCACGGCCGCCGACCCGCAGGAGCTGTCCGGGGAGGCGTGAGTGCCCGTCAGGACGGACGAGGGCCCGGCCGGGGGCGCCCCCGGCCGGGCCCTCGTCCGCCGGATCCACCACCGTCGCCGGCGTGACGAGCGTTACCCGGCCGGCGCTCTGGACGCCTTCGCCTACCCGCCGGTACCTTGACTCTGAGCAAGCGCTTGGACATGCCGAGGTACGTGGAGGTGGCGGCGTGCGCCGTACGGTGTTCAACGAGGATCACGAGGCGTTCCGGGAGACCCTTCGCGCCTTCATCGAGGCCGAGGTCGTACCCGTGTACGACGAGTGGTTCCAGGCCGGCCAGGCGCCGCGCGAGTTCTACTACAAGCTCGCCGAACTGGGCCTGTTCGGCATCAACGTCCCCGAGGAGTACGGCGGCGCCGGTCTGGAGACGCACAAGTTCGAGGCGATCCAGTACGAGGAGACCGCCCGCGCCGGTGTCACCTTCGGCGGTTCCGGGGTGCACGTGCTGCTCGCCCTGCCGTACATCAAGATGCTCGCCACCGAGGAGCAGAAGAAGCGCTACCTGCCCAAGTTCGTCTCCGGCGAGGAGATGTGGGCCATCGCGATGACCGAGCCGGGCACCGGCTCCGACCTCGCGGGCATGAAGACCACCGCCAAGCTCTCCGCGGACGGCACCCACTACGTCCTCAACGGCGCCAAGACCTTCATCACCGGCGGCGTCCACGCCGACAGGGTCATCGTCTGCGCCCGCACCGCGCCGCCCACCGCCGAGGACCGCCGCCACGGCATATCCCTGTTCGCCGTCGACACCAAGTCCGAGGGCTACTCCGTCGGCCGCAAGCTGGACAAGCTGGGCCTGAAGGTCTCCGACACCGCCGAGCTGGCGTTCGTCGACGTCAAGGTGCCCGCCGAGGACCTGCTCGGCGAGGAGAACAAGGGCTTCTCCTACCTCGGCGCCAACCTGCCCTCCGAGCGCTGGGGCATCGCCTTCGGCGCCTACGCGCAGGCCAAGGCCGCCGTCCGGTTCGCCAAGCAGTACGTGCAGGAGCGCACCGTCTTCGGCAAGCCGGTCGCCCACTTCCAGAACACCAAGTTCGAACTGGCCGCCTGCCAGGCCGAGGTGGACGCGGCCGAGGCCGTCGCCGACCGCGCGCTCGAAGCCCTCGACGCCGGTGAGCTCACCCCCGCCGAGGCCGCCAGCGCCAAGCTGTTCTGCACCGAGGTCGCGCACCGCGTCATCGACCGCTGCCTCCAGCTGCACGGCGGCTACGGCTACATGAACGAGTACCCGATCGCCCGCCTGTACGCGGACAACCGCGTCAACCGCATCTACGGCGGCACCAGCGAGATCATGAAGACGATCATCGCCAAGGACATGGGGCTGTAAGCCCCGCGAAATCCCTGCCGTATACAACTGACCCCATGAGTCAGGCACTACAGGACCTCCTCGATCTGCTCGACCTGGAGCAGATCGAGGAGGACATCTTCCGCGGCCGGTCCCGCCCCGCCGTCATACCCCGCGTCTTCGGCGGCCAGGTCGCGGCACAGGCGCTGGTCGCCGCGGGCCGGACGGTCCCCGCCGACCGGCCCGCGCACTCCCTGCACGCGTACTTCCTGCGCCCCGGCGACCCCGGCGCGCCCATCGTCTACACCGTGGACCGCATCCGCGACGGCCGCTCCTTCACCACCCGCCGGGTGGTCGCGGTCCAGCACGGCAAGCCGATCTTCCACCTCTCGGCGTCCTTCCAGGCGCACGAGGAGGGCCTGGACCACCAGGCGCCGATGCCGTCCGCGCCCGACCCCGCCACGCTGCCCACCTCCGAGGAGCGGCTGCGCGGCTACGCGCACCTGGACCCGGAGATCGTGGAGCGGTTCGTCGAGGCGCGGGCCGCGGTGGACCTGCGCTACGTCGACGAGCCGCCGTTCGGCCGCTACGGCGAGCCGCGCGAGCCGCACTCCCAGGTGTGGTTCCGCACCAACGGCAAGCTGGACCGCGACGTCGACGACCCCCTGCTGCACGTCGTCCTGGCCACCTACGTCTCCGACATGACGCTGCTGGACTCCGTGCTGCTCGCGCACGGCCGCGGCGGCTGGGCCGTCGGGGACGTGGTCGGGGCCTCGCTGGACCACGCGATGTGGTTCCACCGGCCGTTCCGCGCCGACGAGTGGCTGCTGTACGACCAGGAGTCCCCGTCGGCGCACGGCGGGCGCGGCCTGGGCCAGGCCCGCATCTACACCCAGGACGGCCGGCTCGCCGTCACCGTGATCCAGGAGGGCGTGGTCCGCGTCCCGCGCGGCTAGGACTTGTCCGGCCGATCATGTGACTCGTCCGTGCCTGGGTCGCTGGTGTGGGCATGGGGCGGGGCGATCTGACGGATGCCGAGTGGGAACGGCTGCGGCCGTTCCTGCCGGTCAGCAACGGGCGTTGTGGCCGGTGGCGGGATCATCGGCAGGTGATCGACGGGATTCTGCATCGGGTGCGGACCGGGGTGCAGTGGCGTGACCTGCCCGAACGGTTCGGCCCGTGGAAGACCGTCTACGAACGCCACCGGCTGTGGTCGGCCGACGGCACTTGGGAACGTCTGCTGCAGCAGGTCCAGGCCGCGGCTGACGAGGCGGGTGAAATCGACTGGGACATCTCGGTGGACTCCACCATCGTCCGCGCGCATCAGCATGCGGCCGGCGCTCGCATCGATCCGCCCCCGGCGCCCGGCTCAAAGGGGGGGCGGCGAGGTGGAACACCAGGACGAGACGCCGTGGCAGAGCCTCGTCGGCCGCCTGGTGGAGGTGGTGCTGGAGGTGAGGGGCTGGGTCGTTCGCGGGGCGGGTTCACCAGCAAGGTCCATCTGAGCGCGGACGGCCGCTGCCGTCCGCTGTCCTTGGTCATCACTCCAGGTCAGCGGGCAGACTGCACCCAGTTCAAGCTGGTTCTGGAGGAGATCCGTGTTCCCAGACCAGGCCCAGGGAGGCCGCGCAAGAAGCCGGACAGCCTTACCGCGGACAAGGCATACAGCAACGGGCCATGTCGGGAGTACCTGCGGCGGCGGGGCATTCGGCACACGATCCCGGAGAAGACCGACAGCCAGGCGGCCCGCCTGCGGAAAGGCTCACGCGGCGGACGGCCGCCCGGGTTCGACGAGGACCGTTACAAGAAACGCAACACCATTGAACGGGCGATCAACCGTCTGAAACAGTCCCGAGCGGTCGCCACGCGCTACGACAAGCGCGGCTACGTCTTCCTCGGCACCGCCACCGCGGCGTCCGCCGCGATCTGGCTCCGAGCGTGAACCCCTACGCGACCCAGCAGTAGACGTCCTGGCCCTGGCCTCGGGTGCTGCTGACGAGAGCGGCCAGATCGCCCAGGATCACTTCGGCGATCTCCGTGCCGATGTCCTCGCCGTCCTCCGCCCGCTGCAAGGACCACGCGACAGCGGCATCCTTCAACTCGGACCGCTCGGCCTCGGCAAGTGCGGCGGACAGGCGAGGCGAGATCGCGAAGACGACGCACCCGTCATCGTCCTGGCCGGCGACGAGACGAGGCTCACCGGCTTCGACGAGTTCCTCGAAGCTGCCGCCGGCAAGCAGGCACTCCCACTCGACCACAGCCTCTCCGGGATCGAAGTTGCCGAAGGAGAGCGACTCGAATGCACGTCGCGGCCCGGCTTGAAGAGCCAGAGCCGCTGACGCGTCATCCGAAGCCGCGAAGAACTCGACGATGATGCTCACCCCGGCATCATGCCGGACCACCCACGACCGTGATCGACCGGACAGCTCCTAAGGGATTGGGGATCGGTGGACCAGCCGTTAACGGCTGGTCCACCGATCCCCAATCCCCGTCGCACACACAGCCCGTCAGCAACGGGGGCTCAGCCGGAGAAGATCGCCCTCAGTGATCCAACGGCTCCCCACGCAGCGCGCCCCACGTCTTCGCACCCACAATGCCGTCGGCCTTCAACCCATGGCGCTTCTGGAGTCGTTTCACAGCCGACTCCGTTCCCGCCCCGAAGTAGCCGTCCACACCCTTCGGGCCCACCGAGTAGCCGTGATGCTGGATCAGCAGCGCCTGGATCTCCTTCACCTTGGCCCCCGCATCACCGCGATCGGTGTACGCCGACCCCGAGTAGTAGCCGCAGTACGTACCGTCCACCGACGACTTGCACACCCCCGCCTTGGCCCCAGCGGCGAAAGCCTCACCCGCCAGACCAACCGGCACCACAGCCCCAGCAAGCACGGCAGCCGCAGCCACCGACAACCCCGCACGCTTCAGCAAGCCAGCACTCCCTCCAGTCCGGCGGGCCCGGCCCGCCACTTGGAATAGGCAACGAAGCTATCCCCGCACCGGCCGCAGAGGCGATATACCGAAGGGGCGCACAAGTGCACACGCCGCATCACCCGGCGCACAACACACCACCGGTACAGCCGCCCCTTGGCGGCGGCGGTATCGCGGCGGACCGGGCCAGGACCTGGGCGACCGTGTTCATCGCCGTGGCGGAGGCCGGTGCGTGCCGCGCAGGGCGAGCGCGGTGGTCTCCATCGCCTCGACCGTCTCCTTGGCGGCAGCCGCATTCCAACTCCACACACGTTCCGGAGCGGCAGGCGGGTCGACCTACCGGCCCCCTAGGACTTGTCCGGCCGATCATGTGACTACTTCGCATCCGTGTCGTTGGTGTGGGCATGGGGCGGGGTGATCTGACGGATGCCGAGTGGGAACGGCTTCGGCCGTTCCTGCCGGTCAGCAACAGGCGTTGCGGCAGGTGGCGGGATCACCGGCAGGTGATCGACGGGATTCTGCACCGGGTGCGGACCGGCGTGCAGTGGCGTGACCTGCCCGAACGGTTCGGTCCGTGGAAGACGGTTTATGAACGCCACCGTCTGTGGTCGGCGGACGGAACCTGGGAACGCCTGCTCCAGCAGGTCCAGGCCGAGGCCGACGCGGCAGGTGAGACCGACTGGGACATCGCGGTCGACTCCACCGTCGTGCGCGCTCATCAGCACGCTGCCGGCGCTCGGGCCGAACCTCCGCCGGTACCCGCGTCAAAGGGGGCCGAAGAGGTGGAACACCAGGGCGAGACGCCGTGGCAGAGCCTGGTCGCCCGCCTGGTGGAGGTGGTGCGGGAGGTGAGGGCCTGGGCCGCTCGCGGGGCGGGTTCACCAGCAAGCTCCACCTGAGCGCGGACGGCCGCTGCCGCCCGCTGTCCCTGGTGGTCACCGGCGGACAGCGGGCGGACTGCACCCGGTTCGAGCCGGTCCTGGAGAAGATTCGCGTCCCCAGGAGCGGTCCGGGTAGGCCGCGCAAGAAGCCCGACAGCCTGGCGGCAGACAAGGCCTACAGCAACGGGCCCTGCCGCGAGTACCTGCGGCGACGGGGCATTCGGCACACGATCCCTGAGAAGACCGACAGCCAGGCCGCCCGCCTGCGCAAGGGCTCACGCGGCGGACGACCGCCCGGCTCCGACGAAGACCGCTACAGGAAGCGCAACACCGTCGAGCGGGCGATCAACCGCCTGAAGCAGTCCCGGGCAGTCGCCACCCGCTACGACAAGCGCGGCTACGTCTTCCTCGGCACCGCCACAGCAGCAGCCCTTGTCATCTGGCTGCGAGCTTGATCGCCCGGACAAGTCCTAGTCCAGCCCCGCCTGCGCCAGCAGGTACGCCGTCATCGGGTCGTAGTGGCGGGGGCTGACCACGTGGTCGTCGAGGGGGACCGTGACCTGCACGGTCCCCTCGGCCTCCGCCAGGAAGAGCGCCGGGTCGTTGCAGTCGGCGTAGCCGACGCAGTCCACGCCGTGCTGTCCGGCGTACCCCGCCCAGCCGTGGTCGGCGACGACCAGGTCGGGCAGCGGGCGGCCCGCGCGCTCCAGGCCGGTGAGGACGGCCTTCATCGGCTCGCCGGAGTGGGTGTGCCACAGCGTGGCGCCGTGCTCCAGCACCGCCACGTCCGCGAACTGCATCACGTACCCCTCGTCCGTGGCCAGCCCCTCCGGGATCACCACGATCTCGCAGCCGGCGGCGCGCAGCGCGGCGGCCGTGGCGCGGTGCACGTCCAGCAGGCCGCCGGGGTGGCCGGTGGCGAACAGCACCCGCTGCCCGCCGTCGGCCGCCTTGCGCAGCCGCCCGGCCATCCGCTCCAGCGCGGCGACGGTCAGCTCGGGGTCGATGGTGTCCTGCCCGTACCGGTACTCGGGGTCGTCGATGACGCCGACCCGTTCCGCCATCACCGCGAGCACGTCCTGCTCGTCGTTCCAGCGGTCGCCCAGCTCCAGGCCGAGCCAGTAGTGGCGGTCGCCGTTGGCCAGCTTGCGGTAGTGGGAGAGGTTGTTCTCGCGGGGCGTGGCGACGTCGCCCGCGATACGCGTTCTGACGAGGTGGTCGACGAGTTCGGCGCGGCTGGGGGTCCCGGGTATCGGCATGGCTCCCATTGTGGGGCAGCCGTCGCCGTCCGCGGCCGGTGCGTCGCGCGCCGGGACGCGGGTCACCGCTCCAGCCGGCGCAGCGCGAACCACAGCTCCATCCGCACGTCCGCGTCGTCCAGGTCGGCCTCCAGCAGGGCCGCGCACCGGGCGATGCGCTGCCGCACGGTGTTGCGGTGCACGGACAGGGCGACGGCCGTACGGTCCCAGCTGCCGTGCAGGGACAGCCAGGTGCGCAGGGTCTCGGCGAGCGCGGGCGTGAGGGGGGCGAGGAGCGCGTGGGCGTGCGCCTCGGCCTCGTCGCCGGGGACCAGGTCGGCGAGCCCGCGGCGGGCGCTGTGGCGGACCAGCGGGGTGCGGGTGGCGCGGGCCCGGGCCAGGGCGCGGGCCGCCTGCGCGTCGGCGGCCGGCCACTGGGGCGGGGTGGCGGGGGCGCTGACGCCCAGGGTCCACCCGGGCTGCGGGGCCGGTTCCCGGCCGGCGGGCAGCAGGACCCGTACGGCGTCCCGGCCCGGGTCGACCAGCGGGGAGCCGAGGGCGGCGCCGAGCGCGGAGGCCGCCACCGGGTCGGGGACGCCCGTGTCGGGCCGGGCGTGCACGACGAGCCACCGCTGCGCTCCGTCCGCGGCCTCGCCGGCCCCCGGTCCGAGCAGCGGCGCCACCTCCTCGGGCGGGGCGCCCAGCAGCAGCCGCACCAGCGCGGAGGAGCGGGCGGCGCCGGTGCCGCTGAGGTGCTCGCCGGTGAGCAGGGTGAGCAGCACGGCGGCGACCGAGGCGATGGTGTGGTCGCCGGGGTCCCGCCGCGGGGCGGCCGCGCCGAGCGCGAGGCCCCGGCCGGTGCCGAGGGTGTAGGCGGACAGGTGGACGCCGGCGACGGTGTCGCTGGCGGTGCTGGAGGCGCGGCCGGTGACGACCCGCGCCAGCCCCGTCAGCGCCCGGACCACCTCGCCCTCCGGTTCCCGGCCCGCCGCCGCGACCGGCGTGCCCTCCGGGCCGTACAGCGCCGCCCAGCCGTCGAGACACTGGGCCAGCCGGCGCAGGACCGACGGGACGGGGTCGGGGCGGGAGGCCGCGGCGGCGAGGCTGTGCTGGGCCTCCGAGACGCGGCGCAGCTCGGCCAGGCGGACCTGGGCCATCAGCTGCCAGACCGCGCGGGCCACCGCCGCGAACGTGGTCCGCGGCGGCACCTCGAGCAGCGGCAGCCCGTACGTCTCGCAGGCCGCGACCAGCGCCCGCGGCACCGTGTCGTGCACCGGCGCCACGCCGAAGCCGAGGGCCGCCCCGCCCGCCGCCACGATCCGGGCCACGTAGTCGTCGGAACAGGTGCCCGGCCCCGCCGCCTCCGGGATGTGCACGCCCGCCGTGAGCAGCAGCTCGCCGCCCAGCAGGTACGGGTAGGGGTCGGGCATCTCCGAGGCGTGCGCCCCGCGGACGGTGACGCCGGCGCCGGCGGGCCCGGCGATCTGCCGCAGGGCGAGGTCCTCGCGGGCCAGCAGCGCCGCCAGGGGCACGGGCGGCGTGGGCGGAACGGCGGGGTCCGGCATGGTGGACGTTTCCTCCGGTTCGTTCGGCCCAGATGGATGAAACATACACTTCGCAGCCGCTTTCCGGCCACCTACTGTCGGTCGGGACCGGCAGCCGCGGGTACGGGCGGATGTCCCCGCGACGCGCCGCCGGACGACTTCCACCCGCACGACACGCCACCGAGAAGTGAACGAGGGAGGGGCCCGCATGGCCGTCGACTACCTGGTGATCGCCGCCTATCTGGCCGGCATGCTGGCCATGGGCTGGTGGGGCATGCGCCGCGCCCGGTCCAAGAGCGAGTTCCTGGTGGCCGGGCGCCGCCTCGGACCCGCGATGTACTCCGGCACCATGGCGGCGATCGTGCTGGGCGGCGCGTCCACCATCGGCGGCGTCGGCCTCGGCTACCAGTACGGCCTGTCCGGCGCCTGGATGGTGGTCACCATCGGCCTCGGCCTGCTGGCGCTGAGCGTCTTCTTCTCCGCCCGCATCGCCCGGCTGCGGGTCTACACCGTCTCCGAGATGCTCGACCTGCGCTACGGCGGCCGGGCGGGCGTCGTCTCCGGCGTCGTGATGTGGGCGTACACGCTGATGCTCGCGGTCACCTCGACCATCGCCTACGCCACGATCTTCGACGTCCTCCTCGACCTCGACCGCACCCTCGCGATCGTCCTGGGCGGCTCGATCGTCGTCGCCTACTCCGTGCTCGGCGGCATGTGGTCCATCACGCTGACCGACATGGTGCAGTTCGTGGTGAAGACCGTCGGCCTGCTCCTGCTGCTCCTGCCGATCGCGGTCGTCAGGGCCGGCGGGTTCGACGGGATGCGGGCCGAGCTGCCGACCTCGTACTTCGACCCGCTGGGCATCGGCGGCGAGACGATCTTCACCTATGTGCTGGTCTACACGTTCGGCATGCTCATCGGGCAGGACGTCTGGCAGCGCGTCTTCACCGCCCGCAGCGACCGCACCGCGCGCTGGGGCGGCACGGTCGCCGGCACCTACTGCCTCGCCTACGCCCTCGCCGGCGCCGTCATCGGCACGGCGGCCAAGGTGCTCTACCCGAAGCTCGGCAGCGCCGACGACGCCTTCGCGACCATCGTCCGGGACGAACTGCCCGTCGGCGTGCGCGGGCTGGTGCTGGCCGCCGCCCTGGCCGCCGTGATGTCGACCTCCTCGGGCGCGCTGATCGCCTGCGCCACCGTCGCCAACAACGACATCTGGGCCCGGCTGCGCGGCGCCGTGCGGCCCTCGGGCGCGGAACCCGACGAGGTCCGGGGCAACCGCGCCTTCATCCTGGTCATGGGCGTCGCCGTCATCGGCGCGGCGATCGCGCTGAACGACGTCGTCGAGGCGCTGACCGTCGCCTACAACCTGCTCGTCGGCGGCCTCCTGGTGCCGATCCTCGGCGGGCTGCTGTGGAAGCGCGGCACCGCGCAGGGCGCCCTGGCCTCCGTCGCGGTCGGCGGCCTCGCGGTGATCGTCCTGATGGCGGCGTACGGCGTCCTCGCCGACGAGCCCGTCTTCTACGGCCTGCCGGCGTCCCTGGCCGCCTACGTCGCCGTCTCCCTGGCGACCCGGCCGACCGACGCGGCCGTGCTCGCCGCCTGGCGCGAACGCCTCGCCGGACGGTCCCCCGAACCCGTGTCCGAACCGGTCCCGGCTCACCAGTAGAGTCGAAGGACAAGCAGTACATACGCGATGAAGCGTGAGAAAGAAGGCAATTGACGATGAGCAGCACCGAGACGCCCCGCGGTCCCGTCGACTCCTCCCGCGTCCCGCGGTACGCCGGCCCCGCGACCTTCGCCCGGCTGCCCCGCCTGGACGAGGTCGGCCGCGCCGACGTCGCCGTGGTGGGCGTGCCGTTCGACTCGGGCGTCTCCTACCGGCCGGGCGCCCGCTTCGGCGGCAACGCCATCCGCGAGGCGTCCCGGCTGCTGCGCCCCTACAACCCGGCGCAGGACGCCTCCCCGTTCGCGCTCGCCCAGGTCGCGGACGGCGGCGACATCGCCGTCAACCCGTTCGACATCCACGAGGCCGTCGAGACGATCGAGGCCGCCGCCGACGGCCTGCTCGGCACCGGCGCCCGCCTGATGACGCTGGGCGGCGACCACACCATCGCGCTGCCGCTGCTGCGCGCGGTGGCGAAGAAGCACGGCCCGGTCGCCCTGCTGCACTTCGACGCCCACCTGGACACCTGGGACACCTACTTCGGCGCCGAGTACACCCACGGCACCCCGTTCCGCCGCGCGGTGGAGGAGGGCATCCTCGACACCTCGGCCCTCTCCCACGTCGGCACCCGCGGCCCGCTGTACGGCAAGCAGGACCTCACCGACGACGAGAAGATGGGCTTCGGCATCGTCACCTCGGCGGACGTCTACCGCCGCGGCGCCGACGAGGTCGCCGACCAGCTCCGCCAGCGCATCGGCGACCGCCCGCTGTACATCTCCGTCGACATCGACTGCCTCGACCCGGCCCACGCGCCCGGCACCGGCACCCCCGAGGCCGGCGGCATGACCTCCCGGGAGCTGCTGGAGATCCTGCGCGGCCTGGCGTCGTGCAACCTGGTGTCCGCGGACGTCGTCGAGGTGGCGCCCGCCTACGACCACGCCGAGATCACGTCGGTGGCCGCGTCCCACACGGCGTACGAACTGACGACGATCATGACCCGCCGGATCGCCCGGGAGAAGGCAGCGCAGTGACCCACGACCACGACCTGGTGCTCCGTCCGACCGCCGCGCAGACCGAGGCCGCGCTGAACCCGCCCCCGGGGCGCACCGGCGGGGACCTGGTCGTGGAGACCCTGGCCGGGCTGGGCGCGACCACCGTCTTCGGCCTGCCCGGCCAGCACGCCCTCGGCATGTTCGACGCCCTGCGCCGCTCGGACCTCGGGTACGTCGGCCTGCGGGTGGAGAACAACGCCGCCTTCGCGGCCGACGCCTACGGCCGGATCACCGGCGAGGCGGCCCCGCTGCTGCTGTCGACCGGCCCGGGCGCGCTGACCTCGCTGGCGGCGCTGCAGGAGGCGGCGGCGGCCTCCGCCCCCGTGCTGGCGATCGGCAGCCAGGTCCCGACGGCGGGCCTGGGCGGCGGCCGCCACGGCTATCTGCACGAACTCCCCGACCAGGCGGCCTCGTTCCGGGGCGTGGTGAAGTCCGTGCACCCGGTCCGCACCCCGTCGCAGATCCCGTCCGCGATCGCGGCGGCCTGGAAGTCGGCGCTGACCGTCCCGCACGGCCCGGTGTGGGTGGAGATCCCGCAGGACGTGCTGGCGGCGCGGACCCTTCTGCCGGTGGTGACGGGTGTGGACGCGACCCCGGACGAGCTGCCGCCCCGCCCCGAGCTGACGGCCGTGGCGGCCGACCTGCTGTCGCGCGCCGAGCGCCCGGCGATCATCGCGGGCGGGGGAGTGGTCCGGGCCGACGCGTCGAAGAAGCTGCGGCAACTGGCCGAACGGCTCGACGCCCCCGTCGTCACCACCTTCGGCGGCAAGGGCGCCTTCCCCTGGGAACACCCCCTGTCCCTGCAGTCCTGGCTGGAGGACCGGCACACCACCGACTTCCTGGAGGACGCGGACGTCCTGCTGGTGGTCGGCTCCGGACTCGGCGAGCTCTCCTCCAACTACCACACCTTCCGGCCGCGCGGCCGGGTGATCCAGATCGAGGCCGACCTCGGCAAGCTGGAGTCCAACCACCCGGCCCTCGGCATCCACGCGGACGCCTTCCTCGCGCTCCAGGCGCTGCTGGAGACGGTCCGGGAGCGCGACGACCCGACGGCCCCGGAGCGCGTGCGGGCGCTGCTCGACCGGGTGCGGGCGAGGATCGCCGCCCAGGAGCTGACCCTGGAGCAGCAGGTGCTGGCGTCGGTGCGCCGGGCGCTGCCCGCCGCCTGCCCCTCCTTCTGGGACATGACGATCCTGGCGTACTGGGCCTGGTCGGCGTTCGACGCCAAGGGGCCCAACACCATGCACTCGGCGCAGGGCGCGGGCGGCCTCGGCTACGCCTTCCCCGCGGCCCTCGGCGCGGCCGTCGCCGACCCCACCCGCCCGGTGCTGGCGGTGTCCGGCGACGGCGGCGCCCTGTACTCGGTCGCCGAGCTGGCCACGGCCCGCCAGTACGGCCTGGACGTCACCTGGCTGATCGTCGACGACGGCGGCTACGGCATCCTGCGCGAGTACATGACGGACGCCTTCGGCCGGGCGACAGGGACGGAGCTGACCCGCCCGGACTACGCGGCGCTGGCGGAGTCCTTCGGCGTCCCCGGGGTCCGGACGACTCCGGAGACGCTGGCGGACGACCTGGCGAAGGCGCTGGCCACGCCGGGGCCGTCCGTGGTCGTCCTCCCCGCCGTGCTGCGGATGTTCGCGCCGACGCACCGGGGGTGAGCCTCGGCCCCGGGCCGGGTCCCGGCCCGGGGCCGGAACCCGGTGCCGGGCCCGGGGCTCAGCAGCCGCCCGGCCCCACGCCGTCGATACGGCCGCCGAAGTCGCCGAGGTAGCGGGCGCGCCAGTCGCCGTTGAACACGTTGCGCTTCTGCTGCGGCTGCCAGTTGATGAAGCAGGCGCGGGTGTTGGAGACGAACGAGCCCACGTGGTCGTGGAGGAAGGGCGGCATGTCGCGGTAGCCGCTGCGGGCGGGCCACTCCCAGCTGCTGCCGCGGAAGTTCTCGCCGCTCCAGAAGCACACGGAGCCGCTGGGACAGGACGGGGGCGCGGCCGGCGCGGCGGACGCGGCGGGGGCCGGCAGCAGGAGCGCGGTCAGGGTCAGGGCGGCGGCACAGGACCAGGAACGAAGCTTCAACGGAGCCTCCGGAACCGTGGGTCGGGATCGCCTCGGCCGATCGGCCGAGGCAATCCCATGCTCCCGGCGGCGGGCGGCGACGCGCCCGGACGGAGGAGCGGCATCACCGGTGTGAGCGAAGAAGTCGTCTCATCCGGTGATACGCCCCGGGTCCGGGGGTGGAGCCGGCCTCGGTGACGGGAGGCCGGGCCTGTGGCCCTACCAGATCGCCTCGACCCACTCCGGGTGGTCGATGAACGGGTTGCGGTTCTTCTGGTAGCTGTCGTAGATGACCTGGTTGCGGCGCTCCTCGAAGGCGTCCGGCGGGTCCTGCTCGTTCCACTGCTTGAGGACGGACAGGCGGCCCGTGTACGGGTTGCTGCCGTTGCCCACCTTGTCGTTGGGCTCCAGGTCGGCCCAGGCGTCGTCGCCCTCGTAGCGGACGGCCATGTAGAGGATCATGCGGGCCACGTCGCCCTTGACGGCGTCGCGGGGCTCGAAGGAGTCGGAGTCGGTGTAGCTGGTGGACGTCCCGCCGACCGCGCTGCCGCCCTCGTCGAAGTCCTTGTTGCCGCGGATGGAGTTGACCGTCACGTCCTCGGGGCGGATGTGGTGCAGGTCGGTGCCCGGACCGGTCGAGGTGGTCAGGTCGCCGTGGGATATCGCCCAGACGTGCTCGCGGTTCCAGTCGCCGACGTCGCCGCCGTTGAGGCTCTTGCTGCGGGACTTGCCGGAGTACAGCAGGACGACGTTGGCGCTGTTGGCCGGGTCCTGGTCGGTGACCTTGAGGGCCTCCCAGAGCGCCGAGTACGACAGCTTGGTCTGGCTGCTGACGATCGTGTGCAGCGCGGACTTCAGACTCGTGCCGGTCTTGCCGACGGCGTTCCTGTAGTACGTCGAGTCGTAGGCGGTGGTCGTCGCGGCGGCCGGGGTCGCGGTCACCGCCGGCGCGGTGAGGGCGAGCAGCGCGGTCGACACGGTGAGCGCCAGGGTCTTCCGGCGGGGGGTCCGTACGGGGCTCGCGGCCATGGGGCGTCCGTTCTACGCGGGTTGAGGGGGGCGGGTAGAGGGAGCGTGACATGGACATGCGGGCGAAGGTGTGAACGAGGGGTGTCGGTTGCGTGTCGGAAATGGGGGAGCCGGCTGCGTCGGCGGGGACGCCGTGGCCGGTCCGGTACACCTCGACGGCCCCCGGCCGGAGGGCCGGGGGCCGTCGGAACGCCGGGGACTCGACGGGTGTCAGTCGACGTCCGACGGGTCCAGGCGGTAGATCGTGGCCTGGTCCGACCGGGAACCGGACGCCGAGTCCGATCCGGAGGCGCCGGAGTCGGAGGTGCCGGAACCGGAGGAGCCGGAAGAAGAAGCGCCGGAGACGGAGCTGTACTCGCTCTCCTCCACGGCCGTCCCGTGCTCCTGCACCCACTGCGCGACCTCGGTGCCGAGGGTGGAGCCGCCGCCGGGGCCGCCGCCCATGCCGCCGCTGAGCTGGATGTAGTGCAGCTCGCCGTTCCTCACCAGTTCCTTGAGCCTGGCCAGGGTCATCGCCTTGTCGGAGCCGGACCAGCCCCACATGGAGATGACGGGCTCGCCGCTGCCGACGATGAGCCGGGCCGCGCTCTGCGAGTCGGCCACCGCCAGCAGCCAGGTGGCGCCGTCCTGGTGCTTCTTCAGGTACGCGATCAGTTCGGTGCTCGCACCGCCCAGGCCGCCGCCCATGCCGCCACCGCCCAGGCCGCCGCCCGCGGCACCGGGCGCGCCGCCGGGCGCGGCGCCCTCGCCGGAGCCACTGGCACTGCCGGAACCACTGGAGCCGTCAGCACCGCCGGAGCCGTCGGCACCGCCGCTCGGCACTCCACCGGGCATCTCGCCGCCCGGGAAGCCGCCCGCCTGGCCGTCCTGCCGGGCGCCGCCCGGCAGTTCGCCGCCCTCACCGGGGCCGCCGGTGCCGCCGAAGCCGCCCCGGCCGCCGCCCCCGGGCCCGCCCGTGCCGCTGCCCGTGGCCGGGCCCGCCGTCGGGTTCGTGCCGCCCATGCCGCCGCCCGAGCCGGACGGCACCGACCAGGCGTACGCCGCCGGGCCCGCCACCGCCGCGACGACCGCCGCGGCCACGGAGGCCGCCAGCAGCCGTGCCCGGTTGCCGGAGCGGAAGACGAGCAGGCCGGTGACGGCCAGCGCCATCACCACCGCGACCGTCGGCCACAGCCAGGTGTTCCAGCCGGAGGCCCGCCGCAGCAGCACCACGGACCACAGCGCCGTCACCGCCAGGGCGAGCGGCAGCGCCCACACCCACCGGCGGTCGGCGCGGAACGCGCGCAGCAGCATCGCGCCGCCGCCCCCGCACAGCGCCGCGATCCCGGGCGCCAGGGCGGTCGTGTAGTACGGGTGCATCGTGCCCTCGGCCAGGGCGAACGTCAGGTAGTGCAGGACGGTCCAGCCGCCCCACAGGACCAGCGCGGCGCGGGCCGGGTCGGTGCGCGGGGCGCGGCCGCGCAGGACCAGGCCGGCGACGAGCGCGATGCCCGCGAAGGGGAGCAGCCAGGAGATCTGGCCGCCCAGGATGTCGTTGAAGAGCCGGCCGAGGCCCGCGGTGCCGGAGAAGCCGCCGCCCCCGCCTCCGCCGCCCCCGCCGTTGCCTTCGCCGCCGAGGATCCGGCCGAGGCCGTTGTAGCCCATGATCAGGTCCCAGGCGCTGCCGTCCGTCGAGCCGCCGATGTAGGGGCGTTCGGAGGCCGGGACCAGCGAGACGGCCGCCGCCCACCAGAAGCTGGAGGCGGCGAGCGCGACGCCCGCGAGCAGCAGGTGCGCGATCCGCCTCCCCGGGGCCGGCCGGGCCGCGTACAGGTGGACCACGAAGACGGCCGGGAGGGCGATCCACGCCTGGAGCATCTTGGTGTTGAAGGCCAGCCCGAAGCAGACGGCGGAGCCCAGCAGCGGCAGCAGCCTGCCGTCGCGCGCGGCGCGCAGCGCGAGGGCCGCGCCCGCCACCATCAGGAACACCAGCAGCGTGTCGGGGTTGTTGTCGCGGTTGATGGCGACGGTGATCGGGGTCAGGGCCAGGACGAGCGCCGCGACGGCCGCGGCGCCGTGCCCCCACACCCGCTTCACGGACGCGTGCAGGATCCAGATCGTGGCCAGCGCCGCCGCGATCATCGGCGCCATCATCTGCCAGGTGCCGTATCCGAGGAGCCGGCACGACAGGCCCATCACCATCAGCGCCAGCGGCGGCTTGTCGACGGTGAGGAAGTTGCCCGCGTCCAGCGAGCCGAAGAACCAGGCCTTCCAGCTCTGCGTGCCGCTGAGCACGGCGGCGCTGTAGAAGGTGTTGAGGCCGGAGGCGGACAGGTTCCAGGAGTACAGCACCGCCGCCAGGGCCAGGATCGCCAGGAGCGCGGGCGGCGACCAGCGGGGGGCCGTACCCGGCGGCGGTTCCGGCGGGTCGGGGGTCACGGCGGTGTCGGGGCGGGAGTCAGTGGCGGAGGTCACCCGCGCATCGTGCACAGCGGGGGTGGGCGGGCGCTGTGCCGCACCTGGCCGCCGCCTGTGAATGCGCCAGGCAACGGTGACATTTCGTCAAGTGCTCCCCAGGGGTTGCAACCCTTGCCCCGGGCTCGTGGGTCAAGGGTGCATGACTCTGTGGACATCCCGGCGGGCGGGCGTGCTCGCCGCCGGTCTCGGCATCGGAATACTCATACCCGGCGTGGCCGCCGGCCCGGCGGCGGCGGCCACCGCACCCGCGGTCGGCTGCACGTCCGCCCGGGCGGGCCTCGCCGCCAAGCTGAAGAAGGACATCACGGCCGCGCTCGCGAACCGCAAGGGCACGGTCGCCGTCGGCCTCCACGACCGCACCACCGGGACGACCTGCACCCTCAGACCCTCCACCGCCTACGACTCGGCCAGCGTCGTGAAGGTCACCGTCCTCGCCGCGCTGCTGTGGGACGCGAAGAAGCGGGGCCGGTACCTGACCGACCGCGAGGCGTCCCTCGCCAAAGCCATGATCACCAAGTCGGACAACGCGGCCACCTCCACCCTGTGGAAGCAGCTCGGCCTGACGAAGATCAAGGGCTTCCTCGCCGCCGCCGGCATGACGCAGACCAAGCCCGGCGCGAACGGCTACTGGGGCCTGACCCAGATCACGGTCACCGACGAGCAGAAGCTGCTCAAACTGGTCACCGGCAAGAACACCGTCCTCAGCGACAACTCCCGCGCCTACATCCTGAAGCTGATGGGCCAGGTCGTCTCCGCGCAGCGCTGGGGGACGCCGTACGGGGCGCCGTCCGGGGTGTCGGTGCACGTGAAGAACGGCTGGCTGCAGCGCTCCACGCACGGCTGGCGGGTGCACAGCGTCGGCGCCTTCAAGGGCGGCGGCCACGACTACACGATCACCGTGCTCACGCACGGCAACAGCACCATGAACTACGGCATCACCACCATCCAGGGCGTCGCCAAGGCCGTTCACCGGGACCTGGCGGCGAGCTGATCCTTAACGGTGCGGCCCACCCCGCGTCACCGATCCGTCCTACGGTGACGTCCATGCGCCTGAAGACCCTCCTCGCCACCGTCACCGCCGGCCTGGCGGCGGCCGCCTGTCTGACCGCCGCCGGGCCCGCCACCGCCCGGCAGGCCGACGCGCGGACCGGCCACGCCTGCTCGCCGTCCGTCGCCGTCGACCGCTTCTCCGACGCGCTCGACAAGACGACGTACGAGGGCGCCTTCGTCGGCAACCTCTCCGCGCTCGCCGCCGGCCGGGACGGCTCGCTCACCGCCGTCTCCGACCGCTCCGCGCTGTTCCGCCTGGACGGGCGCACGCTCCGGCCGACGGGCGTGGCGCGGCTCGCCGACGAGCAGGGCGGCGCGCTGGACTCCGAGGGCCTGGTGATCGACCGCGACGGCACCCTGCTGATCAGCTCCGAGACCGAGCCGGCCGTCCGCCGCCACGGCGCCGACGGCACGGTCCTGGACCGGCTGCCGGTGCCGTCCGCGCTCCGGGTCGCCCCGGCCGGGCGGGCCGTCTCCAACGGCACCTTCGAGGGCCTGACCCTGCTGCCCGGCGGCCGCACCCTGCTCGCCGCCATGGAGTACGCCCTGGCCGGCGACAGCGCCGGCATCGTGCGCTTCCAGACCTGGAACCGCACGCGCGGGGGCTTCGCGCTCGGCGCCCAGTACGCCTACCGGGCCGATGCCGGCCTCGGCGTCCCCGAGGTGACCGCGACCCCCGACGGCCGCCTGCTGGTCCTGGAGCGCGGCTTCACCTCCGGCGTCGGCAACACCGTCCGCCTGTACCTGGCCGACCCGCGGCACGCCACGGACACCGGCGGCGTCGAGAACCTGACCGGGCACAGCGGCGTACGGCTGATCAGGAAGACCCTGCTCGCCGATCTCGCCGCGTGCCCGTCGCTCGGCGCCACCGCCAAGCAGCCCCAGCCGAACCCGCTGCTGGACAACATCGAGGGCATGGCGGTCACCGGCCGGGAGCGGGGCCGTCTGAAGGTGCTGCTGGTCAGCGACGACAACCAGAGCGCGACGCAGACCACGCGCTTCTACTTCCTGCGGGTGCGGACCTGACCGTTCCCCGCGGGCGCGGACCCGGCCGCCCGGCCGGACACCCGGCCGGGCGCGCGGCCGCTCGTCCGGCCGGCCGGCTCCTGACGTGCCCGTCCGCTCGTCCGGCCGGCCCCGGACGTTCCCCCGATCGGCTTCCGATCATTGCGGAGGGATGAAATCCGCTTCCGTCCGCGTTGGTGCCTTCCGGCAGATCAGGACGATCGGAGGGCACCGGCGTGAGTTCGCAACGGGGATGGGCACGACGGCTGTGGGGTTACGCCTGGCGCCACCCCAAGGACGTGGTCCTGGCCCTCGGCTCGTCCCTGGCGGGCATGGCCGTCATGGCCCTGGTCCCGCTGATCACCAAGGTGATCATCGACGACGTGATCGGCGAGCACAGCCGGAGCATGGCCGTCTGGGCGGGCCTGCTCATCGGCGCCGCCCTCGTCGTCTACGTCCTCACCTACGTCCGCCGCTACTACGGCGGACGTCTCGCCCTCGACGTCCAGCACGACCTGCGGACGCGGATGTACGCGACGATCACCCGGCTCGACGGCCGCCGGCAGGACGAGCTGTCCACCGGGCAGGTGGTCGGCCGGGCCACCAGCGACCTCCAGCTGATCCAGGGCCTGCTGTTCATGCTCCCGATGACCATCGGGAACGTCCTGCTGTTCCTGATCTCCCTGGGGATCATGGCGTGGCTGTCGCCGCCGCTGACGCTGGTCGCGCTGGCCGTCGCCCCCGCGCTGTGGTGGATCGCCCGGCGCAGCCGCACCAGACTGCACCCCGCCACCTGGTACGCCCAGGCCCAGGCCGCCGCCGTCGCGGGCGTGGTCGACGGCGCCGTCAGCGGCGTCCGCGTGGTGAAGGGGTTCGGGCAGGAGGAGCAGGAGACCGGCAAGCTCAGGGAGGTCGGGCGGCGGTTGTTCGCCGCGCGGCTGCGCACCGTCCGGTTCAACGCCCGCTACACCCCGGCCCTCCAGGCCGTCCCCGCCCTCGGCCAGGTCGCCATGCTGGCGCTGGGCGGCTGGCTCGCCGTGCGCGGACACATCACCCTCGGCACCTTCGTCGCCTTCTCCACCTACCTCGCCCAGCTCGTCGGCCCGGTGCGCATGCTCGCCATGGTGCTCACCGTCGGCCAGCAGGCCCGCGCCTCCACCGAACGGGTCCTGGAGCTGATCGACACCGAGCCGTCGCTGGCCGACGGCACCCGGGAACTGCCCGCCGACGCCCCCGCGACCGTCGAGTTCGACGACGTCTCCTTCGGCTACGACCCCGCCCACCCCGTCCTCGACGGCCTCTCCTTCGAGATCCGCCCCGGCGAGACCCTCGCCGTCGTCGGCTCCTCCGGCTCCGGCAAGTCCACCGTCTCCCTGCTCCTGCCGCGCTTCTACGACGTGACGCGCGGCGCCGTCCTCGTCGGCGGCCACGACGTGCGCGAGCTCACCCTCCACTCGCTGCGGGCCGCGATCGGGCTGGTGCCCGAGGACTCCTTCCTCTTCTCCGACACCGTGCGCAACAACATCGCCTACGGCCGTCCGGACGCGACCGACGAGCAGATCGAGGCCGCCGCCCGCGCCGCCCAGGCGGACCGGTTCATCCGGGATCTCCCCGACGGCTACGACACCGCGGTCGGCGAGCACGGCCTGACCCTGTCCGGCGGCCAGCGCCAGCGCATCGCGCTCGCCCGCGCGATCCTCGCCGACCCCCGGCTGCTGGTCCTCGACGACGCCACCTCCGCCGTCGACGCCCGCGTGGAGCACGAGATCCACGAGGCGCTGAAGGAGGTCATGCGGGGCCGCACCACCCTGCTGATCGCCCACCGCCGCTCCACCCTGGGCCTCGCCGACCGCATCGCCGTCCTCGACGCCGGCCGCCTCGCCGACATCGGCACCCACGAGGAGCTCCAGCAGCGGTGCGCCCTGTACCGGCGCCTGCTGACCGACCCGGACGAACTCGGCGGCGTCTCGCCCGGCCACGCCCGGCCCGCCGCGCCGCGCGAGGACACCTCCGTGCGGGAGGAGCTGGACGCGGAGTTCGACGCCGAGCGCGGCATCACCCCCAAGCTGTGGGCGGGGGAGCGCGAGCCGAAGGACACCGCGCTCAGCGGCTCCCCGGCCACCCCGGAACTCCTCGCCCAGGTCGAGGCGCTGCCCCCGGCGACCGACACCCCGGACGTCGACGAGGCGCGGGCCGTGCGGCCGGAGGAGTCCTACGGCCTGCGCAGGCTGCTGGCCGGCTTCGGCCTGCCCCTGCTGGCCAGCCTCGCCCTCGTCGCCGTCGACGCCGGCACGGGCCTGCTGCTGCCGGTGCTGATCCGGCACGGCATCGACGACGGCGTCACGCGGTTCGCCCTCGGCGGGGTCTGGGCGGCCTCGCTGCTCGCCCTGCTCACGGTGGCCGTGCAGTGGGCGGCGCAGAGCGGCGAGATCCGGATGACCGGACGCACCGGGGAGCGGGTGCTGTACGCGCTGCGGCTGAAGATCTTCGCCCAGCTCCAGCGGCTCGGCCTCGACTACTACGAGCGCGAGCTGACCGGGCGCATCATGACGCGGATGACCACGGACGTCGACGCGCTGTCCACGTTCCTGCAGACGGGCCTGGTCACCGCGTTCGTCTCGGTCGTCACCTTCTTCGGCATCATGGCCGCCCTGCTGGTGATCGACGTGCAGCTCGCGCTCGTCGTGTTCGCGACGCTGCCGCCGCTGATCGTCGCCACGTACTTCTTCCGCCGGGCGAGCGTGAAGGCGTACGAACTGGCCCGGGAGCGGGTCTCGGCGGTCAACGCCGACCTCCAGGAGACCGTCTCCGGGCTGCGGATCGTGCAGGCCTTCCGGCGCGAGCGGGACGGCGGGCGGCGGTTCGCCGAGCGCAGCGACGGCTACCGCCGGGCGCGCATCCGGGGGCAGCGGCTGATCTCGGTGTACTTCCCCTTCGTGCAGCTGCTGTCGTCGGCCGCCGCGACGGCGGTGCTGGTCGTGGGCGGGGCGCGGGTCGACGACGGGACGCTGACCACCGGCGCGCTGGTCGCGTACCTGCTCTACATCGACCTGTTCTTCGCGCCCGTCCAGCAGCTCTCCCAGGTCTTCGACGGCTACCAGCAGGCCACCGTCTCCCTGGGCCGCATCCAGGAGCTGCTGCGCGAGCCGGCCTCCACCAAGGCGCCCGACGAACCCCTCGAAGTGCTCTCCCTGCGCGGCGAGATCGCCTTCGAGGACGTGCACTTCGCGTACGGCGACGGGGAGGAGGCGCTCGGCGGCGTCGACCTGCGCGTCCCGGCCGGGCAGACCGTCGCCTTCGTCGGCGAGACCGGCGCCGGCAAGTCCACCCTCGTCAAGCTCGTGGCCCGGTTCTACGACCCGACGCGGGGCCGTGTCACCGTCGACGGCACCGATCTGCGCGCCCTGGACCTCACCTCGTACCGGCACCGTCTCGGCGTCGTCCCGCAGGAGGCCTACCTGTTCCCGGGCACCGTCCGCGACGCCATCGCCTACGGCCGCCCGGACGCCACCGACGCCGAGGTGGAGGCGGCCGCCCGCGCGGTCGGCGCGCACGAGATGATCGCCACCCTGGAGGGCGGCTACCTCCACGAGGTCGCCGAGCGCGGCCGCAACCTCTCCGCCGGGCAGCGGCAGCTGATCGCGCTGGCCCGCGCCGAGCTGGTCGACCCGGACGTCCTGCTCCTCGACGAGGCGACGGCGGCGCTGGACCTGGCGACCGAGGCGCAGGTCAACCAGGCCACGGACCGGCTCGCGGGCCGCCGCACGACACTGGTGGTCGCCCACCGGCTGACCACCGCCGCCCGCGCGGACCGGGTCGTGGTGATGGACCACGGCCGGGTCGTCGAGGACGGCACGCACGAGGAACTGCTCGCGCGCGGCGGCCGGTACGCCGGCCTGTGGCGGACGTTCGTCGGGGCCACCGAGCCGGAGGAGCCGGTCGGCGCGTCCCGCTGACGACCGTGCAACCATCCGGCATACGTCCCGCGTCCGTACTCCCGTACGCCGATGCGCGTGGGGGAGGGGTGTCTGTGGACAGGGGTGCGGTACGGCGGCGGCTGGCGCTCGGGACGGCCGTGCTGACCGTGTCCGGGCTGCTCGCCGTCGCGGCGCCGGACACGGCCGAGGCCGCCGCGTCCTGCGCGGGACGCGTGGTCAGGACGCTCCCGTTCGCCACCGGCTCCGTGTCCGTCCACCGGCGCGGCGGCTACGTCTGCGCCGTCACCGCCCCCGCGCACCCCGGCGCCGGGCGGACGATGTCGGTCGGCGTGCAGGCGCGGGGCGGCCGGCCGGTCGTGGACACCGGGACGTACGAGGACCGGGCCGGACCGGTGACCGTGCACGCCGGACAGCGGTGCGTGCGGGTGACGGGACGGGTGGGCGGCGGGTCGGTCGGCTCCGGCTGGATCCTCTGCTGAGCCGCCCAACACGCGCGGCCGTACAGGGTTTTCCCCATATCCCCTGGTGCGCGGGCGAGTTGCTCCGATAGCTTCCGGCGCACATCTGTCTCACAGGGGAGTGTGCATGCGCAAGGCGCTCAGATGGCTGCTGGCGCTCACGGTGCTCATAGGCACGTTGAGCACGGCGGGAGCGGCCACCGCCGCCGAGCCGGAGACCACCGACATCAAGGACCGGCTGCTCGCCATACCGGGCATGAGCCTGGTCGAGGAGAAGCCGTACCCCGGCTACCGCTTCTTCGTCCTCACCTACACCCAGCCGGTGGACCACCGGCACCCGGCCAGGGGCACGTTCCAGCAGCGGATCACCGTGCTGCACAAGGACGCCGCCCGCCCGACGGTCTTCTACACCAGCGGCTACAACGTCTCCACCACGCCCAGCCGCCGCGAGCCGACGCAGATCGTGGACGGCAACCAGGTCTCCATGGAGTACCGCTACTTCACCCCGTCCCGGCCCGCCCCGGCCGACTGGTCCAAGCTGGACATCTGGCAGGCGGCCAGCGACCAGCACCGCATCTTCGAGGCGCTCAAGCCGCTCTACCCCGAGAACTGGATCTCCACGGGCGGCTCGAAGGGCGGCATGACCGCCACCTACTACGAGCGGTTCTACCCGCGCGACATGGACGGCGTGGTCGCCTACGTCGCCCCCAACGACGTGGTGGACAAGGAGGATTCGGCCTACGACCGGTTCTTCGCCCGGGTCGGCACCCAGGAGTGCCGCGACCGGCTGAACGCGGTGCAGCGCGAGGCGCTGGTGCGCCGCGAGCCGCTGGAGAAGAAGTACCGGGCGTACGCGGCCGAGAACGGCTACACCTTCGACACCATCGGCAGCCTGGACCGCGCCTACGAGGCCGTCGTCCTGGACTACGCCTGGGGCTTTTGGCAGTACAGCCTGGTGAAGGACTGCGGCGAGATCCCGGCCGACGCCAAGAACGCCACCGACCAGGAGATCTGGGACTCCATCGACGCGATCTCCGGCTTCTCCGCCTACACCGACCAGGGCCTGGAGACCTACACGCCGTACTACTACCAGGCGGGTACGCAGCTCGGCGCGCCGACCATCCACTTCCCGCACATCGAGAAGAAGTACCTCCGCTACGGCTACCAGCCGCCGCGCAACTTCGTCCCGCGCGAGATCCCGATGAGGTTCCAGCCGTGGACGATGCGGGACATCGACACCTGGGTGCGGCACCACGCGCGGCACATGCTCTTCGTGTACGGCGAGAACGACCCGTGGGGCGCCGAGCCGTTCCGCGTGGACAAGGGCGCGAAGGACTCCTACGTCTTCACCGCGCCGGGCCTGAACCACGGGGCGAACGTGGCCGGCCTGGTGCCCGAGGAGAAGGCCCTGGCCACGGCCAGGATCCTGGAGTGGGCGGGCGTCGCCCCGGCCGCCGTGCAGGCGGACCCGTCGGCGGCCAAGCCGCTGGCCCGGTTCGACGCCAAGCTGGACAAGAGGGACGTGGAGCGCGAGCACGCGCTGCGCCCGTAGACGACCCGATCGCGGTGCGCCGCCTCGCCCACGGCCGGGCGGCGCACCGCGGCCGTGTCCCCGGCCGGCCGCCCGGACGACCGCCGTCTCCCAGCGCCTGCCGGGCAGCGGGCACGAGCCGTTCACACCGGCCGGGCGCAGCCCACCGGGGACGGGCCGTCGAGCCGGACGTACAGGGCCGTGGACGCCGGGCAGCGGGCCCGGGTGTCCACCGCCCGCACCACTTCGTACTGCGGTTTCCGCCGCCCCGTGCCGTCGCAGGCGGTCTCGCGGACCCGCCCGTCGCCGAGGCCGCGGACGCAGTCGCCGACGACGGTGCGCGGGCCGCCCCCGCCGCCGGGGTCGCCGGGGTGCGGCGGCCGGAGATTGCGCATGCAGGCGTAGCCCCGCGGCACCACCCCGTCGCCGTCCTCGTCGAAGGACGGGCGCCGCTCGCTGAGGTGCAGGACGAAGTCGGTGGTCCCCGGGCACGGCGGCCCGTCGTCCGCCCGGCCGTCGTGCCGGGCCACGACCCGCGCCGCCGCCCGCTCGCCGGCGCACGGCACCTCGGTGGAGCTCGTCGTACCGGACGAACTGCACTCGCCGACGTCGAGGAACACCGCCCCGTATCCGGAGGGCCGGACCGCCGGGGCCGGTGTGCCCGCGCCGGACCGTCCGTCCTGCGCCGCGCCCCCCGACGGCGACTGGCACGCCGCCAGCACCGCGGCGAGCAGCGCCGGCACCGCGCACGCCACCCCCACGGACCCTTTCCCACGCATCGCCATCCCCCGGGCACCCCCGTCCAGCGTGGCCCGCCGCGACGGGCCCACGCCAGACATCCGGGACGTTTTGCGCACCTCGGCGACGGTGCGCCCGGCAGGGGGCGTACGCCTAGTACGACAGCCCGTGCCCGAGGGGATACAGCACCTGCGTCGGGTCGTCCGCCCGCATCACCGGCACCGGCAGCTTTCCGCGCGGCCGCACCCGGCCCGCGATCACCCGGGCCGCCGCCCGCAGTTCGACGTCGGTCCACGAGTACGACGCCAGGCAGGCCCGGACGTCCGGCAGGTGGGCCACGTCGTAGGGGTTGCGCAGGGCGAGGGCCACCACCGGCTTCCCGGTCGCCAGCAGGGCCCGCACCAGCGTCTGCTGGCCGCTGCCCGCCGTCACGTTGTACGTCCCGGCCACCACCGCGTCCGCGTCCCGGGCCGCCGCGACGGCCCGGTCGACGGTCGCCGCGGACGGCGCCGTGCCGGTCGGCAGGGCGGTCGCCGTGAAGCCCAGTCCGGTCAGCGCGTCCGCGAGCACGCCGGTCGGCGGGCCCGTCGTCCCCGACGGCGAGGCGGGGTCGGCGCCGACCACGAGGATCCGGGGGTGCCTGCGGCGCGACAGGGGCAGCAGGCCGCCCTCGTTGACCAGCAGCGTGGTCGTCCGCTCGGCGATCCGGTCGGCCGCCGCCCGGTGCGCCGTCGTCCCCACCGCGCGGTCGACGCCGGCCGGGCTGACGTACGGGTCGCGGAACAGTCCCAGCTTCGCCTTCAGCCGCAGGATGCGCAGGATCGATTCGTCGAGCCGGGCCTCGGTGAGCTCGCCGCCCCGGACGGCGTCCAGGACCGCGTTCCAGGCCAGGTCCAGGTCCGGCGGGTTGAGCAGCTGGTCGGCGCCCGCCTTCAGCGCCAGCACCGGCACCCGGTCGTCGCCGTACCCGGTCCGCACGCCCTCCATGCCGAGGGAGTCGGTGACCACCACCCCGTCGTAGCCGAGTTCCTCGCGCAGGATGCCGGTGAGGATCGGGCGGGAGAGGGTGGCCGGGTCGCCGGAGCCGTCCAGCGCCGGGACCCTCAGGTGCGCGGTCATGATCGAGTCGATGCCGGCGGCGATCGCGGCCCGGAAGGGCGGCGCGTCCAGCGTCTCCCACTGCTCGCGGCTGTGCGTGATGGTGGGGAGGCCGGTGTGGCTGTCGACGTCGGTGTCGCCGTGGCCGGGGAAGTGCTTGGCGGTGGCGGCCACCCCGGAGCCCTGGTATCCGCGGACCTCGGCGGCCACCAGGGCGGCCACCGCCGCCGGGTCGGCGCCGAAGGACCGTACGCCGATCACCGGGTTGGCCGGGTCGACGTTCACGTCGGCCACGGGCGCGTAGTCCTGCCGGATGCCCAGCGCGCGCAGCTCGCGGCCCGCGAGGCGGCCCAGGGTGCGGGCGTCGGAGCGCGAGCGGCCCGCGCCGATCGCCATCGCGCCGGGGAACAGGGTGGCGGGCGCGCCCACCCGCGCCACGATGCCGTGCTCCTGGTCGGTGGAGATCAGCACGGGCAGTCCGCGCGGCAGCTCCAGGGACGCCTTCTGGATGCCGTTCGACAGCTCGGCGATCTGGTGCGGGTCCCGGGTGTTGTGCGCCCAGGAGAAGTAGACGATGCCGCCGACCCGGTACTTCGCGAGCAGCTCGGCGGCCGTGCGGACGCCGATCTCCTTCAGGTTGGCGTCGGCGTCGGCCTGGTCGGGGGCGGTGGCCGAGTGGCCGTAGACCCGCATCACGAACAGCTGGCCGACCTTCTCCTGGAGCGTCATGCCGGAGACGAGGGCGCGCAGCCGGTCGTCGTCGGGGGCGGCCGCCGCGGGGGAGCGCCCGGCGACCGCGAGCGCGGCGGTGACGCCCGCCGTGGCGGCGAGGACCGTACGTCTCGCGGGGGTCGCGGTGTTTCCCGTGCTGGAGTCGGGCACGTGCGCTCCTTCCGGAGGTCGTCCGCCGCGGGCGGACGCGGGATCCGCTGAAAGAAACTTCCGAGGAGTCACCAATATCCGGGAAGTTTCCGCCGGTCAAGGGAGTGCACAGTAACCGGGAACGGGCCGCCGCCGGCGCAGCGGTGAGGGGGCGCGCCGACAGCGGGGCGGCCCGCCGTCGGCGGTGCCGCGGGTCAGCCGGTCCGCGCCGGGGCCGAGGTGTCCGCCGCCACCGTGACGGCGAGCGCGCCGAGCACCGTGCCCGTCAGGTAGCGCTGCACCCGGAGCCAGGAGGGGCGGCGGGAGAGGAACACGGCGATGGCGCCGGCCGCCAGCACGATGGCGAGGTTGACGGCGACGCTGACCGCGATCTGGACCGAGCCGAGCACCAGGCCCTGCAGCAGGACGTGGCCCGCGTCCGGGTCGACGAACTGCGGGATGAGCGAGACGTACATCAGGGCGATCTTCGGGTTCAGCAGGTTCGTCGTCAGCCCCATCGCGAACAGCCTGCGCGGCGAGTCGTGCGGGACGTCCCGCGGGGCGAAGACCGGGACGCCGCCCGGCTTCAGCGCGTTCCAGGCCAGGTGGGCGAGGTACGCCGCGCCGGCCAGCTTCACCGCCAGGTACAGCTCGGGCACCGCGGTGAAGACGGCCGCCAGGCCCAGGTTCGCGGCCACCAGGTACACCAGGAACCCCAGGGCCACCCCGCCGAGGGAGACGATCCCGGCCCGTCTGCCCTGGGTGACGCTGCGGGAGACGAGATAGATCATGTTCGGGCCCGGGGTGAGCACCATTCCGAGGGCCACGGCCACCACGCCGAGAACCCCGCTCGTTTCCACCATGAGCATCCCTCGTTCGCTTTCGAGAATTGCACCGATCGGTTCGGGAAAGAGCGGGCACGTGTCCCGCGTGCGGCGGCCGGGCTCCGGCGGTGAATGCAGTGAGCATAGGAGGGGAAAAAGCTCCATGCAATCTTAATATTGCGCTCGGTGCAATTCTGTGCTTGGATGCCGGCCCGGGAACGAGAGGAGCGCGCCGTGACGGACTACCGGAGCGTCGCCGACGCGGTGGCCGAGGAGATCAGGACCGGCCGCCTCCGGCCGGGCGACCGCCTCCCCCCGCAGCGCAGGTTCGCCCGGCAGCACGGCATCGCCGACTCCACCGCGGCCCGGGTCTACCGGGAACTCGCCCGCCGGGGCCTGACCGTCGGCGAGGTGGGACGCGGCACCTTCGTCCGCGCGGTGCCCCCGGCCGCCGCGCCCGCGCTCACCGAACCCGCGGGCAGCCGCGTCGACCTGGAGCTGAACTACCCCGCCGTGCCCGGGCAGGCGGCGCTGCTCGCCGACGGGCTCGGCGCGCTGCTGCGCCCCGACGCCCTGGCGGAGGCGCTGCGGCCGACCGGCGCCGCGGGCCCGCCGGCCGTCCGCGAGGCCGCCGCCGACCTGCTGGCCCGCGGCGGCTGGCGCCCCGACCCGGCCCGGGTGCTCTTCGCGGGCAACGGCCGCCAGGCCGTCGCCGCCGCCGTCACCGCCCTGGTGCCGCCGGGCGCCCGGCTCGGCGTCGAGGAGCTGACCTACCCCGTCGTCAAGGCCGTCGCCGCCCGGCTCGGCGTCACCCTGGTGCCCCTGGCCATGGACGAGGACGGGCTGCTCCCGCGGGCCGTGGAGGAGGCGCACCGCGCCGGCCCGCTGAGCGCCGTCTACGTCCAGCCCACGCTGCACAACCCGCTGTCGCTCACCATGCCCCGGGAGCGGGCGGAGCGGCTCGCCGAGGTGCTGCTGCGGCTGGGGATCCCCGCGATCGAGGACGCCGTCTGGGCCTTCCTCCGCGACGAACTGCCGCCGCTCGCGTCCCTGGCCCCCGAGCGGACCGTCCTCGTCGACAGCCTGTCCAAGCGCGTCGCCCCCGGCCTCACCCTCGGGTTCGTGGTGGCCCCCGGGCCGGTGGCCGGCGACATCGCCGCGGCGCTGCGCTCGGGCGGCTGGGGGCCCGGGCGGTTCGCCCTGGAGGCGGCCGCCCGCTGGCAGCGGGACGGCATCGTGGAACAGCTCGTGCGGGCCAAGCAGCGGGAGGCCGCCGCGCGGCAGGAGATCGCCGCCCGGCACCTCGGGGCCTTCGCGGTGCGCGGCGACCCGCGGTCGTACCACTGCTGGTGGCGGCTGCCCCGCCCGTGGCGCGCCGACACCTTCGTCGCGGCCGCCGCGCGGCACGGCATCGCGGTGGCGCCCGCCGCCGCGTTCACCGTCGGCGGCCACCACGCCCCCAACGCGGTCCGGCTGGGCCTGGCCTCACCGTCCGCGGACGACCTGTCCCGGGCGCTGGCCACCCTGGCCGGTCTCGCCCGGTCCGCCCCGGACGACCTGATCGCGTCCTGACGCGGCACCGGGCGCCGGCCCGCCGCCGTGCCCGGGGGCGGGCGGCCGGGCGGCGGGCCGGTCACGCCGAGTCGTTGAGCAGCCGGGCCAGATGCTCCCGCCCGGCGCGCAGGAGGCCGGGCAGCGGGGCCGCCGACTCGTACCACCGCTTCTCGTACTCCCAGCACAGCCAGCCGTCCCAGCCGTGCCGCGAGAGCACCTCCACGCACTCGGCCAGCGGCAGGACGCCGGCGCCGAGCGGCAGCGGGGCGGTGTCGTCGGCGGAGGCGATGTCCTTGACCTGGACGTAGCCGAGGTGCGGGGCGAGGGCCGCGTAGGTCTCCGAGGGCTGCTCGCCGCCGAGCCAGGTGTGCATCACGTCCCACAGCGCGCCGGCCTGGCGGTGGCCGACCGGACCGAGGACGCGGATCACGTCGGCGCCGGTGCGGTGCGAGTCGTGCGTCTCCAGCAGGACGCGCACCCCGAGACCGGCGGCGTACTCGGCGGCCGTGCCCAGGCGCCGGGCGGCCGTCGCGTCGGCCTCCTCCGGGCTTCGGCCGTCGCCGCCGGGGAAGACCCGGACGTACGGGGCGCCCAGGTCGCGGGCGAGGTCGAGGAGGGCGCGGACCTCGGCGAGCACGGGTTCGTCGGCGCCCGGCGCGGCGACGCGCGCGTAGCCCGCCAGGCCCAGGACCTCGACGCCGGCCGCCTTGAACTCGGCGGCGACGGCGTCCCGTTCGCCGGGGGTGAGGCCGGGGTGCACCGGCTCCTCGGGGTGCGCGCGCAGTTCGACACCGTGGTAGCCGTGCTCGGTCGCGAGCCGCAGCACGTCGGACAGGGGCAGGCCGGGGACACCGAGGGTGGAGAACGCCAGCTTCATGTGTACGGACCCTACCCGCCAGGCCGTCCGGGACTCCTCTTCGCCACCCGGGGGCGCCCAGGGCCGCCGGAGCCGACGGGAGCCGCCGGGCCGCCCGGGGCGGAGCCGGGGCGCCGGCGGGGACGTCGTCGGACCCCGGGCGCCGGCGCCCTTCCCGCGCTCAGTCCTCGGCGGGGGCCGCCGCCCGGTAGACGCAGACCTGGGCACCGGTGGGGGCGGTGGTCGCGGAGACCAGTTCGAAGGCGCGGAGGACGCCGTCGGCGGGGAAGATCGTCTTGCCGCCGCCGAGGACCACCGGCATCACGACGAGCCGCAACTCGTCCACCAGGCCCTCGCCCAGCAGCGTCCGGGCGAGGGTGGGGCTGCCCATGAGCAGCAGGCCGCGGCCGTCGGCCGCGCGCAGCTCACGGAGGCGGGCGACGGCCTCGTCGCCGGGGATGCGGGTGGTGTTGTTCCAGGTCAGGTCGGCGTCGGTGAGGGTGCGGGAGACGACGTACTTCGGGAGGGCGTTCAGCCGGTCGGCGAACGGGTCGCCGGCCCGCTCGGGCCACGCGCCCGCCATCGCCTGCCAGGTGCGGCGGCCGAAGAGGAAGGCGTCGGCCCCGGCCGCCGCCGCGTCGAAGGCGCCGCCGACGACCTCCGGGTCGAAGAACGGGTGCGTCCAGCCGCCGTGCGCGAAACCGCCGTCGGTGTCCTCCCGGGGGCCGCCCGGGGCCTGCACGACACCGTCGAGGCTGATGAACTCACTGATCACGATGCGCATGGAAGGTGCTCCTGAGGCGCTGGTCGGGGTGCGTCACGACGGTGAGGACCGGTGCGCGGGAGAAAACTCATCGGTGGGCGGCCGCCGTCTTCGCCCGCGGGGTCCTCGGCGGGCGGAGCGGCCCGGTCCTTCGGCGGCGGGGCGCGGGGCGCCTCAGGCGCCCCGCGCGGCTCCGGCGCGGGGCGCCGCCCGGCTCGCCCCCCGCCCGCCCCGGCGGACGTGCGGTCGTGCCGGGGGGACGGGCTCGCTCCCGTGGCGCGCGGGAGGGGCGGCTCAGGCCCGCGGGGCTCCGGAGGAACCCCGCACCATCAGTTCGCCCCGCACCGTCGCGATTCCCCCGGGCGGCGGCTCCTCCCGGCCCATCGCGATACGGCCGGCCCGCGCCCCCGCCTCCGCCAGGGGCAGCCGGACCGTCGTCAGGGCCGGGACCGCGTCGATGCTGAACGGCAGGTCGTCGAAGCCGGCGACGGACACGTCGTCGGGGATGCGCCGGCCGGAGTCGCGCAGCGCGGCGCACGCGCCGAGGGCGACGGAGTCGTTCGCGGCGACCACGGCCGTCAGCGTCGGGTCGCGGCGCAGCAGCTCCAGCGTGGCCTCGTAGCCGGACCGGCGGTCGTAGCGGCCGTGGACCGTCCAGCGGGGGTCCTCCTCGATGCCGTGCGCCGCCAGGGCGGCCCGGTGGCCCTCCAGGCGGTGGCGGGTGGTGGTCCGCTCCTCGGGGCCCGCGATGTAGCCGAGCCGCCGGTGGCCGAGGCCGATCAGATGCTCGGTCAGTTCCCGGCCGCCGCCGCGGTTGTCGAAGGTCAGGGCGATCGCCCCGGTGTCCGGCGCCGGGGGCCGGCCGCACAGGACCACCCGGGTGCCGGCGGCCTCCAGCTTGCGCAGCTTCGCCGCCACGGCCGCCTTGTGCGGCGCGTCCTCCACCGCGCCGCCGGTCAGCACGACGGCCGCCGCGCGCTGGCGCTGGAGCAGGGTCAGGTAGGTCAGCTCGCGCTCCGGGGAGCCGCCCGTGTTGCAGACGACCGCGAGTCTCTCGCCGCCCGCTCTGCCGCCCGGGCCCCCGATCTCGGACTGGATCGCGCTCGCCATGATCCCGAAGAACGGGTCGGCGATGTCGTTGACCAGGATCCCCACCAGGTCGGAGGTGGCGGCGGCCAGGGCGCTGGCGGGCCCGTTGAGCACGTAGTCCAGCTCGTCGACCGCCTTCAGCACCCGCTCCCGGGTGGCGGCGGCCACGGGATAGTTGCCGTTCAGCACGCGCGACACCGTCGCGGGGGAGACCTGGGCGCGGGCCGCCACGTCCGCCAGGGTCACCGTCATGTCCTCGTCCTCCGGTCGCGCGTCTCGTCGTACGCCCTGGTACACACCCGGGCCCACGGCCGTGGTTCCGAGCAGACCTTACGGCCCGGACCCCGGCCTGCCCATCGGGCAGCTCTTCCTCGCCGCGGTCTTGTCCGGAGCGCAGTTCAGAGGCTAGCTTCTCCAGGGATAGAAAGCGCTTGCTGCATCGCTCGTCGGCGTTCGCCGGGCCACCGGCGGAGGGCGGGGGTACGCGGCGCGCGGACCGCGTACGAAGGGAACGACGTGACACGCAAGACGGTGCGCATCGCCATGAACGGCGTGACCGGACGCATGGGCTACCGCCAGCATCTGGTCCGCTCCATCCTGGCCATCCGCGAACAGGGCGGCCTCGACCTCGGCGGCGGCACCGTGCTGTGGCCGGAGCCGGTCCTGGTCGGCCGCCGCGAGCACGCGCTCAGGGCGCTGGCCGAGAAGCACGGCCTGGAGCACGTCTCGACGGACCTGGACGCCGTCCTGGCCGACGAGAGCGTCGAGATCTACTTCGACGCCCAGGTGACCTCGGCCCGCGAGGAGGCGATCAAGAAGGCGATCGCGGCGGGCAAGCACATCTACACCGAGAAGCCGACGGCCACCGGCCTCGAAGGCGCCCTGGACCTGGCCCGGCTGGCCGCCGCGCAGGGCGTGAAGCACGGCGTGGTGCAGGACAAGCTCTTCCTGCCCGGCCTGCTCAAGCTCAAGCGGCTGATCGACGGCGGCTTCTTCGGCCGCATCCTGTCGGTGCGCGGCGAGTTCGGCTACTGGGTGTTCGAGGGCGACTGGCAGGCCGCCCAGCGCCCCTCGTGGAACTACCGCGCCGAGGACGGCGGCGGCATCGTCGTCGACATGTTCCCCCACTGGGAGTACGTCCTGCACGAGCTGTTCGGCCGGGTGAGGTCCGTCCAGGCCCTGACCGCCACCCACATCCCGCAGCGCTGGGACGAGAACGGCAAGCCCTACGACGCCACGGCGGACGACGCCGCGTACGGCATCTTCGAACTGGAGGGCGGCGCGATCGCCCAGATCAACTCCTCCTGGGCGGTGCGCGTCAACCGGGACGAGCTGGTGGAGTTCCAGGTGGACGGCACGGAGGGCTCCGCGGTCGCCGGCCTGCGCAACTGCCGCGTGCAGCACCGCAGCGCCACCCCCAAGCCGGTGTGGAACCCCGACATCCCCGCCACCGAGGTCTTCCGCGACCAGTGGCAGGAGGTCCCGGACAACGGCGAGTTCGACAACGGCTTCAAGGCCCAGTGGGAGCTGTTCCTCAAGCACGTCTACGCCGACGCCCCCTACCACTGGGACCTGCTGGCCGGCGCCCGCGGCGTCCAGCTCGCCGAACTGGGCCTGAAGTCCTCGGCCGAGGGCCGCCGCATCGACGTACCGGAGATCTCGCTGTGACCATCCACCTGCCCGACGGCGCGGGCGGACTGCGGGCCTACGAGCCGCGCACCGAGCCCCTCGCCCTCACCCCCGGCGCCCCCCTGACCTCCCGCACGGTCTTCTCGGCGGCGCACGTCGTCGCCGACCCGTACGCCGACGTCACCCCCGACGCGCCCGCCGCCGTCGACTGGGACGCCACCCTCGCCTTCCGCCGCCACCTGTGGTCCCACGGGCTCGGCGTCGCCGAGGCCATGGACACCGCCCAGCGCGGCATGGGCCTGGACTGGGCGGGAGCGGCGGAGCTGATCCGGCGCAGCGCCGCCGAGGCCAGGGCGGTGGGCGGCCGGATCGCCTGCGGGGTGGGCACCGACCAGCTCGCCGGCGGCCGCCCGCACGGCCTGCGGGAGATCCGCGCCGCCTACGAGGAGCAGCTCGCGCTCGTGGAGGAGTCGGGCGCCCAGGCGATCCTGATGGCCTCCCGCGCCCTCGCGGCCGCCGCCGAGGGACCCGAGGACTACCTGGAGATCTACGGCCACCTGCTGCGCCAGGCCGCCGAACCGGTGGTCCTGCACTGGCTGGGCCCGATGTTCGACCCCGCGCTGGAGGGCTACTGGGGCTCCAGCGACCTGGACGCCGCCACCGCCACCTTCCTGGAGGTCGTCGCCGCCCACCCCGACAAGGTCGACGGCGTCAAGATCTCCCTGCTGGACGCCCGGCGCGAGGTCGACCTGCGCCGCAGGCTCCCCGAGGGGGTGCGCTGCTACACGGGCGACGACTTCCACTACCCCGAGCTGATCGCGGGCGACGACCAGGGCTTCAGCCACGCCCTGCTCGGCATCTTCGACCCGCTCGGCCCGCTGGCGGCCGAGGCGGTGCGGGTCCTGGACACGGGGGACACGGCGGGCTTCCGCGCCCTGCTCGACCCGACGGTGGAGCTGTCCCGCCACCTGTTCCAGGCGCCGACGCGCTTCTACAAGACGGGCGTGGTCTTCCTGGCCTGGCTCGCCGGGCACCAGTCCCACTTCACGATGGTCGGCGGGCTGCAGTCGGCCCGCTCCCTGCCGCACTTCGCCCGCGCCTACGAACTCGCCGACGGCCTCGGCCTGTTCCCCGACCCGAAGCTCGCGGAGGAGCGGATGCGGACCCTGCTGAGCCTGTACGGGGTGACCCGATGAGCCGGACTCCGGAGCGCTTCTCCGTCAACCAGATGACGGTCAAGCAGCTGAGCCTGCCCGAACTGGTCGACGCCTGCCGGGACCTGGGCGTACGGAACGTGGGCCTGTGGCGCGAGCCGGTCCAGGCGTACGGCGTGGACGCGGCGGCGAAACTGGTGCGGGACGCGGGACTGGCGGTGACGACGCTGTGCCGCGGCGGCTTCCTCACCGCGATCGATCCGCGGGAGCGGGCCGACGCCCTCGCCGACAACCGCCGGGCGGTCGAGGAGGCGGCCGCTCTGGGCACCGACACCCTGGTCCTGGTCTCCGGCGGCCTGCCCGCGGGCTCCAAGGACCTGCGCGGCGCCCGGGAACGCATCGCGGACGCGCTGGCCGAGCTGGGCCCCTATGCCGAGTCCCACGGCGTGCGCCTGGCCATCGAGCCGCTGCACCCCATGTTCGCCGCCGACCGGTGCGTGGTCTCCACCCTCGCCCAGGCCCTGGACCTCGCCGAGCGCTTCCCGGCGCACCAGGTCGGCGTCACGGTGGACACGTACCACATCTGGTGGGACGACACGGCCCCCGCCCAGATCGCCCGGGCCGGCGCCGCGGGCCGGATCCACACCTTCCAGCTCGCCGACTGGACCACCCCGCTGCCGGCGGGCGTGCTCAACGGCCGCGGCCAGATCGGGGACGGCTCGATCGACATGCGGGAGTGGAAGGGGTATGTGGAGGCGGCCGGGTACACCGGCCCCATCGAGGTCGAGCTGTTCAACGAGGAGCTGTGGGCGCGGGACGGGCGGGAGGTGCTGGCCGAGACGGCGGCCCGGTTCGCGCGGCACGCGCTCTGATCCGCTCCCCGGCCGGCCCGCCGCGCCCGGGACGGGCCGGCGCGCGGTGCCGGTTCCGACGTCCGTCGGGGTCGGACCGGCGGACGACGCGCGAGGTGCGCGCCGCCTCCGGGTGAGGGAAGGCCGGCAGGGGGACCCGCACGTCGCCCAGCGGCAGCACGCGCACACGGGCGCGGAAGCCGTCCTCGCGCGCGCTGCGCGGCAGGGCGGGCAGGCGGGTCCGGGCCGTCGTCTCCCGCCGGAGTCCCCACCGCTCGGCGGCCGGCACCCCGTCGGTCCGGAATTCCTGCACTCGCATGGCCCCCCACGCGCACCGCCCGGCTCGTCCGGACCGTCGCAGGAGGACCGGGCGGAAAAAATCCCCGCACCCGTGCAACCGTTCCCGGCGCCCGCGGGTCGTACTGGGCGTCGGAACACCCCGACGGGGGATCCGGGGGGATCACGGGGGTTCCGGCGGGAGGGGAAACCGGGGGGCCCGGTTCGGTGAACCGGGCCCCCGAAGCCGGCGGCTCGGAGCCGCCGGCGCCCGCGTGACCGCGCCGTCCGCGCGGCCGCGGTCCCAGCGCCCCGGCGGGCGGACGCTAGAAGAACACCCCGCACCGCAGCAGCACGTTCGCGTACGGCCGGGCCTCGCCGGTGCGGACGACGAGCCGCGCGCCGGCCGTCAGCTCCTTGAGCCGCTCGTGCGGCACCAGCTCCAGGTGCGGGAAGTGCCCCGCCAGCAGCTCGGCCGCCGCCGGATTGGCCCGCCGCACCTCGGCCGCCGCCGTCGCGCCCTCGACCACCAGCTCCTCCAGCAGCCCCTCGACCACCTCGGCGAACGACGGCACCCCGGCCCGGAACGCCAGGTCCACCACGCGCGGACCGTCGGGGATCGGCATGCCGGCGTCGCACACCAGCACCCCGTGCCCGTGCCCCAGCTCGGCCAGCGCGCCGGCGAGCCGGCGGTTCAGGATCCCGGCCTTCTTCACAGCGCGTCGACCTCCGCCGCCGTCGGGAAGGACTCCTGGGCGCCCTCCCGGGTGACGGCCACCGCCCCGACCCGGGCCGCGTACGCCGCCGCCTCCTCGAGCGTCGCGCCCGTGCCCAGCCGCCAGGCCAGCGCCGCGGTGAACGCGTCGCCCGCGCCCGTGGTGTCCACCGCGTCCACCGGCACGGACGGGACGCGGACGACGCCCTCCGCCGAGGCCGCCAGCGCGCCCTGGGCGCCCAGCGTCACCACCACCGAGCGCGGGCCCTTCGCCAGCAGCAGCCGCGCCCAGTCGGCGGGCTCCTCGCTCACGCACGCCGCGCCCAGGATCACCTTCGCCTCGTGCTCGTTGACGATCAGCGGATCGCAGGCCGCCAGCACCTCGCCCGGAAGGGGGCGCGGAGGCGACGGGTTCAGGACGAACCGGTTGCCCGGGGCGAGGCTCCGCACCACCTCCACCACCGTCTCCAGGGGGATCTCCAGCTGGGCCGAGACCACCCGGGAGGCGTGGAAGAGGCTGGCCGCGGCCCGCACGTCCGCGGGGGTGAGGCGGCCGTTGGCGCCGGGCGAGACCACGATGCTGTTGTCCCCGGACGGGTCCACCGTGATCAGCGCGACCCCGGTCGGCGCGCCGCCCACCAGGACGCCCACCGTGTCGACGCCGGCCGCGCGCTGCGCGTCCAGCAGCAGCCGGCCGTGGGCGTCGTCGCCGACCCGGGCCAGCAGGGCCGTGCGGGCCCCCAGCCGGGCGGCGGCGACCGCCTGGTTCGCGCCCTTGCCGCCCGGGTGGACGGCCAGGTCGGAGCCGAGCACCGTCTCCCCGGCCGCCGGCCGGCGCTCGACGCCGATCACCAGGTCGGCGTTGGCCGACCCGACGACCAGGAGGTCGTATGCGTACATGAATCGCTCCCCGATCCGAGTGAGTTCCCGAGTGGATCCCCGAGTGAAGTCGAGTGGATCCGAGTGCGGGGCGGGCGGTCGACACGACCGCCCGCCCCGTGTGCCTGAGCGTCCCCGCGTTCGGCGTCAGCCCTCGAAGCCGGCCACGTTCTCCCGGGTGACCACCTTCACCGGCACCTTCACCGTGCTCTCCACCTTCTCGCCGTCGGCGGCGCGCAGCGCGTTCCGCACCGCGATCCTGCCGAGTTCCGACGGCTGCTGCGCGACGGAGGCGTACAGCGTGCCCGCCTCGACCGCCTTCAGCCCGTCCGGCGTGCCGTCGAAGCCGACGACCTGCACCGACTTTCCGGCCTTCGCCCCCAGCGCCTTGATCGCGCCGAGCGCCATCTCGTCGTTCTCGGCGAAGACACCGTCGATGTCGGGGTGCGCCTGGAGCAGGTTCGTCATCACGTCCAGGCCCTTGGTGCGGTCGAAGTCCGCGGGCTGCTCGGCGACGACCTCGATGCCCGGGTAGTCCTTCAGCCCTTCGGCGAAGCCCGCGCCGCGCTCGCGGCTGGCGGAGGTGCCGGCCTGGCCCTGCAGGATCACGATCCTGCCCTTGCCGCCGAGCTTCTCGGCGAGCGCCCTGGCGCCCAGCGCGCCGCCCTCGACGTTGTCGGAGGCGACCAGCGCGGCCGTGTCCGCCTTGGTGACGCCGCGGTCCACGGCGATGACGGGAATGCCGGCCTTGTTCGCGCCGCGCACCGCGGGACCGGCCGCGTCGGAGTCCACCGGGTTGACGATGACCGAGGACAGCGAGCCGCTGGTGAAGTTCTGCAGCTGGTTGGCCTGCTGGGAGGCGTCGTTCTGCGCGTCGGTGACCGTCAGGTCGACGCCCAGCTTCCTCGCCTCCTCCTCGGCCCCGGCCCGGATCTGCACGAAGAACGGGTTGTTGAGCGTCGACAGCGACAGGCCGATCCGCTGCGTCCCGCCCGCCGAGGCCCCGCTGTGCAGCAGCGAGGTCGCGCCGACCACCGCGACGGCGACGACGGCCGCGAGCACGTACGTGAGTGCCTGCCTGCCCCGGTGCCCGCCGCCGGACGCGCCGGCCGCCGGGGTGGTCGCGCCCGCCTTGCGCCGCAGGGTGTCGAACAGCACCGCCAGCGCGATGACGACACCGATGACGACCTGCTGCCAGAACGCGGACACGGACAGCAGGTTGAGCCCGTTGCGCAGCACCGCCAGGATCAGCGCGCCGATCAGCGTGCCCGACGCCTTGCCGGTGCCGCCCGCCAGGGAGGCGCCGCCGATGACGACCGCGGCGATCGCGTCCAGTTCGTAGCCCTGCGCGGCCTGCGGCTGCGCGGAGGACAGCCGGGCGGCGAGCACGATGCCCGCGACGGCGGCGAACAGGCCGGAGAAGGCGTAGATGGCGAGCTTCTGCCGCTTCACCCGCAGGCCCGACAGCCGCGCGGCCTCCTCGTTGCCGCCGATGGCGTACATGGAGCGGCCGAGGTAGGTCCGGCCCAGGACGAACGCCGTGGCCAGCCCCATGACGATCATCACCAGGACCGGCACCGGCAGCCAGCCGCCGAGGGTGTCCCCGAGGTGCGAGACGGAGTCGGGGAAGGCGATCGGGGAGCCCTGCGAGATCACCAGGGACAGGCCGCGCGCCACCGACAGCATGGCGAGCGTCGCGATGAACGACGGCAGCTTGCCGTACGAGACCAGGAAGCCGTTGACCAGGCCGCAGGCGATGCCCGTCGCGAGGGCGAGGAGGACCGCCGGGACGACCGGTATCCCGGCCTCGGTCGCGCTCCACGCCAGCACGGTCGCGGACAGCGCGGCGACCGAGCCGACCGACAGGTCGATGCCCGCGGAGACGATCACGAAAGTGACGCCGAAGGCGAGGATCGCGGTCACGGCGGCCTGGACGCCGACGTTGAGGAGGTTGTCGGCGGTCAGGAAGTCCCCGGACAGCGCCGACATGGCGACGACCAGGACGATGAGCGCGGTCAGCGCGCCGTTGTCCAGGAGCAGGCGGCGCAGGCCGCCCGAGGCGCCGCCCCGCGCGCCCGGCTTGCTCTTGAGCGTGTCAGTGGCCACCGGTGGCCTCCGTTCCGTTGCTGTGGGGAGTGCTGACGGCGAGTGCCATCACGGCGTCCTGGGTGGCCTCCTCGGCGGCCAGTTCGCCCGCGACGCGCCCCTGCGCCATGACGACCACCCGGTCGCTCATGCCGAGCACCTCGGGCAGGTCGCTGGAGATCATGAGCACGGCGGCGCCCGCGGCCGTCAGTTCGTTGATCAGCTGGTAGATCTCGACCTTCGCGCCGACGTCGATGCCGCGGGTCGGCTCGTCGAGGATCAGCACCTTCGTGTCGGCCAGCAGCCACTTGCCGATGACGACCTTCTGCTGGTTGCCGCCGGAGAGCGTCCGCACGTGCTGGCCCAGGCCCGCCATCCGCACGCCGAGCTGTCCGGCGATCCGGGCCGCCGCCTCGCGCTGCCCCCTGAGGTCGACGAGCCCCGCGCGGGAGGCGGACCGGAGGGTGACCAGGCCGAGGTTCTCCTCGACGGAGGCGTCGAGGATCAGCCCCTGCCCCTTGCGGTCCTCGGGCACGAACCCGATGCCGGCCGCCATGGCGGCGTTCACGTCGTGACCGCGCAGCCGCTCGCCGCCGACGTGCACGGCCCCGGCGTCGTACGGGTCGGCCCCGAACACGGCCCGGACGACCTCCGTCCGCCCGGCCCCGACCAGCCCCGCGATGCCGACGACCTCACCGGCCCGCACCTCGAAGCCCACGTCGTGGAAGACGCCGTCCCGGGTCAGCCCCTCGACCCTGAGCAGCGCCTCACCGGCCTTCGCGCGCTCGCGCGGGTACTGCTGTTCGATGGACCGCCCGACCATGAGCCGTACCAGTTCGTCCTGGGGCGTCGAGGCGGGCACCTGCCCGACGCTGCGGCCGTCCCGGATGACGGTGACGCGGTCGCCGAGGGCGGCGATCTCCTCCAGGTGGTGGGTGATGAAGACGACGCCCACCCCGTCCTCGCGCAGCCGCCGCACGATCGCGAACAGCTTCTCGACCTCCTCGGAGGTCAGCACGGCGGTCGGCTCGTCCATGATGAGCACCCGCGCGTCCAGGCTGAGCGCCTTGGCGATCTCGACCATCTGCAGCCGTGCGATGCCGAGGTCGCGCACCCGCGCCCGCGGGGAGACGTCCACCCCGACGCGCTTCAGCAGCACCTCGGCGTCGGCGTCCATCCTCCGGCGGTCGATCATCCCCAGCCGGCGCGGCTGCCGCCCCAGGAAGATGTTCTCGGCGACCGTCAGCTCGGGGACCAGGTTGAACTCCTGGTAGATGGTGGCGATCCCGAGCCGCTCGGAGGCCTGCGCACCGTCGATGCGCACCTCCTCGCCGCCGACCAGGATCCGTCCGGCGTCGGGCGTGTAGGCGCCCGACAGCATCTTGATGAGGGTGCTCTTGCCCGCGCCGTTCTCGCCGAGCAGCACGTGCACCTCGCCCCGGCGCAGGTCGAAGTCGACGCCGTCGAGCGCGACCACGCCGGGGAAGGTCTTGCGGATGCCCTCGATGCGCAGCAACTCCTCCGGGTTGCTCACGTCGTACTCCTTCGTACGGGGGAGGGGGACGGGGGTTCCGGCTCGCCGCACGAGCGGCGGACGACGAGCCGGGCGGGCAGCGTGACGGACTCGGCCGTCCGGCCCTCGATCCGGTCGACCAGGGCGCGCACGGCGGCGCGGCCCAGCTCGCCCGTGGGCTGGGCGACGGCGGTGACGGGCGGGTCGGTGTGCACGAACCAGGGGATGTCGTCGAACGCGGCCAGGGCGAGGTCGTCGGGCACCCGCAGTCCGCGCGCGCGGACGGCGTCCAGGGCGCCGAGCGCCATCAGGTTGTCGGCGGCGAAGACGACCTCGGGCGGCTCGGGCAGGTCGAGGAAGCCCTCGGTGACCCGGCGCCCGCTGGCCGCCCGGAAGTCGCCCTGCCCGGTGTAGGCGGCGGGCAGCTCCAGCCCGAACGCGCCGAGCGCCTCCCGGAAGGCGTCCACGCGCTCCCGCCCGGTCGTGGTCGCCGCCGGCCCGGCGATGATCGCCAGCCGCCGGTGCCCGAGCCCGTGCAGATGCGCCACGAGGTCCCGCACGGCCGCCCGCCCGTCCGACCGCACCACCGGCACGTCGACGCCCGGGATCCACCGGTCCACGAACACCATCGGCGTCCCGGCCCGCGCGGCCTCCAGCATCCGCGGCGAGCCGCCGTCGGTGGGGGAGACCAGCAGCCCGTCGATCCGCCGGTCCAGCAGCGTCGTGACGTGGTGGTCCTGCAGGTCGGGCCGCTCGTCGGCGTTGCCGATGATCACGCTGTACCCGAGCGCGCGGGCCTCTTCCTCCACGGACCGGGCCAGCTCGGTGAAGTAGGGGTTCATGACGTCGCTGATGACCAGCCCGAGGGTGCGGGTGGTGTCGGTGCGCAGCGACCGGGCGACGGCGTTCGGCCGGTACCCCAGCTCCTCGACGGCGGCCAGCACCCGCGCCCGCGCGGCGGCGCTGACCGACGGATGACCGTTCAGGGCGCGTGACACCGTCGCGACGGAGACCCCCGCCGCGGCGGCGACGTCCTTGATGCTCGCCATCGCCGTTTCCACCTCCTCGTGGAATCGATTACACGGAGGATTGGAAACGATTACACGGGTGCGTGACAAGACCCCGGAGTGGCCGAAACTCAATCGTGACCGTGGCGAGATCGCGCGGTCGGTGGCGTGACACGCCGTGATCCGCCGAAGGCGCGCAGGACCGACGGCCCGGCAGCCGTCACGGCGCCGCTCGGCCCGGCCCGCCACCGCCACGCGGACCGGCCGCCCGGGACCGGCGCCACGCCCGGCCCGGACCCGGCGCCGCCGGAGCCGTTCCGCGGCGCCCCGCGCCTCCCGGGAGCGGCGAACGCCACCGTCCGCGTCCTCGCCGCGGGAGCGGCCGGCCCCGGGGGGCGTGTCCATGGCGCCGGGCGTGTGGTCCGTGCGCGTCCACGGCGGCGAGCGCCGGTGGAGGCGGTGGGAGGCCGGGTCCACCGGCCCGCGCCGCGGGGGAGGGCCGGGCCCGGGACGAGCGGCGGGAAGTGCCGCGCACGCTCCCGCCGAGGGCCGCGGCGGGACTCGGGGAGCGGGTCGAACGCCTGGACGCGGTGCTCCCGCGGCGCGCGCGTGGGGGCGAGTCGGTCAGATCGCCGCGCCCCGCAGCGCCTGCTCGCTCCGCGCCCCCTTCGGCAGGGTGAGGATCTCGGCTCCGTCCTCGGTGATGGCGATGGTGTGCTCGCTGTGGGCCGTCCGGCAGCCCGTGGCGCTGCGGAGCGTCCATCCGTCGGCGTCGGTGACGAGTCGGGCGGTGTCCGCCATGACCCACGGCTCCAGCGCCAGCAGCAGCCCGGGGCGCAGCCGGTAACCGCGGCCCGGCCGTCCGGTGTTCGGGACGTGCGGGTCCTGGTGCATCGTCGATCCGATGCCGTGGCCTCCGAACTCGGTGTTGATCGGGTACCCCGCCTCGCTGAGCACGGTGCCGATGGCGTGGGAGACGTCGCCGATGCGGGCCCCGGGACCGGCGGCGGCGATCCCCGCGGCCAGCGCGCGTTCGGTCGCGCTGATCAGCGCGACGCTCTCCGGGGGCCTGGCGTCGCCCACGATGAAGCTGATGGCGGCGTCGGCGGCGACTCCGCCCCGGGAGACGGCGAGGTCGAGGGTCAGCAGGTCGCCGTCGGCGAGCGGGTAGTCGTACGGCCGCCCGTGGAGCACGGCGTCGTTGACGGCCGTGCAGATGTAGTGGCCGAACGGGCCGCGTCCGAAGGACGGCGCGTAGTCGACGTAGCAGGAGGTGGCTCCGGCCTCGGCGATCATGGCCTTGGCCCACCGGTCGATGTCCAGCAGGTTGGTGCCGACCGCGCTGCGGTCCTTCAGCGTGTGCAGGATGTCGGCGACCAGGGCGCCGGTGTCTCTCGCCCGGGCCAGCAGGGCGGGGTTCAGGATCTCGATCATGCGGCGGCCTTCTCCGGTTTCCAATAACAATACCGGCCTTACTGTACCGGTATTAGAATCGGCGCCATGGTCAGACTGCCGCTCAGCCCCGCCGAAGTGGAACGCGGACAGCGCCTCGGCGCCCTCCTGCGACGGGCCAGGGGGGAGCGTTCGATGCTCGATGTCGCGCTCGCCGCCCATGTCTCGCCGGAGACCCTCCGGAAGATCGAGACGGGCCGCGTGGCCACCCCCGCCTTCCCGACCATCGCGGCGATCGCCGACGTCCTCGGCCTCTCCCTCGATGCGGTGTGGGCCGAGATCAGCCGGCCGGAGCCCGCCGCCCTCGCCCCGGCCGGCGCCGGCCGGCCGGCGCGGGAGCGGCTGGCCTCGTAGGCGCAGGGACGCCCGGCGCGGGTCGTCCTCGTCGGGCACGGCCCGGCACCGGCCGGGTCCGCCCCGGTGCGCCGGCCGCCGGACGGTACGGCCCCCGTCCCGGCGTTCTTCGCCGGCCCGGCGCCGCGGAGGGCGCGGGAGCGGGCGCCGGGCCGCCGGGACCGCGCACCGGGGACTGCGGCCGGGCCCGCAGGGCCACCCGTGTCACAGCCCCCCGGTACCGTCGGACCCATGTCCAACCAGTCCGCGGCCGCCCCCGGTGAACGACGGCTCGCCGTCCTCGAAGGCGTCCTGGAACGCATCACGTACGCCAACGAGGAGAACGGGTACACCGTCGCCCGCGTCGACACCGGCAGAGGCGCCGGCGATCTGCTCACGGTGGTCGGCGCGCTGCTCGGCGCCCAGGTGGGGGAGTCCCTGCGGATGGAGGGCCGCTGGGGCTCGCACCCGCAGTACGGCAAGCAGTTCCACGTCGAGAACTACACGACCGTGCTGCCGGCCACGATCCAGGGCATCCGCCGCTACCTCGGCTCGGGCCTGGTCAAGGGCATCGGCCCGGTCTTCGCCGACCGCATCACGCAGCACTTCGGCCTGGACACCCTGAAGATCATCGAGGAGGAGCCGGAGCGGCTCGTCGAGGTCCCCGGCCTCGGCCCGAAGCGGACGAAGAAGATCGCCGACGCCTGGGAGGAGCAGAAGGCGATCAAGGAGGTCATGCTCTTCCTCCAGACCGTCGAGGTGTCCACGTCGATCGCCGTGCGGATCTACAAGAAGTACGGCGACGCCTCCATCTCCGTCGTGAAGAACCAGCCGTACCGGCTCGCCGCCGACGTCTGGGGCATCGGCTTCCTCACCGCCGACCGCATCGCGCAGTCCGTCGGCATCCCGCACGACAGCCCGGACAGGGTCAAGGCCGGCCTGCAGTACGCCCTGTCCCAGTCCGCCGACCAGGGCCACTGCTTCCTGCCCGAGGAACAGCTGATCAAGGACGCGGTCAAGCTGCTCCAGGTCGACACCGGCCTGGTCATCGACTGCCTCGCGGAGCTGGCGGAGCCCCCGGAGGACGGCGGGGACCCCGGTGTCGTACGGGAGCGGGTACCCGGTCCGGACGGCGGCGAGCCGGTGACGGCCGTCTATCTGGTCCCCTTCCACCGGGCCGAGCTGTCCCTCTCCGCCCAGCTGCTGCGCCTGCTGCGCACGGACGAGGACCGGATGCCCGCCTTCCGCCAAGTCGACTGGGACAAGGCGCTGGGCTGGCTCAAGGGGCGGACGGGGGCCGATCTGGCGCCCGAGCAGGAGGCGGCCGTCAAGCTGGCGCTCACCGAGAAGGTCGCCGTGCTGACCGGCGGCCCCGGCTGCGGCAAGTCCTTCACGGTCCGCTCGATCGTGGAGCTGGCCCGCGCCAAGAAGGCGAAGGTGGTGCTCGCCGCCCCCACCGGCCGCGCCGCCAAGCGCCTCGCCGAGCTCACCGGCGCCGAGGCCTCCACCGTGCACCGCCTGCTGGAGCTCAGGCCCGGCGGCGACGCCGCCTACGACCGGGACCGGCCGCTGGACGCCGACCTGGTGGTGGTCGACGAGGCCTCCATGCTGGACCTGCTGCTCGCCAACAAGCTGGTCAAGGCCGTCCCCCCGGGCGCCCACCTGCTCTTCGTCGGGGACGTGGACCAGCTGCCCAGCGTCGGCGCGGGGGAGGTGCTCAGGGACCTCCTGGCCGACGGCGGCCCGGTGCCCGCCGTGCGCCTCACCCGGGTCTTCCGCCAGGCCCAGCAGTCCGGGGTGGTGACCAACGCGCACCGCATCAACGCCGGGCAGCACCCCGTCACCGACGGCATGAAGGACTTCTTCCTCTTCGTCGAGGACGACACGGAGGCGGCCGGCCGGCTCACCGTGGACGTGGCGGCCCGCCGCATCCCGGCCCGGTTCGGCCTCGACCCGCGCCGCGACGTGCAGGTCCTGGCCCCCATGCACCGGGGTCCCGCGGGCGCCGGCACCCTGAACGGCCTGCTCCAGCAGGCCATCACCCCCGCCCGTCCCGACCTGCCCGAGAAGCGGTTCGGCGGCCGGGTCTTCCGCGTCGGGGACAAGGTCACCCAGATCCGCAACAATTACGAGAAGGGCGAGAACGGCGTCTTCAACGGCACCGTGGGCGTGGTCACCTCGCTCGACCCGGTCGACCAGCGCCTGACGGTGCTGACGGACGAGGACGAGGAGGTTCCGTACGAATTCGACGAACTGGACGAACTGGCCCACGCGTACGCGGTGACCATCCACCGCTCCCAGGGCAGCGAGTATCCGGCGGTCGTCATCCCGGTCACCACGGGCGCCTGGATGATGCTCCAGCGCAACCTGCTCTACACGGCGGTCACCCGGGCCAAGAAGCTGGTCGTCCTCGTCGGTTCGCGCAAGGCGATCGGACAGGCGGTGCGCACCGTGTCGGCGGGCCGGCGCTGCACGGCACTGGACTTCCGGCTCTCCCCCCGCCCTCTGGAGGGCTGAGGCCGCGGGAGCCGGACCCCGAGGACCGGGCGCGCCCGCGGGGACGGGGCCCACGGCCTCCCCGGGACCGGCGTCACGGAAAATGATCGATCAAATGAGTCGTGAAGGTCACAGAGCCCTTCCCGAAGGGGGGCGGAGGGGGCAGGATGGGCAAGTTGACGGCACTGAGTGCCGCCACTAGGCCCGATGGTCGACCCCGAGTGCACTCTCCTGAGCCGGTTGGGGGAAGGTAGAGACAGTCAGGGCACCTCGAAGATGAGGCACAACGTCGGTGAGGGAAGACGTGAGCGACAACTCTGTAGTACTGCGGTACGACGGCAACGAGTACACCTACCCGGTGATCGACAGTACCGTCGGCGACAAGGGCTTCGACATCGGCAAGCTCCGCGCCCAGACCGGTCTGGTGACGCTGGACAGCGGCTACGGCAACACCGCCGCCTACAAATCCGCGATCACCTACCTGGACGGTGAGGCGGGCATCCTCCGGTACCGCGGCTACCCGATCGAGCAGCTGGCGGAGCGCTCCACCTTCCTGGAGGTCGCCTACCTGCTGATCAACGGCGAGCTGCCGACCGTCGACCAGCTCACCGCGTTCCGCAACGACATCACGCAGCACACCCTGCTGCACGAGGACGTCAAGAACTTCTACCGGGGCTTCCCGCGCGACGCCCACCCGATGGCCATGCTGTCCTCGGTCGTCTCGGCGCTGTCCACCTTCTACCAGGACAGCCACAACCCGTTCGACGAGGAGCAGCGCTACCTCTCGACCATCCGTCTGCTCGCCAAGCTCCCGACGATCGCGGCGTACGCGTACAAGAAGTCGATCGGCCACCCGTTCGTCTACCCGCGCAACGACCTCGGCTACGTCGAGAACTTCCTCCGCATGACCTTCTCGGTCCCCGCGCAGGAGTACGAGCTCGACCCGATCGTGGTCTCCGCGCTGGACAAGCTGCTGATCCTGCACGCGGACCACGAGCAGAACTGTTCGACCTCCACGGTCCGCCTGGTCGGCTCCTCGCAGGCGAACATGTTCGCCTCGATCTCCGCCGGCATCAACGCCCTGTGGGGTCCGCTGCACGGCGGCGCCAACCAGTCCGTGCTGGAGATGCTGGAGGGCATCCGCGACGCCGGCGGCGACGTCGACTCCTTCATCCGCAAGGTGAAGAACAAGGAGGACGGCGTCCGCCTGATGGGCTTCGGCCACCGGGTCTACAAGAACTTCGACCCGCGCGCCAAGATCATCAAGGCTGCCGCGCACGACGTGCTGTCCGCCCTCGGCAAGTCCGACGAGCTGCTGGACATCGCGCTGAAGCTGGAGGAGCACGCGCTCTCCGACGACTACTTCACCGAGCGCAAGCTCTACCCGAACGTCGACTTCTACACCGGTCTGATCTACCGGGCCATGGGCTTCCCGACCGAGATGTTCACGGTCCTGTTCGCCCTCGGCCGCCTGCCGGGCTGGATCGCCCAGTGGCAGGAGATGATCAAGGAGCCGGGCTCCCGCATCGGCCGTCCGCGCCAGATCTACACGGGCGTGGTCGAGCGCGACTTCGTTCCCGTCGAGGAGCGCTGACCGACGCTTTCCGGGCCCCGCACCGATCCGCCGGTGCGGGGCCTCGCCGTGCGGCCGTACGGGCCGTACAGGCCGTGCGGGGCCTGCGGGCGTCCTCGTGCGCGCGGACCCGGCCGGCACGGCCGTGGCCGGCCCCGTAGGGCGCCCCGTGCGCGCCTCCGGGGCGCCCGCGGCGCCGGTCCAGGGCCGCGTGCGGAAGCCTTGCGCGCGTGCCGGAGGTCCCGTGCGTGGGCGGAGGTCCGGGTGCGGGCGGACAGCAGAAGGCGCCCCGGTGCGCCGGTCCCCCCACGGGCCGGCGGCCAGGGCGCCTTCCCATGTCCCGGTGCGGATTCCCCCCACGGGATCCGGCCGGGCGTCTGTGAGGACAGCGCCTGAATCGCTGTGCTGTGCGAGCAGAACGAGCAGAACCCGTCCCACCTGTGTGGTTGTGCGGTCTGCCGGGACAGCGCACGCCCGGGAGGGCCGCTCAAAGCTTCCCGGTGCACGTGTCCCGGCAACGCTCCCCCGAGCTCTCACCCATGTGCGAGCAGGGAGGTACCTCCGACTGAGGAAGTCCCCCAAGACATCCCCAGATGCCAGGAAGCGCCCCCCAAGACGCTGCCCGACATCGCCAACTTAGACCTTCGAGCCCCTTCGATGGTTACGTTCGCATCACTGTGATCTGCGTCTCTTGCACATGTCCGGTAGATGCGCAAGAACCCCGATACGTCGAACGGGGCTCAAGCGTAAGGACGATGCGTGAGTCTTGTGAAGAGCTTATGTGAGGCTCCTGCCGGACTCCAGGGGGGGGCTCGGGCTTCGAGACCTCAGCGAAAGGCCCGCAGCCGGAGACTGTTCGTCACCACGAACACCGACGAGAAGGCCATCGTGGCCCCCGCGATCATCGGGTTCAGCAGCCCGGCGGCGGCCAGCGGCAGGGCGGCGACGTTGTAGCCGAAGGCCCACACGAGGTTGCCCTTGATCGTCGCGAGGGTCCTGCGGGACAGCCGGATGGCGTCCGCGGCCACCCGCAGGTCCCCGCGCACCAGCGTCAGGTCGCCCGCCTCGATCGCCGCGTCCGTGCCCGTGCCCATCGCCAGGCCCAGATCGGCGGTGGCGAGCGCGGCGGCGTCGTTGACGCCGTCGCCGACCATGGCGACGCACCGCCCCTCGGCCTGCAGCCGCCGTACGACGTCGACCTTGTCCTCGGGCAGGACCTCCGCGATCACCTGGTCGATGCCCACGGCGTGCGCCACCGCCTCGGCCACCGTCCGGTTGTCCCCGGTCAGCAGCACCGGTGCGAGTCCCAGCGCGCGCAGCTCGCGCACCGCCTCGGCGCTGGTCTCCTTCACCGCGTCCGCGACGGCGAGGACCCCCCGCGCCGCGCCGTCCCAGCCGACCACGACGGCCGTGCGGCCGACCCGCTCGGCCTCTTCCTTGGCCCGGGCCAGTTCCTCGGGGAGCCCGGCGTTCTCGGCGAGCCGCCCCACGGCCACCCGGTGGCCCGCCACGCGTGCCCGTGCGCCCCGCCCGGGCACGTTCTCGAAGTCCTCGGCGGCCGGCAGCGGGCCGGCCTGCTCCGCGGCGCCGGCGGCGACCGCCCGGGCGACGGGGTGCTCGGAGGCGTGCTCGACGGCGCCCGCGAGCCGCAGCACCTGCTTCTCGTCGGTGCCGCGGGCGGCGTACACCTCGTGCAGGGTCATGCGTCCGGTGGTGACGGTGCCGGTCTTGTCCAGGACGACCGTGTCGACGCGCCGGGTGGACTCCAGCACCTCCGGGCCCTTGATCAGGATGCCGAGCTGGGCGCCCCGCCCGGTGCCGACCAGCAGCGCGGTCGGCGTGGCCAGCCCCAGCGCGCACGGGCAGGCGATGATCAGCACGGCGACGGCGGCGGTGAACGCGGCGACGGTGTCGCCGGTGGCGGCGAGCCAGATCCCGAAGGTGGCGACCGCGATCAGCAGCACCGCCGGCACGAAGACCCCGGCGATCCGGTCGGCGAGCCGCTGCACCTCGGCCTTGCCGTTCTGGGCGTCCTCCACGAGCTTCGCCATCCGCGCGAGCCGGGTGCCGGCCCCCACCCGGGTGGCCTCGACGACCAGCCGGCCGGCCGTGTTGACGGTGGCGCCGGTGACCGGGTCGCCGACGGTCACGTCCACCGGGACGGACTCGCCGGTCAGCATGGAGACGTCCACGGCGGAGGCGCCCTCGACGACGGTGCCGTCGGTGGCGATCTTCTCGCCGGGCCGTACGACGAACCGGTCGCCGACGGCCAGCCGGTCCGCCGGTATCCGCACCTCGCGGCCGTCCCGCAGCACCGCCACGTCCTTGGCGCCCAGTTCCATCAGCGCCCTGAGCGCGGCTCCCGCGCGCCGCTTGGAGCGGGCCTCCAGGTAGCGGCCCAGCAGGATGAAGGCGGTGACGCCGGCGGCGACCTCCAGGTAGATCGTCGAGGCGCCGTCCGTGCGGGAGACGGTCAGCTCGAAGGGGTGCCGCATGCCGGGCATGCCCGCGTGGCCGAGGAACAGCGCCCACAGGGACCAGCCGAACGCGGCCAGGGTGCCGATCGAGACCAGCGTGTCCATGGTGGCCGCGCCGTGCCGGGCGTTCGTCCAGGCGGCCCGGTGGAAGGGCAGCCCGCCCCAGACGACGACCGGCGCGGCGAGGGTGAGCGAGAGCCACTGCCAGTTGTCGAACTGCAGTACCGGGACCATCGCGAGCAGCACGACGGGGGCGGCGAGGAGGGCGGAGACGGTGAGGCGCCGGCGCAGGGCGGACAGCTCGGGGTCGTCCGCGGTGGCCGTCCGGGCGTCCTCCCCGCCGTCCTGCCGGGGGGCGTCCTCCGCGCGGACCGGTTCCCGGGCGGTGTACCCGGTCCTCTCCACGGTGGCGATCAGGTCCGCGACCCCGATGCCCGCGGGATGGGTGATCCGGGCCTTCTCCGTCGCGTAGTTCACCGTGGCGGTGACGCCGTCCATGCGGTTGAGCTTCTTCTCGATGCGGGCCGCGCAGGAGGCGCAGGTCATCCCGCCGATGAGCAGCTCGACCTCGGAGAGCGCCGGCGCGGTGTCCGTAGGGGTGTCTGTGGTGGTGCTGGTCATGGGTCGGGCTCCGGGCGACGGGCCGGGCCGCGCGGGCCGGTGCGGGCCCGCGCGGCCCGTGCGAAGGGCTCGTGGGATGGGGGATCAGGCCTGGCCGGCGAGTTCGAAACCGGCCTCGTCGACGGCGGCGCGCACGGCCTCCTCGTCGAGCGGGGCCTCGGACACGACGGTGACCTCGCCGGTCGAGGCGACGGCCTTCACCGAGCTGACGCCGGGGATCCGGGAGATCTCGCCGGAGACGGCGCCCTCGCAGTGTCCGCAGCTCATCCCGCTCACCCGGTAGACGGTGGTGACGGAACCCGGGGTGTCGGTCTGGGTGGTCATGTCGTTGCTCCTCGTCGAGGCGGGTGGGTCGAGGGGGGACCGGCGGGTCCCTCCTTCCGTCCTCAGACTATACCCCTAGGGGGTATTAATCCAGGAGGGGCCCGACGGGGCGGTGGTGCCGGTGCGGGTACCCGGCCGGCCGGCGGCCAGTGACCCGGGGCGGCGCACGAGGACGCTCCCCGGCTCTGGGCGTACGCCTCGCGCTCGACGCCCACGGCCCGGAGCGCGGCCCGGTCCGCGTCCCCGGCGCCCGCCTCCCCCTCCCGGGGAGGACCCCGGCCGTCCCGGTCCGCCGTCGCCGAACGCACCCCTCGGCCGACCGCGGGTCCGGCCGCCGGGCTAGCGTTCCCCCGGAAACCATGGCGGCCCGGAAGGTGGAGTCGACGATGCGCGCGGTCGTGTTCGAGCGGTACGGAGAGCCGGCCGAGGTGCGGGACGTGCCGGACCCCCGCCCCGCCGAGCACGGGGTCGTGGTGCGGGTCGAGGCGAGCGGGCTGTGCCGGAGCGACTGGCACGGATGGCAGGGGCACGACCCGGACATCACGCTGCCGCACGTACCCGGTCATGAACTCGCCGGGATCGTCGAGGAGACCGGCGCCGGGGTGAGCGGCTGGCGGCCCGGCGACCGGGTCACCGTGCCCTTCGTCTGCGCCTGCGGCGGCTGCCCCGCCTGCGCGGCGGGCGACCAGCAGGTGTGCGAGCGGCAGACCCAGCCGGGCTTCACCCACTGGGGCTCCTTCGCCCAGTACGTGGCGCTCGACCACGCCGACGTCAACCTCGTCGCCGTGCCCGACGACATGTCGTTCCCGACGGCGGCCTCGCTGGGCTGCCGGTTCGCCACGGCGTTCCGGGCGGTGGTGCAGCAGGGCCGGGTGGCGGCGGGGGAGTGGGTCGCGGTGCACGGCTGCGGCGGGGTGGGCCTGTCGGCGGTGATGATCGCGGCCGCTTCGGGCGCGCGGGTCGTCGCCGTCGACGTGTCCGCCGGGGCGCTGGACCTGGCACGGAGGTTCGGGGCGGCGGAGTGCGTGGACGCCTCGCGCACGCGGGACACCGCGGCGGCGGTCCGCGAGCTCACCGGCGGCGGCGCCCATCTCTCCCTCGACGCCCTCGGCTCGCCCGCCACCTGCGCCGCGTCCGTGAACGGCCTGCGGCGCCGCGGCCGCCACGTCCAGGTGGGGCTGCTGCCCTCGCCGGCCGGGACGACGCCCGTCCCGATGGCCCGCGCCATCGCCCTGGAGCTGGAACTCCTCGGCAGTCACGGCATGGCCGCGCACACCTATCCGCCGATGCTGGAACTGGTCCGGACGGGCGTGCTGCGGCCCGACCTGCTGGTGACGTCCACGATCGCGCTGGACGCGGTCCCGGCCGCGCTGGCCGCGATGGGCGCCGCGCCGGGGGCGGGCGTGACGGTCGTCGAACCGTGGAGCTGACCGGCCCGCCCCCGCGGACGTGCCGCGGCGGGGCGGCGGAACCCGGCGGTCAGTCCCCCCGGCGGTTCCGGTTGCCCGGGCGGGACGCCACCCACGCCCGGATCGTCTCGGCGTACCAGTAGGGCCTGCCGCCCTGCACCAGGTCGGGCGGGGGCAGCAGGCCGTGCTTGCGGTACGAGCGCACGGTGTCCGGCTGGACCCGGATGTGGGCGGCGATGTCCTTGTAGGTCCAGAGCCTTCGGTCGGTCACGAGGTGCCCCTCTCCTGCGCGCGCCGCGGCGGCGGCCGGGGGACGGCCGTCCGGGGGAGCCGGGCGCTGCGCTGGTGATCAACAAGCCTGTGCCCGGTGAACGACGCGGAGCGGGAGCGGGACAGGGGCCGTGCGCGGGTGTGACGGAAGGCCCACCTCCGTGCGACATGTGTGACATGAGGGGGGAGTTTGTGACACAGATGACGCACAGGCGGGCGCCGGCACGGGGCGTGGCGCGTTGACAGACGCGGGTGGCGCGGGAGGGGAGAGCGGTGCGGGAGGGGAGGGCGGCGCGGGTGGCGCGAGAGGGGAGGGTGGCGTGCGGTGACAGCCTCCGTGGCCCCCGTGCCTGCGTCCTGCGGCTTCCCCCGGAGGCACCGTCAAGATCTCGTCCGAATGTCCGGACAAAGCGTTGACAGGGGTTCGCGCGCGGGACTACAAAGCCGGGAGAGCCGACGCGAGGGGAAGCCGGTGACGATGCCGAGGGGATGCGGAAAGCGCCGCGGGCGCCGCCGGGGGACCGCGGTGAAGGCGCTCCCGTGACCGGCGTGTCCCCGCACCCGCCGGGCCGCAGGGTCCGGCCCGAGAGCGCCTCCGGCGCGGGAGTCCTCTTCGCCCTGGCAGGAGCGAAGTGCGAGCGACGACTCCCCGCCCGCCGCGGCCCCGCGCCGGAGGTCCGTACGTCCGGGGGCGCCCGGTGGCGGACGTCCGCGCCGCCCCGGGCCGCGCGGGCCGAGGCGTACGCCCGGCCGGTACGCCGTCCGGGCGCCGGCACCGGCGCCCCGCCGGAACCGCGCGGGCCGTTTCCGCCGGGGCCGCGGGCCGCCGCCGCTCCCACAGGTGTCTACGCCGGGGCCCGAACCGCAGACACTGTGTCGGGCGCGCCCGCGGGACGGGACTGGTGGGATGGACCCGGGGCCGAGACCGCGACGGGACCGTCGGCGGTCGAGGCGGGTGAGCTGTACGAACGGCGCGTGGCGACCCGACGCCGCCCTCTGTGAAGGAGTTCTCGGTCATGACGAAGATCGTCCACCACTGGATCGGCGGGCGGACCGCCGAAGGCGCCTCGGGCACCTACGGCCCGGTGACGGACCCGGCGACCGGCGCGGTCACCGCGAAGGTGGCGTTCGCCTCCGTGGAGGAGGTGGACGCGGCGGTCGCGGCGGCCAAGGAGGCGTACGCGGCCTGGGGGCAGTCGTCCCTGGCGCAGCGCACGTCCGTCCTGTTCAGGTTCCGCGCGCTGCTCGACGCGCACCGCGACGAACTCGCCCGGCTGATCACCGCCGAGCACGGCAAGGTGCACTCCGACGCGCTCGGCGAGGTGGCGCGCGGCCTGGAGATCGTCGACCTGGCGTGCGGCATCCCGGTGCAGCTGAAGGGCGAGCTGTCCACGCAGGTCGCCGGCCGGGTCGACGTGGCCTCCATCCGGCAGCCGCTCGGCGTGGTCGCCGGCATCACGCCGTTCAACTTCCCGGCGATGGTGCCGATGTGGATGTTCCCGATCGCCATCGCGTGCGGCAACACCTTCGTGCTGAAGCCGAGCGAGAAGGACCCGTCGGCCTCCGTCCGCCTGGCCGAACTGCTGGCCGAGGCGGGCCTGCCGGACGGGGTGTTCAACGTCGTCCACGGCGACAAGGTGGCCGTGGACCGCCTGCTCGCCCACCCCGACGTCAAGGCCGTCTCCTTCGTCGGCTCCACCCCGATCGCCCGACACGTCCACGCCACCGCCTCCGCGAACGGCAAGCGCGTCCAGGCGCTCGGCGGCGCCAAGAACCACATGCTGGTCCTGCCCGACGCCGACCTGGACGCGGCGGCCGACGCGGCCGTCTCGGCGGCCTACGGCTCCGCGGGCGAGCGCTGCATGGCCGTCTCGGCCGTCGTCGCGGTCGGCGCGATCGGCGACACGCTGGTGGAGAAGATCCGCGAGCGCGCCGAGAAGATCAGGATCGGTCCCGGCGACGACCCGGCGAGCGAGATGGGCCCGCTGATCACCAAGGCCCACCGCGACAAGGTGGCCTCGTACGTGGCGAACGCGGCGGCCGAGGGCGCCGAGGTCGTCCTGGACGGCACCGGCCACACCGTCGAGGGCTACGAGGACGGCCACTGGATCGGCGTCTCGCTGCTCGACAAGGTGCCGACCAGCGCCAAGGCGTACCGGGACGAGATCTTCGGCCCGGTGCTGTGCGTGCTGCGCGTCGACACCTACGAGGAGGGCGTCGCCCTCGTCAACGCCTCCCCGTTCGGCAACGGCACCGCGATCTTCACCCGGGACGGCGGCGCGGCCCGCCGCTTCCAGCTGGAGGTCGAGGCCGGCATGGTCGGCGTGAACGTGCCGATCCCGGTCCCGGTCGGCTACCACTCCTTCGGCGGCTGGAAGGACTCCCTCTTCGGCGACCACCACGTCTACGGCAACGACGGCACGCGCTTCTACACCCGCGGCAAGGTCGTCACCACCCGCTGGCCGGACCCGTCCGAGGCCCCGGCCGGCGTCGACCTCGGGTTCCCGCGCAACCACTGACCCCGGCAGCACCCCAGGGGCCGTCCGCCATGCGGACGGCCCCTTTTTTTGCGGGCCGGCCCTGCGGTTCCCGCAGGGGGGCATGACGGCCTCCCTGATGCCGCGTTGTGTCCGGATGGCCACTGAGGCGGCTTGAACGCAACGAATTCCGTAGAAGAACACCCATTGACGTCACGGTTTCCGTCGGATTCCATTCTCCGCAACCGGGAGCGGACCCCACCCGTACGACCTGATCCACCGGAGGCGATAGCGCTCCCGGCCGTCATCTCCTGCCGCACGAGTCGATCGGAACCGCCGCATGACCGACACGCTCCGCCCTGCCGAGACCCCAGTCCCGCCGGCCCCGGACGGTTCCCGCAGACTCAGACGTTCCATCGGGGTCGTCGGCGGCACCCTGCTGACGCTGTCGTGCGTGACCCCCGCCTCCACCCTCTTCGTGGTCGTCCCCGACCTGTTCGGCACGCTCGGCACCGCCACCGCCCTGACGATCGCCGTCGGCTCGCTGCTCTGCGTCGCCGTCGCGTTCTGCTACGCGGAGCTGGGCACCCTCGTCCCCAGCGCGGGCGGCGAGTACGCCATGGTGTCGACGCTGGCCGGGCGGCTGGCGGGCTGGCTGGTCTTCGTCCTGTCCCTGCTGGTCGTCGTGATCGTCCCGCCGGTGATCGCGATGGGCACGGCCGACTACCTGGCGCCGGTCGTGCACCTCGACCCCGCCGTCGCGGGCGCCTCGGTGATGCTGCTCGCCACCCTCGCCGGCCTGCTCGACCTGCGCGCCAACGCCTGGATCACCGGCGTCTTCCTGGTCCTGGAGGTCGTCGCGGCGGCCGTCGTGGCGGTGCTCGGCTTCGCCCACGCCGAGCGCGGCCCCGGCAGCCTGGTCTCGATGCAGGTGGCCGGGACGGGCGGCGGCACGGACCCCGTGACGGCCCTGCTGGTGGTCTCCGGGCTCGCCATCGCCCTCTTCGTCACCCAGGGCTTCTCCACCGCCGTCTACCTCTCCGAGGAACTGCGGAACCCGCGCACCGACGTCGCCCGCACGGTCCTGGCCACCCTCGCCGTCTCCACCGTGATCATCCTGGTCCCGGTCGTCGCCCTCACCCTGGGGGCGTCCAGCGTCGAGGAGCTGACCGCCGGCGACCTGAGCGGCATGGTCACCGCCTGGTCCGGCTCCGCCGTCGGCGCCTTCGTCAGCCTCTGCGTGGCCCTGGCGATCGTCAACGCGGGCATCGTCATGGTCATCCAGAACTCGCGCGTGCTGTTCGCCTCGGCCCGCGACAGGGCCTGGCCCGAGCCGGTCAACGCCCTCTTCTCCCGGCTCGGCCGGTCCGGCTCCCCGTGGGTCTCCACGCTCGCCGTGGGCGTGCCGGGCGCGGCCCTGTGCTTCGTGGACCTGGACACCCTGTACGGCGTCACGGGCGTCTCCGTCACCGGCATGTACCTGCTGGTCGCGGTCGCCGCCCTGCTCGCCCGGCGCGGCGCCCACCGGCACGCCCGCGCCTGGCGGATGCCGCTGTGGCCCGCGACGCCGGTGCTGCTGATCGCGGTGCTCGCCTACGTCCTGAGCCGGCAGGAGACGGGCCACCTGCTGCTGACCGGCGGCATCACGGCCGCGGCCACCCTCTACTGGGCCCTGTACCTGCGCCCCCGCCCCGGCAGCCGCTGGCTGGTGACGATCCCGGAGGACGCCCGGAGCTGACCGCGTGCGTCCCGCCGTCCGCCCGTCCTCGCCCGCCCGCGTACCGCGGGCGCAGTACGCGGCAGGAGCCGGTACGCCCGCGGGAGGGTCCGGGCTCCGGCCCCCGGCCGACACCTTCCCGACAGGTTCACCCCGTACCGTTGACGCATGGATCTTCGACTGCCCGGACGTCTGTCCGGACGGCTGCGGGGGCCCCGGCGCCTGCTGGCCGCCGGGGCCGCGGTGGCCGTCCTCGCCGGTTTCGGCACGTGGACGGCCACCGCCTCCGACGAGGCGCCCGCGGTGCACCGCACCGACCGGGTCGTGACCGTGGGCGACGGGGTGCGCCTGGACACCTCGTACTTCACCGCGGGCCCCGGCGGCCGGCGCCCGGCCGTCCTGCTGGCGCACGGCTTCGGCGGCAGCAAGGACGACGTGCGGCAGCAGGCGGAGCGCCTCGCCGAGGACGGCTACGCGGTGCTGACCTGGTCGGCGCGCGGCTTCGGGAAGTCGACCGGGCGGATCGGGCTGAACGACCCCGACGGCGAGGTCGCCGACGTCTCCAGGCTGATCGACTGGCTGGCGCGGCAGCCGCAGGTCGCCCTCGACCGGTCCGGCGACCCGCGGGTGGGCGTGGCGGGCGCCTCCTACGGCGGCGCGGTCGCGCTGCTGGCGGCCGGGCACGACGACCGGGTGGACGCCATCGCCCCGGCGATCACCTACTGGAACCTCGCGGACGCCCTGTTCCCGAACGGCGTCTTCAAGAAGCTGTGGGCCGGGATCTTCGTCAACTCCGGCGGCGGCTGCGCGAGGTTCGAGCCGCTGCTGTGCCGGATGTACGAGCGGGTGGCCGCGTCCGGCGTGCCGGACGCGCGGGCCCGCGCCCTGCTCCAGGAGCGCTCCCCGGCGGCCGTCGGCGACCGCATCGAGGTGCCGACCCTGCTGGTGCAGGGCCAGACCGACTCCCTCTTCCCGCTCGGCCAGGCCGACGCCGCCGCGCGCGCGATCCGCGCCAACGGCGCCCCCGTCGCCGTCGACTGGATCGCGGGCGGGCACGACGGCGGCGACCTGGAGAGCGGCCGCGTCCAGTCCCGCGTCGCGGCCTGGTTCGACCGCTACCTGAAGGACGACGAGACGGCCGGCACCGGCCCCGCCTTCCGCGTCACCCGCACCCTGGGCACCGGCACCGGCGACGGCGAGCCCCGCCTCGCCGGGACGGGCGCCGACGCCTACCCCGGCCTGCACGGCGACCCGCGCCCGCTCGCCCTCACCGGCCGCGAGCAGAGCTTCGCCAACCCGGCCGGCGCCAGCCCGCCCGCCGTCTCCGCCCTGCCCGGCCTCGGCTCCTCGGCCGGCCTGTCCCAGCTGTCCTCGCTCGGCGTCGGCGTCTCCCTGGACTTCCCGGGCCAGTTCGCCGCGTTCGACTCGGCCCCCCTGGAGGACGACCTCCAGGTCACCGGCTCGCCCCGGGTGACCGTCCACGTGCGGTCGACGAGCGACGACGCCGTGCTCTTCGCCAAGGTGTACGACGTCGGCCCGGACGGCACCCGGCCGGTGCTGCCCGCCCAGCTGGTCGAACCCCTGCGCGTGACCGGCGCGAAGGCCGGCAAGGACGTCACGATCGCCCTGCCCGCCGTCGACCACCGGGTCGAGGCCGGCCACCGCCTGCGGCTGGTGCTGTCCTCCACCGACCTCGGCTACGCCTCCCCGACGGCCCCCGCCACGTACACGGTCTCGCTCAAGGGCGACCTGGCGGTGCCGACGGCCCTCGGCCCGGAGAAGCCGGCGGCCTCCCTGCCCGCCTGGGTGTGGTGGGCCCCGCTCGCCGGCGCGGCCGCCGCCCTGGCCCTGCTGCTGACCGCCCGCCGCCGCACCGCGGCGCCCGCCCCCGACCCCGCGCTGGCCGACGTCCCGCTGCAGATCACCGGCCTGACCAAGCGGTACGCGAAGTCCAGCGACCGGTACGCCGTGCGGGACCTGTCCTTCCGCGTGGAGAAGGGCCAGGTGCTCGGCCTGCTCGGCCCGAACGGCGCCGGGAAGACGACCACCCTGCGCATGCTGATGGGCCTGATCGCACCGGACGGCGGCGAGATCCGCGTCTTCGGCCACGCGATCGTGCCCGGCGCCCCGGTGCTCTCCCGCGTCGGCGCGTTCGTCGAGGGCGCGGGCTTCCTCCCGCACCTGTCCGGACGCGAGAACCTCCAGCTGTACTGGCGGGCCACCGGCCGCCCGCCCGAGGACGCCCGCCTCGACGAGGCCCTGGAGATCGCCGGCCTCGGCGACGCCCTCGCCCGCGCGGTCCGCACCTACTCGCAGGGCATGCGCCAGCGCCTGGCCATCGCCCAGGCCATGCTCGGCCTGCCCGACCTGCTCATCCTCGACGAGCCGACCAATGGCCTCGACCCGCCCCAGATCCGCGAGATGCGCGAGGTGATGATCCGCTACGCGGCGGCCGGCCGCACGGTGATCGTCTCCAGCCACCTCCTGGCGGAGGTCGAGCAGACCTGCACCCACCTGGTGGTGATGGACCACGGCCGCCTCGTCCAGGCGGGCCCGGTCCGGGAGATCGTCGGCTCCGGCGACACGCTGCTGGTCGGCACGGCCCGGCCGGTGGACGCGCCGGTCGTCGAGAAGATCGCCGCACTGCCGGGCGTGGCCTCGGCGGTACGCGCCGACGACGGCCTGGTGGTCCGGCTCGACACCGGCGGCAGCGCCCGGCGGCTGATCGCCGACCTCGTGCGGCTGGACGTGCCCGTGGAATCGGTGGGCCCCCACCGCCGCCTCGAAGACGCCTTCCTCACCCTGATCGGAGACCCCGCATGAGCACGCTGGCCGACCGCGCCGAGGCGGCCGACGGCTACCGGGCGGGCCGTACGCTGCCCCTCGGGGTCGAACTGGTCCGGCAGCTGAAGCGGCGGCGCACCCTCGTCATGGGCGGCATCCTGTTCGCCCTGCCGTTCGTCCTGCTCGTCGCCTTCCAGGTCGGCGGCGAACCGGGCGGCGGCAACGACCGGATCAACCTCATGGACACCGCCACGGTGTCCGGGGCGAACTTCGCCGCCGTCAACCTCTTCGCCGCCGCGGGCTTCCTGCTCGTCGTCCCCGTCGCGCTGTTCTGCGGGGACACCGTCGCCTCGGAGGCGAGCTGGTCGTCCCTGCGCTACCTGCTCGCGGCGCCCGTGCCGCGGGCCCGCCTGCTGTGGTCCAAGCTCGTCGTCGGGCTCGTCCTCAGCCTGGCGGCGATCGTGCTGCTGCCGCTCGTCGCCTACGCCGTCGGCACGGCGGCCTACGGCCCGGGCCCGCTGCAACTGCCCACCGGCGGCGCCCTGCCCACCGGCACCGCCGTATGGCGCCTGCTGGTCGTCACCGCGTACCTCTTCGTGTCCCAGCTGGTCACCGCCGCCCTGGCGTTCTGGCTGTCCACCCGGACGGACGCCCCGCTCGGCGCGGTCGGCGGCGCGGTGGGCCTGACCATCATCGGCAGCGTCCTCGACGAGGTGACCGCCCTCGGCGACTGGCGCAGCGTCCTGCCCGCGCACTGGCAGTACGCCTGGCTCGACGCCGTCCGGCCGCGGCCGGAGTGGACCGACATGATCCAGGGCACGTCCCTGTCGGTCACCTACGCGCTCGTGCTGTTCGCCCTGGCCTTCCGCGGTTTCGCCCGCAAGGACGTGGTGTCGTGATCGCGCGGCGCCCCCGGCGCCCCGCCGGCAGCACCGGCCCGGCCCGGTGAATTCCGGGGACTCTCCCCTCGCGGTGCGGTGCGGGCCGATCGGGTGAACCCGCGCAACCAATCCCCGTGCGCCGGGTTGATGAAGCAGACGCGCCTGCCCGAAGCAGGGCGAACGTCAGCCGGGTCCCCGCGCACAGTGCGACCCACGGGTGCGGTGGCCGGGTCAATTTCATCACCGTGCTGAACCCGGCGATCGGCAGCGAGTTCATGTAACGACTGACCGCCCAACGCACCAGCCTTCCGGCTGTGTCATGGCCGGCCTTGGACGTCGATCTCCGTTCCAGGGCCGGCTTTCCCACTTCTCCAAGCAGGAAGACAACCACATTGCGACAGACCCTGAGCAGGGGAGTGTTCGCGGCGGCCGCCGCCACGGGCATTCTGTCCCTGACCGGCAGCCCCGCCCTCGCCGACACGGAAGCGACCGCGGTCGCCCAGGAATCCTCCGGTGCGCTGTCCGGGAACAGCGTGCAGGTGCCCGTCTCCGTGCCGGTGAACCTGTGCGGCAACAGCGTCGGCGCGGCCGCGGCCATCAGCCGCGCGGTCGGCAACCACTGCGGCAACGCCTCGTACGGGGCGGACGACTCCTCCGAGTCCTCGTACGGCGACGACGGCTACGGATACGGATACGGCTACGGGGACGAGGACGAGACGCCGGCGCCGAGCACGCCCCCGGCGCCGAGCACGCCGCCGGCCACCGGCACCCCCACCCCGTCCCCCGAGCCGGAGCGCAAGACGCCGCGGCACACGCCTCCCCCCACGCGGGCCGCCCAGACGCCGTCCACGATCACGACCGTCAGCGCGCGGCAGCCCGCCGCGCCCCAGCTGGCCAAGACCGGCAGCGCGGAACTCCTGACGGCCTCGGCCGCCGGCGCCGCGCTGATCACGGGCGGTGTGGTGCTCTACCGCCGCAGCCGCGCCGCCGCCCGCCGGTAGCCGCTCCCGGGTGCCGGACGCGACGCGCCCGGCACCCGCCCCCCTCCCCGGGCGGTGCCCGGTCAGCCGCGCACCGGCGACGGCGACTCGCTGCGGCTGTTGCCACCCGGCGCGGGGACCGCCCGGCCCGCGGGGAGCGCCCCGAGCCGGCGGCGCACCCCGCGGACGAGGGTCGCCGCCGTGAAGGTCGCGCCATGGACGAAACGCATGGCCGGGCCGAAACCGGAGGCGGTCACCAGCCCCGCCAGGAACAGGCCCGGGTGGGAGGACTCGAAGTCCCGCCCGACCGCCGGGGAGCCGTCGGGCAGCGCCGCCAGCGTCCCGCGCAGCCCGCCGTCGAGCAGGCCGAGCCGGTCGCAGCGCGGCCGGAACCCGGTGGCGGCGATGACGTGCTCGGTCTCCAGAGTGCGCAGGGCGCCCCCGCGGTCCACCGTCTCCAGCCGCACCCCGTCCGGCACCGCGCAGGCCGCGGCGACCTCGTGGCCCGGCAGCAGCTCCACCACGCCCTCCACCCGGCCCCGCACCCACCAGGCGCCCGCCGGCCCCAGCGCCGTCGTCGCGATGCGGGCCCGGGTCGGCTCCGGCAGCCGCCGGAACAGGCCGGGGCGCTCGGCGTAGAACCAGTTCCGCCAGCCGGGGCCGAGACCGCTGTGCGGGGAGCGGACCGACTGCCACCAGGGGCGCTCCCAGGGCGGCGGCACGTCGTTCCACACCAGCCGCTCCGCCCGCGCCAGCACCCGCACGCGGGTGCCCTGCTCGGCGAGCAGCGCCGCGGTCTCCAGCGCCGCCTGGCCGCCGCCGATCACCGTGACGTCCCGGCCGCGGAACCGGTCGAGATCGCTGTGGTGGCTGCTGTGCGTCACCAGGGCGGGGTGCAGTCCGCGCAGGGCCCGCGGCACCTCGACGAACGGCATCACCCCGACCGCCAGCGCCACCGTCCGCGCGCGCAGCTCCTCCCCGTCCTCGGTGAGAGCCGTGAAGCCGCCGGGGCCGGACGCCACCCGGGTCACCGTGCGCTCGTCCACCTCCGGCACGGCGTGCCGCGCGAACCACAGGCCGTACGCCGCGAACTCCTCCACCGGGATCGGCCGCGCGTGACGCGCCGTCAGGCCGTGCTCCGCGCAGTACGCGTCCAGGCGCCAGCGCCCGGCCGGATCGGAGAGGTTGGACGCCCACGGCTCCGACTTCAGGAACATGCCGCGGGGCATGTTGTCCCGCCAGGACGCCATGGGCCGGCCGAACACCCGGAGGTTCAGCCCGGCGGCCGCGGCGTGGGACGCGATCGACAGTCCGTACGGGCCTGCGCCCACCACCAGAAGGTCGTACATCGTCAACTGCTCGCTTTCTCGTCGTCGGTCAGGGAGGGCGAGGCCGCCCGGGGGATCGGCGCCGGCGCCGGCGCCGGCGTGCCCGCGCCGATCCGCTCACGCAGCCGGCGGGACACATGGCGGCACCACTGGGCCCACATCGCCCATCCGGGGCCGCGGTCGTCCCGGGCGTACCAGGCCAGTTCGCGTCCGCCCGGCGCCGTGCGCAGCGCGGCGAGCGGCGCGTAGTTCTCCACCACGAACGTCCGCCCCGGCACCGGGACGCCGTCCGGCAGCGGGCGGCCCGTCAGGTCCAGGTGCAGGGCCCGGACGACGTCCAGGCCCGCGCCGTCCGCGAAGAGCCGGAACTGGGCGCCGGGGCGCGGGTTGAAGTCGAGCAGGTGGTAGCGGCCCGTGGTGCCGCAGCGGCGGAAGTCGAGATCGAGGACGCCGCGGTAGCCCAGCGCGCCGACGAGCCGCTCGGCCGCCGCCCGCACCTGCGGGTTGGGCGTCCAGCGGCCCACCGCGGTCAGCCCCGCCCCGCGCGGCCAGGCCAGCTCCTTGCGGCCCGGGCCGCCCGCCCGCACGGTGCCCGCGTGGTCGGCGTAGCCGTGGAAGAACCAGTCCCGGTCCGGCCCCGGCGGCAGGTACGCCTGCAGCAGCAGCCGGCTGCCCGCCTCCCCGGTGCGCAGACACAGCTCCCGGGCCTGCTGCTCGGAGCGCACCAGCACCGTGCTGCGCAGCCCGCTGCCGGCCGGCAGCAGCCAGGGCCGGCTCCACTTCGCCACCAGCGGCAGCCCGAGCCGCCGCGCGTCGGCGGCGGCCTCCGCCGCGCTGTCCGGGACCAGCGTCAGCGGGTGCGGGACGTCCGCGGACGCGCACACGGCGGCCAGTTCCGCCTTGTCCGCGACGCGCTCGGGCAGCGCGGGCGGCATCGCCGGCAGCAGGTAGGAGGGCGTCAGCGCGTCCCGCAGGCGGGCCACGGCGACGGCGCCGGCGTCGTCCATCGGGACCAGGACGGCGGGGCGCGCGATCAGGCCGGCCACGCGGCGCAGCACGGCGAGGACGTCGTCGGGGGACGCGCCCGGCAGCGGCGGCGGGTGCATCCGGTGCACGTAACGCGACCGGTGGACCGGACTCCTCACCGCGTCGGCGACGACGTGCACCTCCACCCCGGCCCGGCCGAGCGAGCGCACGGCGCCCAGCGTGCCGTGGTGGAAGGGATTCTGATCGATCCGCAGCAGTACGGCGGGGACGCGGGTGTCGAGGAACGACACGATTCTCTCTTTCTCCTGGGCGGATTCACCGGACCGGCCTCCGCCGGACCTGTTTCCGGCGGACCGGCTTCCTTCGCTTCGCCTCTCCCGGGCCGGCTTCCCGCGGATCGGCTTCCGCCGGGCCGGCTTCTCCCGGGCCGGTTCCTTCCTGGCGGGTTTCTTCGGGGCCGGCTCACCCGCACGGGCGGGCGCGGCACTCGAAAGCCCCAACGGCGGTGGCGCCGCCGGTTCCCCTGTGTCTGACTTCCTGTGACGGCTGGTCAGCAGGGAGACGAGGGCTGAGGGCCGGACGAGAGAGAGGAGAGGTGCAGGCATGGCTCCACACCACAAGCGGGTCCGGGCCGGCCGGCTGGCCGCGGGCGCGGTGGTGGTCGCCGCGTCGGCCGCCCTGGCGTCCGGCCCCCGGGCCGGAGTGGGGGTGGTACCGGCCGACGACGCCCGCGCCCCGGCACCGGTCCCGGCCCCGGCGACCACCCCGGCACCGGTCCCGGCCCCGGCGACCACCCCGGCGGGGGGCGAGCGGCCCCCGGCCTTCGGCGCCTTCCTCGGCTCCGACGCCCGCGGCGTGGCCCGCATGCCGCTGTTCAGCCACTGGCTGGGCGGCGCCGAGCTCCGCGTCGGCCACACCTACCTGCCCGGCCACCGCTGGCGCGACATCGAGGGCGCCCCCGGCTTCCTCGACGCGTGGGCGCACTGGCGCAACCAGGATCCCGACCGGATGCTCGTCCTCAACGTCCCCCTGCAGGAGCGCAACGAGGAGGGCGTCTCCGACGACGAGGTCCGGCGGCTGCTGCGGCAGGGCGCGGCCGGGGAGTTCGACCACCACTTCCGCGCCCTCGCCGAGCGGCTGGTCGGCCTGGGGGTGCCGGACACGGTCCTCGTGCTCGGCTGGGAGATGAACGGCACCACGTACACCCATCGCTGCGGGCCGGACCCGCAGGCCTGGAAGACGTACTGGAACAGGATCGTCACCACCATGCGGTCGGTGCCGGGGCAGAGGTTCCGGTTCGATTTCGCGCCGAGCCGCGGCAGGGACGCCGTTCCCTGGACGGAGTGCTACCCGGGGGACGACACGGTCGACATCATCGGCATGGACTCCTACGACCAGCCGGCCGGAATGCCGTTCGACCGGCAGGTGGACGAGCCCTACGGGCTGCGGGCGCACGTGGAGTTCGCGAAGGCCCACGGCAAGGCCGTCTCGTATCCCGAGTGGGGACTCTTCCGCAACGGCGACAACCCCGAGTACATGCGGCGCATGCTCGCGTGGATCGCCGAGCACCGGCCGCTCTACCACACGCTGACCGACTACTGCCCGCACGGTGTGTGGCGGTGCGCCGACAACCCGCGGTCGGCCGAGCTCTACCGGTCCTTCCTCGCCGGCGGCGCCGACGGGGCGACCCCGGCCCCGGCATCCACGCCCACACCCGGGCCCGCCGCACCCGCCGGGCCCGCCGTGCCGCCGCCCCCGGAGGGCTGCACGCCGCTGGACCTGGGCAGCTGGGTGGAGCACTGGCTCGGCGGGAAACTCTGCCTCCGCTTCGACTGGTGGTCGCGTGACCGCTAGCGGACCGGCCTGCGGCGGCCGGTCCGTGCCGGAACCCGCCGTCACCACCGGGCGGCGCCGCCCGCACGGCCGCTTCCGGTCCGGGGCCGGCTCGGCACGGGCGCCGCGCTCCGCGGGAGCGGGCCCGGCCGGGCCCGCCGGCGTCACCGCTGCCCCCGCGCGTCGGCGGCGGCCGCCGGGCCGGGCACCGAGGCGGTGGGGCCGGGATCGCCGTCCCGGCCGGTCCCGCGCGGCCGCGCCAGCAGGGCCAGCCCGCCCAGCAGCCCGCCCGCGCTCGCGCCCACCAGCGCGGTCACCCCCGACGACGCGGACGCCGGCTCGCTCGGCTCGACCGCCCGCGAGAACTGCACCAGCCGGACCTGGGTGCTGCTCCGGCTGTCGTCCGCGTGCCGGGTCAGCGCCCGGGAGACGGCGTTGGCCATGTCGACGGCGAGGCCGGGGTGCTCGGAGGTGGCCGAGACGGCGACCATCGGCGCGTCCGGCGAGGTCGCCGTGCGCACGCTGCGCTGCAGGGTCCGCACCGGCACGCCCGCCCACACCTGCGCGTCCCCGAGCACCGCGAGCTGCGTGGCGACCCGGCCGTACGCCTGCGCGAAACCGAGGGCGGCGTCCGGGGTGGACCTGGCGGTCGGCACGGCGACGACGTAGCTGGTGGCCGTGTACGCCGGGGGGGTGAACACGCCGTACGCGCCGCCGAGCAGGCCCCCGGCGAAGACGCCGGCCGCGAGCACGGACCAGGACGGCAGCCCCCTGACGCGGTCAAGGGACAGGCGGCGCTGACGGGGCGGAGTGTCGGTCATGAGGGACTGACTCCCAGAGGTGAGAGGGACGACGACGAACTGCGGACCGCTGCCGCGTACACGTCCATGAGGCGGGCCGCGCTGCGGGTGATGCTGTAGCGGTGCGCGGCCTCCGGCGCCGTGCGCGGCCCCGGACCCGCCGCGCGGACCCCGGCGATCGCACGGGCGTACGCCTCCGGGCCGCCGCGCACGCGCCGGGCCCCGGTGACGGCCGACGGCGGCAGGTCCTCGATCGCCGGGCAGGAGGCGTAGAGCACGGGCAGGCCGGACGCCAGCGCCTCCACGGCCGCCAGGCCGAACGCCTCCTCCGCGGACGGGGACGCCAGCAGGTCCATCGCGCAGGCGAGCGCGGGCAGGTCGGGGCCCGGGGAGCCGTCGGGGACGTAGGGGCGCTCGCCGGTGAACAGGACACGGCCGGCCACACCGGCCTCGTGGGCGGTGCGGCGCAGGACGTGCTCCTCGGGGCCGCCGCCCACCAGCAGCAGCCAGTGGTCGTCCGGGAGCCGGGCGAGCGCGCGGACCAGGACGTCGAACCGCTTGCCCGGGGCGAGCCGCCCGACACCGCCGACGACGTACGCGTCCCCGGGCAGCCCGAGGCGCCGGCGGGTGCGCTCGCGCCGCTCCGGGTCGAAGCGGAAGCGGTCCAGGTCGATGCCGTTCGGGACGACCTCGATGCGGGGCGCGGGCACGCCCCAGCGTTCGAGGCGGCCGGCCACCGCCGGGGAGACGGCGACCGTCGTCCGGCCGAGCCGCTCGCTGGCGAGGTACAGCGCCCGCACCCCCGCCGTCAGCCTGCGGCCCTCCATCTGCGACTCGCCCAGGGAGTGCTCGGTGGCGACGACCGCGCGGACTCCGGCGGCCCGCGCGGCGAGCCGGCCGTAGACGCAGGCCCGGTACAGGTGGGTGTGCACCAGGTCGTAGCCGCCGGCGCGGATCAGCCGGACCAGGCGCGGCAGCGCGGCCAGGTCGCGGTTGCCGCCCATGCCCAGGTGCGTGACGCGCACCCCGTCGGCGGCCAGCCCCTCGGCGACCGCACCGGGGTTGGTGAGCGTCACGACGTCGCAGTCGACGGGCAGGTGACGCAGCAGCAGGCGCAGCTGCTGCTCGGCCCCGCCGACGCCGAGACCGGTGATGATGTGCAGGGCCCTCATCTCACAGGCCCTCCACCGGGCGCCGCCGCAGCCGGTGCAGCCGGTGCTTCAGGTACAGCCGCCAGGCCGTGTCGTGCTGCCCGACGTGCACCCGCGGCAGGGCGTGCGGACCGGTCAGCGGGCCGGGGTCGATGGCGCAGGCGTAGGCGTACCCGGCCTCCCGCACGGCCGCGACGGCGCGGGCGTCGACCGTGCCGTACGGGTAGCAGAAGCCGTCCACCGGGGCGCCGGTCAGCTCCGCGAGCCGGGCGCGGCTCTCGACGACCTCGGCCTTCAGGGTGAGGTCGTCCGCCTCGGTGAGGTCGACGTGGGTGAGCCCGTGCGAGCCGATCTCCACGCCCTCGGCGGCCGCCCGCCGGACGCCGTCCGCGTCCAGCAGCGGCTTGCGCGGGCCGAGCGGGTCCCAGGCGTTGTCGCCGCCGAGCCGCCCGGGCAGCACGAAGAGGGTGGCGGTGCACTCCCAGCGGCGCAGCAGCGGCAGGGCGGCGGTGACGAAGTCGGCGTACCCGTCGTCGAAGGTGAGCCCGACCAGGTCCCGCCCCGCGCCCCGGGCGCGGGCGGCGAGCAGCTCGGCCACGGACACGCCGCGCAGCCCGCGCCGGCGCAGCCAGGCCAGCTGCCGGCCGAGCCGCTCGGGCGTGACCGTGATGCGGTACGGGTCGTCCGAGCAGTCGCCCACCGAGTGGTACATCGCCACCCACGGGACCGGGCCCGGGCGCGGGGCGGGGAGCCCGCCGGCGGGGGCGGAGTCAACGGGACCGACGGAAGCAGCCATGGGTGAGCCTTCTCGTGACGGCGCGTACGGAGCGCGCAGCGGATGCGGAGCCCTGGGCGCCCAGGGCCCAGGCGAGCGGGACGAACACGGCGGTCACGGTCAGGCAGCCGGCCGCCAGCCCCGCCGCCGGGGAGGCGAACCGGCCGGCGGCGAACGCCCCGGCGAGGGTGGCGGCGACCGCCGCGCACCCGGGCCTGCCCAGTTCGGCCAGCACCGGCCGGACACGGACCGAGACGCCGCGGGGGCCGGTGCGCCGCGTGGTGCGCAGGCCGGTGAGCAGCAGGGCGGCCGTGACGGTGATGCCGAGGGCGTTGGCGGCGGCGATCCCCGCCACGCCCCAGGCGCCCGCGGTCACGACGCCGAGCGCGCACGTCACCGCGACGCCCACGGCCATCACGCCCACGGGGTACCAGCTGGGCCGGCCCGCCGAGAAGTACGAGCGGACCAGGGCACCCACCAGGGTCTGGCCCAGCAGCCCGAGCGCGTACACGCGCATGACGTCCGCCGTCGCCGCGGTGTCGTCCGCGGTGAACGCGCCCCGCTGGAAGAGCAGTTCGATCATCTGCGGGGCACAGGCGATCACCGCGCACATGCCCAGCAGCACCAGGCCGGAGGCCAGCGCCAGGTCCCGCTCCACCCGGCTGCGCGCCCGTTCGGTGTCGCCGTCCGCGAGCGCCCGCGCCACCACGGGGAAGGTGACGGTGCACAGCATCAGCGACAACGTCATCGGGATCTGGGCGACCTTCTGCGCGTAGTTCAGGTGCGAGATGGCCCCGGCGGGCAGGTCGGAGGCGAGGAAGCGTTCGACGAGGACCTGCGACTGGCGGCACAGCGCGAACAGCAGCACGGCGGCGACCAGGGCCGGCCGCATCGGCCGCTCCCCGGCATCGGGGCCGGCCTCGCCCGGGGCCGGCGTACGCGACCTCAGCTGCCGCCACAGCGACGGCAGCTGCACCGCCACCATCAGGCAGCCGCCCGCCGCGACCCCGGCCGCGGCGGAGCGCACGCCCCAGCGCTCGCCGAACAGGAACATCGCGGTGATGATGCCGGTGTTGTAGGCGACGTAGATCGCGGCGGGCGCCACGAAGCGGCGGTGCGCCCGCAGGGCGGCGCTGCAGTACCCGGCGAGCCCGAAGGCCAGCACGCAGGTCGCCGTGAGCCGGGTGCAGTCGGCGGCCAGACCGGGGTCGGGCAGGCCGGGCGCGAGGACCCGGACCAGGTGGGGGGCGGTGCCGGCGACCAGCGCGGCCACCGCGGCGAAGGCGAGGCACAGCCGGGGCAGCGTGGCGGCGACCAGGGCGCGCACCGGGTCGCCCGCGGCGCCCCGGGCACGGCGGGCCAGCGCCATGCTGAACGCCGGGATCAGCGCGATCGACAGCCCGTCCTCGATGAGGAGGGTGGCGGCCAGCTCCGGCACGGTCCACGCGACCAGGAAGGCGTCCGTGTCGCTCCCGGCCCCGAACAGCCGCGCCAGCGCCTGGTCGCGCACCAGGCCGAGCAGGGAGCCGGCGACGGACAGCGCCGCCGTCACCAGCGCGGCCCGGGCGAGGAACCGCCCGGAGGCGGGGGCCGGGTCGGCGCCGGCCCCGGCGGTGGCGGCGGTCCGTGCCGCGGGGACGGTCGCCGTGCCGTCCGTGCCGGGACCGGGGGATCGTGGGGGCACCACCGTCATCGCGCCGGGGCCTCCTCGACGCGCCCGCGCGCCCCGGCCCGCTCCCCGTCGGTCCGCTCCCCGTCCGCCCGCGCGTCGCCGGCCAGCGCCCACCACGCCACGAGCCCCAGGGCCACGGCGGTCAGCACGGTCGAGGGGCCGCCGATGTCCCCGTACCCGAAGTCGGTCAGCAGCCAGACCAGCAGCCCGCAGGCGACGAGCCCGCAGTCCGGCCCCGGACCGCGGGCGCGGCGGCGGCCGCGCACCAGCCGCCGCACCCCGCGCACCAGCAGCGCCAGCCAGCTCCCGGCGAGCGCGAGCAGCCCGACCAGGCCCTGCTCGCTCAGCACCAGCAGGTACATGTTGTGCGGCGACAGCAGCGCCTGCCTCTGGTACGTCACCCCCGCGCCGTCGATGTCGCTGCCCGACGACAGCGCCAGCGTGGCGTGCCCGTCCCGGTGCTCGGGGAAGCCCTTCAGCCCGACGCCGGTCAGCGGATGCTCGCGCCAGATGCCGGCGGCGGCCCCCCACAGGGTGTACCGGTCGACGACGGACTGGTCGGGGGCGTCGGCGACCCGCGCGATGCTGTCGATGCGCTGCTGCAGCGAGTCCGTGCCCACGCCGAACCCGCCCACCAGGACCACGCCGGCGGCGGCCGCGGCGGCGGCCACCTTCAGCGCGCGCCGCGGCCCGGCCAGCACCAGCTGCACGGCGCCCGCCACGGCGGTCGCGATCCAGGCGCCCCGGCTGAAGGAGAGCGCGAGCGGCGGCAGCAGGGCCACGGCGCACCCGGCGGCCAGCGTCCGCTGCCGTACGGACGCCGGGCCCAGCGCGATCCCGGCCGCGCACATCAGGCCGAGGGAGACCGCCGTCGCCATGCCCATCACGTCGTGCGGCCCGAAGGTGCCGACCGCCCGGATGTTCTCCCCCTGGTAGGAGGCGCCGGTCCGGGTGACGTACTGGTGCACGCCGACGGCCCCCTGCCACAGCCCGAGCCCGACGAACGACCAGGCCAGCAGCCGGAAGTCGGACCGGCGGCGGACCAGCAGCAGCACCGCCGCCGGGACGAGCACGAAGACCTGCAGATAGCGCCCCAGGCCGGTCAGCCCGGCCTGGGGCGAGGACGCCCCCATGGCGGCGAGCGCCAGCCCCACGACCGGCAGGCCCAGCACCACCGCCGCGGCGGGCGCGAGCGGGCGCCGCCCCCGCCGCTCGCGCAGGACGAGGAGCACGCAGTACCCCACCGCCAGCCCCGAGACCACGTCGGCGGGCCCCGCGCCGTCCGACGCCGGCGGCAGGGCCAGCACGGCGGGCACGGCCACCAGGGGCAGGACCGGCGCCGCGGCGGCGGCCCGGCGCGAGAGCGGGGTCAGGACGTGGCTCACGTCGGTCAGCTCCCCGTCGGACGCACCAGCGTGGCCGCGGTGCGCAGCAGGATGCACACGTCCTGCCACAGCGACCAGTCGTCGATGTAGGCGTTGTCGAACCGGCAGCGGTCCTCGATCGAGGTGTCGCCGCGCAGCCCGTGGACCTGGGCGAGGCCGGTGACACCGGTCCGCATCCGGTGGCGGGCCGCGTAGCCGGGGTAGGCCTGGCTGAACTGCGCCACGAAGTAGGGGCGTTCGGGCCGCGGCCCGACCAGGCTCATGTCGCCCCGGAGCACGTTCCACAGCTGGAGCAGCTCGTCCAGCGAGGTGCGCCGCAGCATGCGGCAGAACCAGCGCATCTCGTTCTCGTTCGCCACGCTCCACCGGGTCGCCGACTCGTGCTCGTCGGCCGGGCGGTGGGTGCGGAACTTCAGCAGCGTGAACGGCCGCCCGTCCCGGCCGATGCGCTCCTGCCGGAACACCACGCCCGGCCCGTCGCTGACCCGCAGCACCAGCGCGCACGCCAGGATCAGCGGACTCACCAGCAGCAACAGCGTGCCCGACACGAGGACGTCGAGCAGCCGCTTGCCCGCGCCGCCCCGGCGCCGCGGGCCCAGCTCCAGCCGCCGGCAGGCGAAACCGGCCAGCCGCTCCCGCGCCGCGTACGACGGGGCGTCGGCGTCGACCTCCCAGACCACGCAGCCCGACTCGGCCAGCTCCCGCAGCAGCGGCCCCTGGTCGGCGCGGACGGAGGGGTGCACGGTCAGCACCGCCCGCACCCCGTTCTGGATGACCGCGCGCTCGACCTCCTCGCCGGTCGTCAGCACCGGCAGACCCTCGGCGCCGTCCGGCTGCTCGGCGACGACCCCCACCGGCCGCACCCCGCACCGCGGGTGGCGCAGCACGGCGGCGGCCACGCGCTGCGCGGTCGCCGCCGGGCCGACGACGAGCGCGGTGTGCGGACGGCGCAGCAGCGCCGCGCGCCGCCGCCCGTGCACGGCCCCGCGCAGCGCGCAGGCCGCCGACGCCTGCAGGGCGAGCCCCGCCAGCACGGTGCCGGCGGACAGCGCGTGCTCCGGCCGGCAGGCCGTCCACACCACCGCGAGCACCAGCCAGGCGACCACGACGCGGCTCCACACGGCGGGCAGTTCGTCCAGCAGCCCCGGCACCGGCGGCCGGGCCCCGCGCGGGCGCAGCAGCAGCGACACGGCGATCAGCAGGGTGACGAGCAGCGGCTGGCGCTGCGCCTCGGTCAGCGCCGGCGTGCCCGCCACGGCGGCGACGCCGTCCGCGACGAGCAACGGGAGCGGCGAGGCCGGCCGGGCCGGGCGCCGCGGGACGGGGAACCGGGGACCGGTGGCGGCGCCGCGCGGCGGCATGACCGAGACGGAGGAGGGCCCGCGGTCCCACGGCTGCACGCCGGGGGAGGGGACGGTACGTTCGGCACTCACGAGTGGATGGACTCCCTGTGCTCGGACTCGGCGTGCTGGGGTGCCGGGTGCGCTTGGACGCCTCGGCCCGTGTCGAGCGGCCGGCCGGGTGCGGCGCCGCGGGCCTCGGTGCTCCCCCGCCCCCGGCTCCGCCCGAACGGGGGGATCCCCGCCCGGGGCGGGCGCGGGCTTCGGCCGGCGGGCGCCGCGTCGAGCAGGTCGCGGTAGACGTCCGCGATCCGCTCGGCGGCGTGCCGCACGTCGTGGGCGGACAGCACGTGCCGGCGGCCCCGGTCGCCGAGCGACGCGCGCAGCGGCGGGTCGAGCAGCAACTCGGCGACGGCCGCGGCCAGCCGGGCCGGCTGCTCCGGCGGGACCAGGCACCGGGCGGCGAGGGCGGGCGGCAGGCTCTCGCGGGCGCCGTCGACGTCCGTGACCACCACGGCCCGCCCGCAGGCCATCGCCTCCAGCGGGGCCAGCGCCATGCCCTCCCAGCGGGACGGCAGGACGACGAGGTCGGCGGCCTGGTACCACGCGGTGGCGTCGGGGACGGCGCCCGCGAACAGCACGGACCCGGGGGCGTCCGCGCGCAGCCGGTCGCGGTCCGGTCCGTCGCCGACCAGCACCAGGCGGGCGCCGGGCACCCGGCGCACGACCGCCTCCCAGGCCCGCAGCAGGACGTCCTGTCCCTTCTGCCGGCACAGCCGGCCCACGCAGACCGCGAGCGGCGCCGCCGGGTCGAGGCCGGCGAGCGGCGCGAGCCCGGCCCGTGCGGTGCCGGCGGCGGCCGGGCGGAAGCGCTCGGGGTCGATGCCGTTGGGGACGACGGCCCAGCGGGCGGCGATCCCGGCGCGCACGCCGGTCGCGCGCTCGGCCTCGCTCACGCACACCACCCGCCCGGCCCACCGCGCGCCCCATCGCTCCCACCGCAGCGCCAGGGCGGCGGTGCCCCCGCCGACCGCCTCGAACGACCAGGCGTGCGGCTGGAAGACCGTCGGGATCCGCCCGCGCACCGCGAGCCGCCCGGCGAGTCCGGCCTTCGCGCTGTGCGCGTGCACCAGGTCGGGGCGCACCTCGCCGGCCACGCGCGCCAGGCACCGCACCTCCCGGGCCAGGGAGGAGCCCGGCGACCGCGTCGCGGGCCAGTGCCGCACCGCCGCGCCGAGCGCCCGCACCCCGTCGGCGAACGCGCCGCCGGGGCAGGCCACGGTGACGTCCAGGCCGTCTGCCAGCTGCGCCCGGACCAGGTCCGTCACGACGCGCGCGACCCCGCCGTCGACCGGCTGGGTGACGTGCAGGACCCGGGGCCGAAAAGAGGCGGACGACGCGTGCACGGGTGCGGTCTCCTCGCTCACGGGGATGCTCGGGGCGGTCGGCACCGGGTTCACTGCCGGGCGTCGGCGGCCACGAAGAGCACGCCGGCCCACGCCGTGTCCCGCGAGGACCGGAGCCGGAGGGCCAGCCGGTCCCCGGCGTGCGGCAGCCCGCCCCCGAGGTCGAACACGTCGGAGTCGTAGCCCAGGGTGTTGGCGTACGCGGGCACCCGCACCGGATCGGCTCCGGGTCCGCTGATGGTGGAGTTCAGCACGTCGTCGCGGGGGTTGGCGGAGTCGGCGAGCGCGGTGGAGGCGGATCCGGCCGTCAGCGTGAGCGAGTCGCCGGCGGTGCCGCGGTCGCCGTTGTACGCCACCAGGCCCGCGCGGCCGCCCGCGCCCGCGGGGAAGCCCGCGCCGTCGAGCCGGACCTCCTGGTCCCCGCCGGACCGCAGCGGGGCGAAGCCGTCCCAGAGCGCGAGGTGCCGCAGCGGCTCCGCCGGGTTCTCGTACGCCACCACCAGCGTCCAGCCGCCCCACGCGCCGGCCGCCGACCTGCCCATGGCCACGTTGACCTGCGCCACGGTGTACAGGCCCGGCCCGCTGTCCCGCACCAGCGGCGTGACGTCCGCCGAGGCCTGGAAGGCGTCCGCGCCGTCCGCCACGCGGTGTCCGACGACCGTGTCCGCGAGCAGTTCCTTGTACGCCCCGCCGGGTTCGGCGATCAGCACCCGCCCGTTGTCCTCCGGCGGCTTCTGCTCGCCCACGCGCAGGTTGCCGCCCCAGTACAGGCGCGCGTACGTCACCCGCGCGCCGGCGGGCAGGCGGACCTCCGCGCGGGAGGAGTTGTAGGTGTTCGGGTCGTGGTCGACATCGGTGTAGAACATGTCGAAGTCGCCGTTCGCGCCGGCTCCGCCCGCCCGCGCGGACGAGCACGCGGACGCCGTGTCCCGCCCGGGGTCCGGCGCCTGGGGGGCGGTGCGGCAGCTGATGGACGCGTTGGCCGCGCGCACGATGCCGCCGTGCTGCAGCGCGTGGTACCGCCGGGTGAACGCGAGGGCGTCCGCCTCCGGCGCGGGGGGCGCGGCCGCCGCGGCGGCCGGGGCGCCGACGGGCGTCCACATCGCGGCGAGGGCGAGGACGCCCACGGTTGCGCGGTGCAGCAGCGGACCCAGGGAATGGCACATGACCGTCGGTGCCCTTTCGAAAACGGTTCGGGGTGGCGGAGGGCGGCACACGTGCGCGGTGTCCGCCGGGCGAAGGGGTGGGAGGTCCGCAACTCTAGCCACCAAACGGACAAACCTGACGAAACATGGAAAGTGTGTCGGAATGGTGAAGCCGATTCCCTCTCCGGCTTCACGCGTTCGGAGGTACGGACACCGCCGAACGGTGCGGCGCGTCCAGCCCGGCGCCGGCGCTCTCCCGGCGGTCCGCCGCGACGGGTGACCGCCGCCGCCCTCCCCGACGGCCGCCATGTCCGCTCCGTCTGACGCGCCGTCCGGCCGGCCGGACGGCGCGGACGGGAAAGCGGAGGCGTCACGAAGGGCCTACGAGCGGTTGCGGGGGCCCGCGGGTGCTTTCACGGTGGGTTCAGATCCAACGCCCGCCGAAAGGAATCCCCATGCGTGCTCTGCCCGCCCGGCGTATCGCGTCCAGCGCATTGTGCGCCGCCCTCCTGGTCGGGATCACCGGCCCCGCCGCCATGGCGGCCGACTCGGCCCGGGAGCACGGCCGCGCGGCCTCGGCCGGCACCCGGCTCACCGGCGCGGACGCGCGTCTGGCGGTGACCGGAGAACTCGACCGGAGCGGTCTCGCCCCGGTCGCCGACCTGCTGACCGCCGTGCTCGAGGAGGACGGCGGCCGGCTGTCGCCCCGCGAGGCCGAGGAACTGGGAGCCGCCGCACGGGCCGCCCTGGCCGACGCGGTCGCGAAGGCCCGGGCGCGCTCGGCCGCGCCGACGGCGTCGGCCCCCGCGACGGGCGCCCTGCCGCCGGCTCCCGCCCGGCCCACCGCCGGACCCACCGCCGGGCCCACCGCCGGACCCACTGCCGGGCCCGGGGAGTCCGGGCGGCGCGCCATCGCCCCGGACGATGTGCTGGAGGACGTGCTGAAGGCCGTCCAGGAAGCCCTCGAAGGCCTTCTGGACGCGGCCACCGCCGAGGACGTCGCCGGCACCGCCGACACCGACACCGACGACACCGACGACGTCGACGACATTGATGACGCCGTTGACACCGACACCGACACCGACACCGATGACGCCGACGACACCGACACCGATGACACCGACACCGACGACGTCGACGACACCGACGACACCGACAGCGTCGACGAGGTGACTTCGTCGGTCGACGACCTGCTGACCGAGCTGGACGACCTCCTCGACGCGCTGGGCGGCGCCGACCTCTCGAAGCTGCTCCTGCCCGAACCGGAGGAGTCGCCCGGCGCGTCGGCCCCGGCACCGGCGCCTTCGCTGCCGGCCGTGACGCTCCCGGCGCTGCCGGCCGCCACGCCGCTGCCGGCGGTACTGCTGCCGGCCTCGTGAGAGGTGCGCGAGCGCCGTACGGCCCGGCGCCGGCCCGTCCGGTCGTGGTGCCGGCCCCCGAGGGCCGGCACCACGACCGTCGTTCTTCCCGCCCCCTCCGGTTCCCTCCCGGGCTTCCTCCCCCCGAGGTCCCCTTTTCCTGAACATCTCATATGCGGAAATTCCATACGCGGAAATCCGATGAGGGGGAGAATCGTGCGGAAAGATTTCGTGCGCGGAAATCTCATATGAGCAATCGGCGATCTCCGGTACCTCCGGTTTCCGTCCCGGCAGGGAATCGTTGGGCACGGCGACACAATTCCCCTCCGGCACCCCGCGGTGCCGAAGAAAGGAACACGATGAAGCCCCTGAAGGCTGCCGCCGTCCTCGCCGGGTCCCTGATCGCCTCCGGTGCCGCCGCGCCCGCGTTCGCCCACTCCGGGCCCGCGCCCGCCGGCCTCAACGCCATCAGCCCGCTCAGGAACGTGACCGTTCTCGACGTGCCGCTGCCGGACGGGGCGAAGGCGCTCTACGCGGACGAGAACTCGCTGATCGAAACGGTGCGGAAGACCCCGGCCGCGCTGGACCACCACCGGGCGCCCCAGGGCGGTCCGCGGCAGCGGGGCTGAGACCACGCCGCACGAGGAGGGGCGGCCCCCGGCTGAGCCGGGGGCCGCCCCTCCTTTCGCGCCTTTCCCCTGTCCTCCTCGGGTGCGCGGCCGGTGACGGCCGCCGTCCCGGCCGCGCGGCGGTGACCGTACGGGACGCTCGGCGGTTACGGCTGCGGACAACCGAACCGGACGAAGGAGGAAACCATGGTCGTCAGCGCAGGCGGGACACCGGTGGGTGCCGAGGACGGAGCACCGGACCGCCCGGCGGGACCCGGGCCGGAGGCCAGAACGCGACGGCACGTGGCGCGCGGCCTGGGCGCCTGCGCGCTCGCCGCCGCCCTGGCCCCGGTGGTCGCCGCCTCCCGGCCGCAGCGCCCCGGCCCCGGCCCCGGACCCCGCAGCACCGCGGGCGGCACCGCCTTCGACCAGACCTACCGCGGCCGCCGCATCCGCGGTGTGCGGACCTCGGCGTGCGGCACCGCCGGGGACGGCCGGTGGCACGTCACCGTGGACGGCCGGCCCCTGCATCTGATGCGCCGCGCCGACGGCACCTGGCTGACCATGGTCGACCACTACTGCTCGTACCCGACACCGCTGGAGGCCGCCCGCGCCGCCGTCGACGAACTCGGCCCCGGCCGGCGGCTGCGCGACCTGGCCCCGGGACCGGCCGGCACGGCACACCCGCACACGGGAGGCCGGCATGGCGTACGTGCGTAAGGACGCCCGCACGCTCACCGCGGCCGAGAAGCGCCGGTTCGTCAACGCGCTGCTGGAGGTCAAACGGCGCGGCGAGTACGACGAGTTCGTACGGATGCACGTCGAGTACTTCTCCCCCGACGGCGAACGCGGACTGCGCGCCGCGCACATGGCGCCCTCCTTCCTGCCCTGGCACCGCCGCTTCCTGCTCGATCTGGAGGAGGCGCTGCGCCGGGTGGACTCGTCGGTGACCGTGCCGTACTGGGACTGGACACGCGATCGCACGACCGCTTCCGTCCCCTGGACGGCGGACCTGCTCGGGGGCAACGGGCGCCGCTCCGACCACCGGGTCATGACCGGCCCGTTCGCCTACGGGGAGGGCAACTGGACCCTCAGGGTGGGGGTGACCGACGAGGCGTTCCTCACCCGGGACCTCGGCCGCCGGCGCGATCCGATCGACCTGCCCACGAGGAACGAGCTGGAGTGGGCGCTGCAGGACCCCGTCTACGACGTGGCGCCCTGGGACTCGACGGTCACCCGGGGTTTCCGCAACAAGCTGGAGGGCTGGGGCACCGGCCGGGGCAGCGCGTCCTGGCGCAACCACAACCGGGTGCACCGCTGGATCGGCGGGGCGATGCTCGGCGGCGCCTCCGTCAACGACCCCGTCTTCTGGCTGCACCACGCCTTCGTGGACCTGCAGTGGTACCGCTGGCAGCGCCGGCACCGAGGAGCCCGCTACCTCCCCGCCGCACCGCCGGGCCCCGGCGACGAGCAGCGCGACCGGATCGTGGCACGGCACCAGAAGCTGCCGCCGTGGGACGTGACACCGGACGAGCTGGAGGACGTCAGCGACATCTACCGGTACGCGTGAGGCGGCGCGGGGCGCGGGGAGAGCCCCGGCGCCGGAGGGCGCCGGGGCTCCCGGACCGGGGCGACGCGCCGGCCGCCGTAGCCGCCCCCGCCGCCGTCCGCCCGGCGCCCTCCGCGGCCCCCGCCGTCTCCGGTGTCGCCGGCACCGGAGACGGCGGACGACCACCACCTCGACGACGCCACCGCCCGGCGACGCCGCCACCCCGGCGACACGCCGCGCCGTTCCGCCCGAAGCGGCTCCGACGCCTGCCGGGCCGCGTGCGCCACCGGCCGCCCCCCTGTGAGGAACCGCTGCTCAGCAACGGTTTCCGGGCACGCCGGGCCTCCAGACGCATTCGTCCGATTCATCCACAACGGAGCACAGAAGAGAGTTTTCAAGAAAATTTCGCAGTTGGGTGTTTCGTGTGCCGATGGGCCGTGACGGTCGCCTATAGTTTTCAACTGTCAGTGACCGGCCCGTTACGGGCCGTGTCGACTCGTACAAGAACGGAGCAGTAATGCGCAAGTTCCAGAAGGCTGCTGTCGTTGTGGCCATGGTCGGCAGCGTCGGCGCCCTGGGTGCCCCGACCGCTCTCGCGGCCGACAAGGGCAAGGACGTCAGCTTCGAGGTCTCGGGCGGCGGCTGCAAGGTGGAGAGCGACTCGATCGCCATCCTCAGCAACGTCGGCATTCTGAACGGTGGCATCGTTTCCGGCATCCTGCACTTCGGTGAGGACCAGGACGGCGCCCAGAAGCTGGACCAGGGCAACACCGTTGACTGCTCCACCCGCGGCTTCACCGGCTGATAGCCGAGCAGACAACTGAGGGCAGGTCCCGGGGCGCGAGCCCCGGGACCTCTCCCTGACACTCCTCACAACCCGAGCGTTGACCTCGCGCCCTCTCTTCCGGGGACCTGCACGCAGTGGCCGCGTGGTTCGAGACGTACAGCGCCTGGGGGATCTACCGCAAAGGACTTGGCGGATGCACAACTTGAAGAAGATCGCAGTGGTGGCGGGAATCCTGGGAGGGACCGCTCTGGCGGGGCTCGGCACCGCCCAGGCCCATGAGGCCGGCTTGCCCGCCTGTGACCAGAAGGCCGGCGACAAGCACTGCGGACAGAAGCGTGAGTACCGGTACGTCGACGACAACGGCCGGCGCGTCCACGTCGTGGTCCGGCGAGAGGCCTGCGCGGTCAAGGGCAGCACCGTGGACTGCTCTCTTCACCACCCCTGATCCGATCACCACCCCTGATCCGACCGGAGGCGCCGACGCCTCCTCGCGGCAGCCGTCCTGACCCCTGCCCGGCCGACGTGCCCCCGGCCGTGACGCCCTGGACGGCGGCTGTTCGAACGGCCAGATGGCCGGATCCGTTCCCCCGGATCCGGCCATTCGGCGTTCCCGGACGGCTCCGCGGAGTGCCGGGCGGAGGGGAGCTGTGGACTTTCGGCGGGTCGTCGAACGTCCGGGGGCGGCTCGACGGTGGGGCGCATGCGGCGGAGGACGGTGGATCGCACCGGTGGCGCACCGCCTCGGACGGTGGCCGATTTCCTGCTTGATCATACGGCGGGCGCCGTGCCGGGCGAGGTATTCGTACGCGCGAGTCGCACTTCACCCGGACCGGTCGCGGACGGTGAGGACGCCCTCCGGCGAAGACGCCCTCCCCGGGAGGGCGGGAGGCGGCGCCCCCGGCAGGACTCGAACCTGCGGCCAAGCGCTTAGCGCTCCAGTGCGGTTTCGTGATCTATCCGCTGGTCTCGTCGGCTGACCGTCGTCGGTAGTGGCTGCGCCGGGCTGTTGCCTGGTGGCGTCTGCGCCAGTCTGACCAGTGCAGCAGTCTGGCCGGGGCCACGACTGGTGGGTTGAGGGCGGCGGCGAACAGACGGCGGATTTCCGGGACGGTCAGGGCGATCGGGTCGCTGCCGCGGGTGTCGTGATGCGGTTCTTCCGCCCGGTTGGGAGCTGCGTCGGCGGTGACAGCGACGAGGAAGGCCAGCGCGAGCATGGCGAGTGTCACGTGCCGGTGCCAGCCGTTCCAGTGCCTCACCTGGTAGTGATCCAGGCCGACTTGGCCCTTGGCGGCCTGGAAGCATTCTTCGACGCTCCAGCGAGTGCCGGCCACACGGACGAGTTCAGCCAGCGGTGCTGCGGTGGGTGACCAGCACAGGCAGAAGGTGAATCCCCCCGTGGGGTTGCGACGGATCAGCGGGTGGCGGTGCTTGTCGGTGCTGATGCCGATCCAGGCCCAGTCGTAGTGGCGCGGGCCCTTTGCCCCGGCTCCGGCGCTTTGCCGGTGCCAAGCGGCCTCGGGCAGGCGGCCGGCGACCGTGTCCGCGCGGATCGGGGTGCGGCCGGAGTTGATCCGGACCCGGACGGAGCAGGCGACGGCCAGGACATAACCCGTTCCGCGTGCTTCCAGGGCGGCACGAAGCTGCGGGTCCTGCCCGTATGCTTCGTCGCCGGTCACCCACGGTGCCTCCACCCCGGCGTCCGGTGCGGCGGTGATCATCTCCCAGGCCAGCCGGGGCTTGGTCGCGAACTGCACATCGCCGGGCACTCCGGCCGCGTCCCGGCGCTTGGTGTCACCGCACCAGGAATGCTCGGGCAGGTAGAGCCGACGGTCGATCAGTGCCCTCCCCCGGCTGGTGGCGTAAGCGAGGAAGACGCCGACCCGGCTGTTCTCGACGCGTCCCGCGGTGCCGGTGTACTGCCGCTGCACGCCCGCCGAGGACCGGCCCTTCTTCACGAAGCCGGTCTCGTCGACGATCAGTACTCCACCTTCGGTGCCGAGGTGCTCGACGGCCTAGGCGCGGACCTCGTCGCGGACGGCATCGGCGTCCCAGCGGGCGCTTCACAGCAGACGCTGCATAGGCCCGGGACGGGCGTGACCTGCCTGTTCGGCCAGCCGTCAGCAGTTCTTGCGCTCGCCGCCGGACAGCAGCCCGAGCAGGTACGCGCGGGCGGTCGCCCGAGGTTCCACCCGTCGGAACCGGCCAGCGATTCGGGCCATAGCCTGGTCGAACATCGCCCGCCACCGGGCAGGGTCTGCGCTATGGCCCGCGGCCACCGCACGATCGGGGTGACCATCACCGCCGCCATCCGCCAGGCAGTTCTGCAGATCCCCGCCTCAGCGTGGACACCCGCCGTCGAGCCGGACGGCGAGATCCGCGACGGCGCCTGGGTCGCCGAGATCGACGCCAGCAGCGACTGCCTGACCGGCTGGCCGAAGGGGATACGGCTGATCGCCCGCAAGGAACGCCCGCACCCGGGCGCCCAGTTGCGGTTCACCGACGCCGACGGGACGCGGCTGACCTGCTTCGCCACCAACACCAAGCACACCCCGATCGCCGAGCTGGAACTGCGGCACCGCCAGCGGGCCCGCGCCGAGGACCGCATCCGCGCCGCGAGGGCCACCGGCCTGCGCAACCTGCCCCTGCACGACAGCGCACAGAACCAGATCTGGCTGGAGATCGTCCAGATCGCCCTGGACCTGCTGGCCTGGATGCCCCTTCTGGCCCTGACCGCCAAAGCTCGGCTCCGGGAGCCCCGCCGCCTGCGCCTGCGGCTGTTCACCACCGCCGCACAGCTCGTCACCACCGGCCGCCGCCGCATCCTCCGCCTGGCACACCACTGGCCTTGGACCGACGTGATCACCAACGCGCTCGCCCGGCTTGAAGCCCTCCCGAACCCCGGCTGACCAGCAGCGTTCCGCCCCTACGAGCAGCAAGCACACCCCGGAGCCGTGGAACCCGGCGTCCACCCGGCGCGACAGCCGGGCCAGCAGCCTGCCCACAAGCAGAAATCCCCGCCCTGAACGAGCAGAAAGGGTCCGTCAGCAAGCTGACGGACCCTCATGCAAGATCGGGGCTAGAAGGTGTCAGGATCGAGCGATGGGCTCACCTGCGTCTTCGCCGGTCGCTCCAAGTGACAAAACCCGCGGGCGGCGGCGGTATGACGTACCCCAGCACCTCGCACCAGAAACGAGCGAGCCGCTCGGGTTCTGCGCAGTCGAAGGTGACTTGGAACTTCCTGATCGGCGTCATCGGGTAACTGTATGGGCACGTGCCGGCACCGAGGCTCCGGGCGCCATCTCCGTGTATATCGAGTTCCCGCGTGACGTGAGTTGGTGACGGGCGGTGGTGTCCGCGACCGGGAGTGGAACCACCTTGGCTTCCGGCGCAGGGCGGGGCGGGGCGGGGCGGACGGTTACTACCGGTCGTGCAGGATCTCGGGCCGGGTGACGGGCACGATGGTGATCAAGTCGTCGAGGCCCTTGAAGTCGTCGGGGTTGGTAGTGAACAGGGGGAGTCCCTCGGCGGCCGCGACGGCGGCGATCATCAGGTCGGCCACACGACGGCGGGGCTTGCGGCCTGCGGAGACGACGGCGGCGCAGATTCTGCCGTAGATACGAGCGGCCTCCACGTCGAAGGGGATGGGGTCGAATTCATTCTCGGCGCGCTGCAGGACGTCCGTGCGGCGGGCCCGCTCGGCGTGTTCGTCGTAGTCGCTCTGCTCGTCGCTGCCGCGTACCTGGTGGGGGCCTGCCGAGAGTTCCGCGAGAGTGATGGCGCTGATGGCCATCTCGGCGGGCAGCTCGTCGGCGTCGATCCACTTGCGCAAGATCATGATGTTGGTGTCGAGCAGGCCTTGCTCGTGCTCAACGGGCATACGGGTCGTCCAACTCCTGCTCGACGACGGCGTCCTGGTCGTCGCGGAAGGCGTCCAGCGAGATGTCGGGGGCGGTGCGTGACATGGCCGCGAACTCGGCGCGGGGAACGAAGCGGCGACGGCGGCGGAGCGGGATCAGCTCGCCGACACGGTGCCCGTCGCGGGTGACGGTGAACGCCTGTCCTCCCTGGACGGCGTCCATGATCTCTTTGGAGCGGGTGCGCAGATCGCGCTGAGTGATCTCCGGCTGCGCTGTCATGCTGTCCACGATAGCGAAGGTGTGCTACCCGGTGCTACGCCGTTCCCGCGGTTGCGGACAGGCGAAGGCGCCTGCTCTGGAGCGATGTGCATCCGGACACGAAAAAGCCCCTCACGCGTTTCCGCAGGTGAGAGGCTGTATGCGCCCCCGGCAGGACTCGAACCTGCGGCCAAGCGCTTAGAAGGCGCCTGCTCTATCCACTGAGCTACGGGGGCCTGGTGTGGTGGCCTCTGTCGTGGTGCCCGGGTGTGGGCCGATCCGTGACGTTGCCGGGGACAAGGATAGGGCTCCCGACTCCTTGTCCCTGCCGCTTCGCCTCCGTGGCTCGATGTGGAGGTTCGGTGAAGCGGTCCTGATAATCGCAGGCAGGTGCGAATCGCGCACCGCTTTTGGCGCCTCCCGCCCCGGGTGTTGTGCACTCGTTATGCCTGGGCTGTGCCCGCGCCCGACTCGCCCCTTCCGCCCCTTCTGTTCTGTCGGCGCGCAGACATGCTCATATGCTTCAGAATTCCCCTAAAATTGGGCATTCTTCGCATGTGGTGACCTTGGACGTACGGCCTCAGCTGCTCGACGCACTCCTCACCCTGCGCAACCGTGTCGCGGCCGCACGCTTCCCGCTGCCCCTGGCGGGGGCCCCACGCGCGCGTGCCGACCGTGACGAACTGCTCGCGCAGCTCGACGACTACCTGGTGCCCCGGCTGAAAGAGCCCGAAGCGCCGCTGCTGGCCGTCGTCGGGGGATCCACCGGAGCCGGGAAGTCGACGCTGGTGAACTCGATCGTGGGGCGGCGGGTCAGCGAGGCGGGCGTGCTGCGGCCGACGACCCGGACTCCGGTGCTGGTCTGCCATCCGGAGGACCACCACTGGTTCAGCGGGATGAGGGTGCTGCCCGGCCTCACGCGCGTGTGGGTGCCGCAGCGCGATCCCGCGGACGACCTGCTGCTGCCGGGCGAGGACCCCGCGCGCCTGCTGCGGATCGAGACCGTCGAGACGCTGCCGCCCGGTCTCGCCCTGCTCGACGCGCCCGACGTCGACTCCCTGGTCTCCGACAGCCGCGTCCTGGCCGCCGAACTGATCTGCGCGGCCGACATCTGGGTGATGGTGACCACCGCCGCCCGCTACGCCGACGCCGTGCCCTGGCACCTGCTGCGCGCCGCCAAGGAGTACGACGTCACCCTGGTCACGGTGCTCGACCGGGTGCCCCACCAGGTGGTGACCGAGGTGGCGCGGCAGTACGGGGCACTGCTCACCAGGGCCGGGCTCGGCGACGTGCCCCGCTTCACCGTGCCCGAACTGCCCGAGTCCGCCTGGGGCGGCGGGCTGCTGCCGGCCACCGCCGTGGCGCCGCTGCGCACCTGGCTCGTCCACCAGACGCAGGACCCCGCGGCCCGGCAGCACGTCATGGCCCGTACCGCCCGCGGAGTCCTCGACTCGCTCAGGTCCCGGACGCCCGAACTGGCCGGCGCCGCCGCCGCCCAGTACGCGGCCGCGCTGCGCCTGACCGCCGCCGTCGACGGGGCGTACGACGCCGAGCACGCGCGCGTGCGGGGCCGGCTGCGGGGCGGGGCCGTGCTCGCCGGGGACGCCCTGAAGCGGTGGCGGGCCTTCCCGCTGGACTGCTCCGCCGGGGAACTCCTCGACTCGCTGACGGAGAGCCTGAGCACGCTGCTGCTGTGCGCCGTCACCGCCGCCGACGAACGCGTCGACGAGGCCTGGCGGCGCGAACCGGCCGCGGCCGCCCCGGAGCTGGCGCGGCCCGAGCGGTCCGCGGAAGGCCTGGAGCACCGTGTCGAGCTGGCCGTACGGCGGTGGCGGCGGGAGCTGGAGGAGTACGCCGAGGAGGAGGTGCGCGAGCTCGACCGCAGCGTCGCGCCGGATCCCGAGGCGGTCACCGCCCTGGTCGCCACCGCGCTGCTGGGCGGCCGGCGGGCGCGCGGCTCGGGCGAGCGGCTCGCCGAGCGGATCGGCGCGCACGGGGCGCTGCGGCTGCGCGACCGGGGCGGACGGCTCCTGACCGGGCTCGTCGACCGGGTCCTGCGCGCCGAACGCGAACGCCGGCTCGCCCCGCTCGACGCGCTCGACGTGCACCCCGGGTCCCAGGCCGGACTCATCGCCGCGCTGTCCGTACTGCTGAAGGAGAGGTGACCGGTGACCGCCGCCACTGACCAGGACCACACCGAGCACCCCGGTCACCCGGGGACCGCGGCCCCCGCGGGCGAGCACTCCGGGGACCGGCCCCCCGCACAGGACGGCTCCGGGCCCGGGCGCGCGGAGAAGGAGACGGGCCGGACGCCCCACACGCACGGGAAGGAGGCCGACATGCCCGGCCGTACGGACGAGGACTCCCCCGGCGGCTCCCCCCGCCCCTCCGGCGCCCCGCCCGGTGACGCCCCCGGCCGTGGGGGACCCGCGGGCGCCTGGGACGACGGGCTGATCGCGCGGCGGGTGGCCGAGGGGGAGAACGCCGAGCAGTTCACCGCCGTGGAGAACCGGCCGCCCGGTGGGCCGGCCACGACGCCGATGGTGTACGACAGGCCGCTGCGGTCGCGGCTCGACGCGCTGCGCGAACTGGTGGGGCTCTCCCGCGCCCGGCTGGACAACCGGACCCTCGCCGAGGCGGGCCGGGTGCTGGACGAGGCCGCCGCGCGGCGCAGGCACTCCGGGCAGCACACCGTCGTCGCCATCGCGGGCGCCACCGGGAGCGGCAAGTCGCAGCTGTTCAACATGCTCGCCGGCGTGCCGATCTCGGAGACGGGCGTACGCCGGCCGACCACCACGGCGCCCATCGCGTGCAGCTGGAGCGACGGCGCGGCCAGCCTCATCGAGCGGCTCGGCATCCCGCCCCGCCTGCGGCGGCGCCCCCTGCAGAACGGGGACGCGGACCCCCAGCTGCGCGGACTCGTCCTGGTCGACCTGCTCGACCACGACTCGGCCGCCGTGCACCACCGCGAGCAGGTGGACCGCATCCTCAGGCTCGTCGACGCGGTGATCTGGGTCGTCGACCCCGAGAAGTACGCCGACGCCGTCCTGCACGAGCGCTACCTGCGGCCCATGGCGGGCCACGCGGAGGTCATGTTCGTCGTCCTCAACCAGATCGACCGGCTGCCCGGGGAGGCCGCCGAGCAGGTCCTCGACGACCTGCGGCGCCTGCTCGACGAGGACGGGATCGCCCTGGGGGAGTACGGCGAACCGGGCGCGACCGTGCTCGCGCTGTCCGCGCTCACCGGGGACGGGGTCGGCGAACTGCGCGAGGCGCTCGGACAGTTCGTGGCGCAGCGGACGGCGCCGGCCCGCCGGATCTCGGCCGACGTGGACGCCGCCGCGTGGCGGCTGCGGCCCGTCTACGTCACCGGGCGGCGGACCGGGCTGAGCGAGCAGGCGCGGGAGGAGTTCGCGGCCCGCCTCGCGGACGCGGTCGGCGCCACCGCGGCGGGCGAGGCGGCCGAACGCGCGTGGCTGCGCAACGCCAACCGCGCCTGCGGGACGCCCTGGCTGCGGCTGTGGCACTGGTACCAGGACCGGGGGGAGCCGCCCACCGGACGACTCCCCGCGCGCGCCCGGGCGGACGAGGAGACCACGGCCCGGCAACGGGTCGAACAGGCGGTGCGCACGGTGGCCGACCGCGCGTCGGCCGGGCTGCCCGCGCCCTGGGCGCAGGCGGTGCGCGAGGCGGCCGCACGCGGCGCGCAGGGGCTGCCCGAGGCGCTGGACGAGCTGGCGGCGCGGCACGGACCGCCGCCCGGGCGGCCGCCGCGGCCGGGGTGGTGGCCGGTGGCCGTGCTGACCCAGGCGTCGATGACGGTCCTTCAGTTCGTGGGCGGACTGTGGCTGCTGGGCCAGATCGTCGGGGTGATGTCGCCCAACCTCGGCGTGCCGGTGCTGCTGATGGTGATCGGGATCGTCGGCGGCCCCCTGGTCGAGTGGAGCTGCCGGATGGCGGCGCGCGGCCCGGCCCGCAGATACGGCCTGGAGGCGGAACGCCGCTTGCGGGAGGCGGCCGCCGGATGCGGCCGGGCCCGCGTCCTGGACCCCGTGGCGGCGGAGCTGCTGCGGTACCGGGAGGTCCGGGAGCAGTACGGGAGGGTCGTGGGGACGGGGACGGGGGCGGAGGCCGGGGGGAGCTGAGGCGGCCCGGGCCGCCTCACCCGTACGGGCGGCGGAGTTCTCCACAGGCGGGCGGTGGTCCACAGCGCCCGGCGGGTCCGGCCCGGCGGAGGCAGTCTGGCTGCGCGGCGATCGCGAAGGACGCGCTCGCCGCGGCGGACACAGCCGTACGGGACGGGCCCGTACACGCATCCGCCCGGGGCGTGCGCCCGGGCAGGGGAGGGATTCCGGGATGAACGAGACGATCATCTGCGCGGTGGGCAATGTGGCGACGCGGCCGGTGTACCGGGAACTGGCCGGCGGACCGTCCGCGCGGTTCCGGCTGGCGGTGACCCCGCGCTACCTGGACCGGGAGAAGAACGTGTGGACGGACGGGCACACCAACTTCTTCACGGTCTGGGCCGGCCGGCAGCTCGCCGTCAACGCGGCGGCGTCGCTGAACCTCGGCGACCCGGTCGTCGTGCAGGGCAGGCTGAAGGTGCGCACGGACGCCCGTGAGGGGCAGAACCGGCTGTCGGCGGAGATCGACGCGATGGCGATCGGCCACGACCTGGCGCGGGGCACGTCGGCGTTCCGGCGCGTCAGCAGGCCCGAGACGGCCGCCTCCCCGCCGCGGCCGGAGCCCGACTGGCGGACACCGGAGGAGGAGACCGGGGAGGCGGAGACCGGGGAGGCGGAGCCGCAACAGCCGTCCCTCTCCGCGGTGGTGACGTGAGGTCACCCGGTGCGCGCACCGGGGCGAACCGCGGCTCGTCGGCGCACGCGCACCGGGCGAGCCGGGTGGATTTGTCGACAAGTCCTGCTCGCGGGCGGTCCTGGCGATAACGATTCCGAGTCGGATCATCGCCCGGACAGCCCCACCGGGAAGCCGGGGCACGCCGCGTCCCTAGGATGCCGGGCATGGCCCTCGGGCCGAAGATTCTGCTGGTGGGACCGTACCCCCCACATCAACGGGTCCTGCTCGAAGGGGAATGTGGTGTTTGCATCGTTCTCTGCGCTCCCGGCGCGCGGGCGAGGGCCGGCCGGCCTCGCCGCCGCGACGCTGGTGTCCGGACTCGTCGCCGCCGGTGTGCTGGCCGGTGCCGGCACCGCCGCCGCCGACGGGACTCCGCAGAGCCAGGGCGGGGCGACCGCCACCATCGGCGGCCTGAAGACGTACGGCGCGGCCGTGGTGCACACCGACTCCGGGGATCTGGAGGTGTCGGCCGGCCTGTTCGAGATGGAGGTCGAGGGCGGCGGCATGCTGCAGACGTACTGCGTCGACCTCCACACCCCCACGCAGAAGGACGCCAGGTACCACGAGACCCCGTGGAGCGGGACCTCGCTGGGCTCGAACAAGGACGCCGGCCGGATCCGCTGGATCCTGCAGAACTCCTACCCGCAGGTGAACGACCTCGCGGCGCTCGCCGAGAAGGCCGGTGTCCGCGGCGGTCTCACCGAGCAGGACGCGGCGGCCGGCACCCAGGTGGCCATCTGGCGCCACTCGGACGACGCGGACGTCGACGCCGTCGACCCGCAGGCCGAGCAGCTCGCGGACTACCTGGAGAAGAGCGCCCGCGACCTGGCCGAACCGGAGGCGTCGCTGACCCTCGACCCGCCCGCGGTCTCCGGACGCCCCGGTGAGCGGCTCGGCCCGGTGACCGTGCACACCAACGCGGACGGCGTGACCCTGACGCCGCCGGCGGACGCCGCCACGAGCGGTGTGCGGATCGTCGACGCGAACGGCAGGGCCGTCACGTCCGCGGCGGACGGCAGCCAGGTGTTCTTCGAGGTGCCGGAGGACGCCGCCGCCGGCACGGCCGAGCTGACCGTGCAGGCCTCGACCACGGTGCCGGTCGGCCGGGCCTTCACCTCCGAGAGCCGCAGCCAGACCCAGATCCTGGCGGGCTCCAGCGAGTCGACGGTCTCGGCCACGGCGAGCGCGACCTGGGCCGGGACGGGCGCGATACCCGCGCTGTCCGCGGTGCGGAACTGCGCCGAGGGCGGCCTGGACATCACCGTCGCCAACGCGGGCGACGAGGCGTTCGCCTTCGACCTGATGGGAGCCGGGTACGGCATCGCGGCGGGCGAGTCCCGCACGGTGACGGTCCCGTTGCCGGAGGACCAGGCGTACGACTTCACGATCAAGGCGCCGAGCGGCTTCAAGAAACGTTTCACCGGCGTGCTCGACTGCCGGACGCAGGGTGCCGGAGGCGGCGAGTCCACGCAGACCCTCGGCGAGCCGAGCCCCGCCACGGCGGGCGGCGCGCCCACGGGCACCAACCTCGCCGAGACCGGCGGCTCGGGCGTCACCCCCCTGATCGCCGGCATCGCCCTCGCCCTGGTCGTGACCGGCGGCGCGACCCTGCTCGTCATCCGCCGCAAGGACACGCCGGTCCAGGACTGAACGGCACCGCCCCCTGCCGAGCCGACGGCGCGTGGCCGTGCGCTGACATTCCGAGCGACGCGGGACCCCGGTGGCCGGCGTCATCTCCCCGCGCGGCCGCCCGTGGGCCCGCCGCGCGGGTCCGCACGCAGGGGCGGCGGTGGGGGATTGCGATTCCGCAAGCGGTGCACGACTCCCGCCCGGTCCGGGTGTCCGCCCCGGCGCCGGAGGGAGGACCGGGTACGAGTCCGCGGGGGCGGCCGCATCGCGGGCGTCCGCGCGCTGGTCGCGGCCGGCATCGGCGAGTGCCCCGGCCGCACCGGCGGAACTCCGGGTCAGGGCCGCCCGACCGCATGCGTTTCCGCTTCCGGGTGCCGCTTGCCGGGCGGACCCTGGGGGAAGTCCACCGCGGCCCGAACCGGCAGTGGCGGCGCAACGTGACGAAGGCGGAGCAGGCCGGTGTGAAGATCGCGCGCGGCGCCCCGAGGACCTTCCGGCCTTCCCCGCCCCCTGCACCGAGACCGCCGGGCGCGGCCGGCATCCTGCACATCCTCGATGCCGCGAGCCGTCCGCGGGCCGTGCTTCTGGTCCGCGAGCGGGGCTGGATCCGACCCCGCCGAGATACTTTCCATGTTGGAAAGTCGGGGTAGGCTTTCCAACATGGAAAACATCAGGCCCGAAGGGCCCGCCGACGCCCGCGCCGCCCTCGACAGCGCCGCCGACGCCCGTGCCGCGGTCGCGGACCGCGCCGTCGCCCCCTGGTGGTACCACGCAGGGCTCGGCCTGGGTGTCGGCCTCGCCTTCCTCTCGATCGACGTCGGCGGAAGCATGGTGCCCACGGGCGTCCTCGTCGGCGGAGTGCTGCTGCCCGCCGCGCTCACCCTGACCGTCGCCCGCTCCCGGGGCGTCTCCGTCAACCGCTCCCTGTCCGCGCCGGGCACCCGTCAGCTCAACGGCCTGTACCTGATCACGCTCATCGTCCTCGGCGGGCTGGGCCTGGTCCTCAAGCTGGCCGCGGCCCTGCCGGGCGCCATGTCGGTGGCGGGCCTCGCGGCTCTGGCCTTCACCATCCACGTCAGCAGGCGCAACGACGACGCCCTGCGCCACGACCTCCTGCGCCGGCCATGACCGCGTCCGGTCTCGACGAGGTGATCCACCCGACGCACCGGCTGCGGATCTGCGCCATGCTCGCCGCGGTGGAATCCATGGAGTTCTCGGCGGTGCGCGACGCCCTGGGGGTGAGCGACTCCGTCCTGAGCAAACAGATGAAAGTGCTGCAGACGGCCGGCTACGCCACCGTCAGGAAGGCGCCCATGAACTCCCGGACCCACACCTGGCTCGCCCTCACCGACGCGGGCCGCGCCGCTCTCGCCGGACACCTGGCAGAGCTGCGGCGCATCGCGGCACTCGCCGACCCGGCGCAGCAGTAGCCGGACTCCCGCGCGACCCGGTGGCCGCGGGGGAGGGGAGACCGTACGACCCCGGTGTGCTCCTCGGCGGCACACCGGGGTCGTACAGCGGGGCGGTGCAGGGCCGCACGGCACGGCCCTCGTCGCGTGATACTTCGACGTCACCGCCGAGCGGACGCCCCCGCCCGTGCTCCGGGGAGCACCCCCGGCTTCGTGAACTCGCCCGGGGCGTCGGCGCCGAGCAGGACCGTGTCCATGGCGGCGGCGAACAGCGCACGGCCCGCCCGGGCCACGGTCTCGCCGGGCACCTCGTGCAGCAGCCGCGGAGGGCGCGGCAACCCCAGCGGGTCGCGCCCCGAGGCCGTCGGCCGGCGCAGCAGATCGGCCTGGGCGGCCGGGGAGTCGAACGCACCCGGCGCCTGGGCCGCGCAGAACTTCCGGGCGTCCGCCACTTCCGCGTCCCTGAACGGCTCCTCACCCGCCCGGCGCAGTTCCGCACGCACCCGGCCAGGGTCTCCCCGGCCGGGTGGGGCGCCACCCGCGCCCGGACGAAGGCCCGGGCGGTGTCCAGCAGGACGTCCCGCCCCGCGTGCACCTCGAAGCCCGCGCCCGTCACGCCGCGCATCCGGGCCACACGGCCGGAGCCGGCCGCGTCCGCACCGCCGGTTCCGGTGTCACCGAACGGCGGCTTCGGCCGGGTCCGGGCGCTGCCCGGACGCATGACCAGGACCGTCGCGGGCGTGGCCGCCAGTTCGCCGGCGGCAGCAGCGCGGTGACCACCAGGGCGTCGGGGTCCCTGGCGTCCGGCGGGCCGAAGAAACCGCAGCTCGTCCCGACCACGGGCGGACCGGGCGCCACCGGCCCCTGCTCGGCGGTGAGCCGGGCCACCACGGTCTGCGCCGGACAGCCCGGCAGATCCGTTCCCGGCGGACGTACGCGGCTGCGCGTACGCCCTCATCAACGACCAGGCGCTCTTCCGCTACCCGCCGCCGCATCCTGAGTCATGGGGCGGAGCCGCGGGAAGGCCGCTTTCCCCTGGGCGACGAGTACACGACCGAGGAGTACGAGGAGCTGCACGAGACCTTCGAGGCGCCGGACGCCTCCACGAAGCTGGTGGTGTGCCTCTCCTGCGCCGCCGACCCGGAGAGCGGCATCCACGTGATCCGTCGGGGAGACGCGCACCTCGAGCCGGACCCCACCTTCACCTGGCTCTACCGCGAACAGCTGCGGTGGCGACCCGGCTTCTTGAGCGAGCGGATCCGCCACCGGGCCGCCCAACGCCGACCGACACCGACAGAAGCCCACGGCATCTGAACTGGTCAGAACCGTGGGCTTCCTCATGCCCGCCGGCAGTGCGAGTCGTGCCACAAACGCTGCGGCCCGCGAATCTCAGAGCGCCCACCAGCAGAACAACCGGAACCCTGCCGACCGCGCCCGGTCGGCCAGCCCGCCAAGTTGGACCAGTGCTTCCAGCGCGGTCTCAGGGGCGACTCCGGACTGCCGCAGTTCATCGGTTTCGGCCCACCGCCCAGCGGCGTCGATCAGGGATGTGTGCGAGGCCGACGCCAGCGCCTCCTGCAGACTGTCGGAAACGCTGAGGACGAACGCGCTCTCGGCTTCCGGGGACGACAGCACCTGTCCAGAGCGAGGCCGCTCCGAGGCCTCCTCGTAAGTGCACCCGGTGAGGATCGCTTCCAGGCGAGCCATCACCACCACCGGATCGAACCCTTTGAGCGGGACCACATCAAACGCAGACCGGTGAGGGCCACCGGGCTGGTCCAGCACTCGGACGGCGGCATCGTCGTCGGAGGCCGAAAAGTACTCGCACATGACCACGAGGTGATCCTTGCACGCGGAGCCGGCGAAGCGACACGCCGACGCCTTGGCGGGGCCCCACCCCCTACGAAGGCCAGCGAGCGGCTGGGCCGAGTGATCAGCACCCTGGATCGCTCGCTGGGCAGCGACCAGGCTGGCCTTCCCGCCGCTTCGCCGCAGGTCAGCGCAGCAACCGCCGTCAAGGAAACCGAGCTTCCCAAGCTGAGGGCTCGGCCGGTTGCCGCCGTCGGGCGCTGGCCGTCGAAACAGGCAGCGTGGCTGAGGCCGGCGAGGGTGCAGCGAGGCACACGCGTGCGTGGTCGGTCGGCGCATCCGCCGTCGTGACGGGCTGTCGTCGGCTGAGGTTCGGACCGGGCGCATCGAGGGCGCTGGCCATCAGCCGAGTGCGGCGGAGCTGGGCCGTCCCTGGGCCGTCCGGGGTCGCTCGACAGTGGTCGATGACGGCCGACGACGACCACCAGGCGCATGGGACCACTGTCCCTGAGCAGGAAAAACGCAGGTCATCAAGATCCCCGACAAGACCTGGGGCAAGAAGACGGGTCGTCACTCGTCTTTTGATGCTTCGCCGCTCGGGGTGACGTGGTGTCGCGTGTTGGCCGGGGTTTGTGGGTTCGTACGGTGGGCGGGGGGCTGTGCGTGCCAGCATGGTCGGTCCGGAGGCTCATGGCGGATCTTTCTCGGGGGTGGGTTGTGCGGGCTGCTGTGCGGTGGCTGGTGGCGGTGGTGGGTTCGGCGCTGGCGTTCGCCGGGGTGGCGGTGCCGTGGGCGGTGCTGGCCGAGGGGGGTGATGATCCGTGGGATGTGATCGGTCCGGTGGCGGGTGTGGTGGCGGCGGGGGTGCTGGCGGCTCTGGGCTGGTGGGCGTCGCAGGCCGGCGGGGCCGGGACGCGCCGGGTGCGGCAGTACGCCCGCGGCGGGGGCCGCATTCGGCAGACGGGCGGCAGCCAGGGCGCAGGGGCCCGGGTGCCGGGTGGCGCGGTGCGGGAGGACGTGCGGCAAAAGGCCCGTTCCGAGGGTGCGGGGGACATCGATCAGGTCGGCGGGGACCGGGTTTGAGGCAAGGGGGCGGGGATGGTGTCGGCTGGCTCGGGTCAGCGGCGTACGCGGCAGACGGCGCGGGCCCACGGGGATGTGATGCAGGTGGCGGGGGATATGCATGTGTATCCCGCGCCGGTGCGGGGTTCGTCGGCCGAGTGGCCGGTGTGGGTGGGGGATGTGCCGCGTCCGGCCGCGGCTTTCCAGCCGCGTACCCAGGTGCGCAAGAAGGTGAAGGCGGCTCGTGGCGAGGGCCGTGATGTGGTGCTGTCCGGCCTTGGCGGGGTGGGCAAGAGCCAGCTCGCGGCGTCGCTGGCGCGGGAGCTGCGGGATCAGGAGCGTTCCGGTGAGGCCGGGCTGGACGTGCTGGTGTGGGTGCGCGCCACCAGCATTGATCAGGTCATCAGCGCGTATGCGGAAGCGGCCGGCCGGTTGCAGCTTCCCGGAGCGGTCCCGGACGACGAGGACGAGGCGGCGCGGCGGTTTCTGCGGTGGCTTGCGGCGACCGGGCGGCGGTGGCTGGTGGTGCTGGACGACATCAGCGACCCGGTTGCCGTCCGGCAGTGGTGGCCCGACAGCGGGAGCGGCCGCGGCTGGGTCCTGGCCACCAGCCGCCGTGAGGACGCCCAGCTCAGCGGCCAGGGCCGCGCCCTGGTCCGGATCGGCCTCTACACCGATGCCGAGGCCCGCGCCTATCTGAAGCGTCGGCTCACCGATGCCAGCCACGCCCACCTGCACGACCCCGACCGGGCGGACGAGATAGCGGCCGAACTCGGCCACCTCCCTCTCGCGCTCGGCCACGCCGCCGCGTACCTGATCAACAAGCGGTGCACGATGGCCGACTACCTCGCCCTGCTGCGCGACACCGGCAGCCGGCTGGGCGAGCTGCTGCCGGCGAGCGCGGACACCGAAGGCTACGGCCGGCCCGTCACCGCCTCCCTGCTGCTCTCCCTCGACGCCGTCGAGGAAGCCGACACCAGCCACCTGGCCCGGCCCCTGCTCCACCTCGCCTCCCTCATGGACCCCCTCGGCCACCCCGCCACCGCATGGACCACACCCCAAGCCCTGGACCACCTGCGCACCGCACGCCCCCCACAGCGCCGCCGGCTGCGCAAACACCACCCGCCCGTCACCGAAACGGAAGTACACAACGCCCTGGAACACCTGCGCACCTACGCCCTGATCACCCAGGACACCGCCACCGCCCCCCTGCGCATGCACGCCCTGACCGCCCGCGCCGTCCGGGAAACCATCCCAACCGGCCTACTGCCCGCCACCGCCCGCACCGCCGCCGACGCCCTCACCCGCCTGTGGCCCCGCCACGACCACGAAAACCGGGAACTGGCCGCCCTGCTGCGCGCCAACGTGGTCCACCTCGACCAGCTCACCCGCCCGGCCCTGTGGCAGCCCACCATCCACCCATGCATCTACAAGGTCAGCAGCGGCCTCATCGAAGCGGGCCTGTACCACCAGGCGATCGAGTACGACGAAACCGTCCTCCGCCTCAGCAGCCGCATTCACGGCCCCGACCACCCCGACACCCTCAGTGCCCGCCACAACCTCGCCGTCTCCTACAGTGCTGCCGGGCGCGTCCAGGACGCCCTCGACCTGCGCGAGCGGGTCCTGGCCGACCGGGAGCGGGTCCTGGGTCCCGACCATCCCGACACCCTCAGTGCCCGCCACAACCTCGCCGCTTCCTACAGTGTTGCCGGGCGGGCCCAGGAAGCCCTCGACCTCGGTGAGCGGGTCCTGGCCGATCGGGAGCGGGTCCTGGGTCTCGACCATCCCGACACCCTCACTGCCCGCCACAACCTCGCCACCTCCTACGGCGATGCCGGGCGGGTCCAGGACGCCCTCGATCTGCGCGAGCGGGTCCTGGCCGATCGGGAGCGGGTCCTGGGCCCTGACCACCCCGACACCCTTAAAGCCCGTAACAACCTCGCCGCCTCCTACAGCGATGCCGGGTGCATTCACGACGCCCTCGACCTCGGTGAGCGGGTCCTGGCCGACCGGGAGCGGGTCCTGGGCCCCGACCACCCCGACACCCTCAGAGCCCGCCACAACCTCGCCGTCTCCTACGGTGCTGCCGGGCGGGTCCAGGACGCCCTCGATCTGCGCGAGCGGGTCCTGGCCGACTGCGAGCGGGTCCTGGGCCCCGACCACCCCGACACCCTCACTGCCCGCCACAACCTCGCCGTCTCCTACGGTGCTGCCGGGCGGGTCCAGGAAGCCCTCGATCTGCGCGAGCGGGTCCTGGCCGATCGGGAGCGGCTCCTGGGCCCCGACCACCCCGCCACCCTCAGAGCCCGCAACAGCCTCACCCGCGCCCGTGAGGCTGCGGCAGCTGTACAGCAACCGGATACAGCAACTCCAGCCACCGCCCCCGACCCTCAACCTCCCTCAGACACTCCCGAGCAACCGGTATGACCGTCCCCGACCGGTCTCCGTACAGCTACGGATCAGAAGGCTTCTGACATCCACGACGCTGGACGGGAGCGTACGCAAGCGCCCCTGCCCAACCGTCGTACCAGTCGACGACAGCTCCGAACCGCGCTCGGATCGAACTTCTAAAGCGGGTGTCGCAGGTTCGAATCCTGCCGAGGGCACAGGAAAAGGGCCGGCTCAGGAAAGGTTTCCTCTCAGGCTGGCCCTTTGTCGTGCCCAGGCACCGAGCCCCTCGCCCGGCCCGGTACGGGGCAGAGCAAGAGCAGCCCGGGAGAAACCCCTGACCGTCCCGACTCCGGGCGCTCACGGTCGCGCCAGACCCGCCGCCCGGAGACGACTACGCCGCCGCACTGCCCTGATGGCCACTGGCCGGCATGCGTAGGGTGTGGTCGCCGAAGTCCGCGACCAGATCGAGCCTTCCCCCGAGCGCCTCCACGTAGCGGGCGATGACATCCAGAGTGGCCCCCTCACCGTGTTCGATCTGGGAGATCCGGGCGACGCTGACTCCCATCCGAGTCGCCACGTCCCGCTGGGTCAGCCCTGACTGCTTGCGCGCCTCGGCGAGCTGGTGGCCACGCGCCTCGGCGAGAAGCCGGCGAGAACCTGCCTCCACCTCGGCGGGCTCCACACCAGCCGCGTACAGCTCCTGCTCCAGAGTTTCCCAGTCCTGCGCAGCCTTCTTGGGCATGACTACTCCCTCAGTCCTCGTCGCCGACGTAATCGTGGTAGAGCTGCTCGGCCAGTGGAATGTGGTCGCGGTACCAGCGATCCCAGTTTCCGGCCTTGTCACCACCCAGGAGCAGCAGGGCCGAGCGTGTCGGATCAAAAGCGAAGATGATTCGGATTTCAGTACGCCCGCCCGATCCCGGCCTCAGCTCTTTCAAATGATGCAGCTCCGAGCCCTTCAACCGGTCCACGAGAGGGCGTCCCAAGGCCGGTCCCGCTTCGCGCAGGGCAGCCACAGCCTGCGCGACTTGAGAGGCCGAGCTCAGATCCTCCTTGATCAGAAGCCTGAACCACTCCGCGTACTCATCGGTGACCTTGATCGCCCAGCTCAAGAGGACTCCCTTCGACACCGATACCGACCTTAAGGTTCTCCTTAAGTGTCGGCAAGCGTCGACAGCCCGTCGTCACATACGGAGCCCGCAGGGTCCCCCCATGGTGACTGTGATCGTCCACGAGTGGAGCGGCGAGGAAAGGTGGAGAGCGCTCGACTCCTCTGAGGCCCCCGGCATCTGCTTCGGCTGTTGCACCGGCATCCAGATGGCCGGCTTCCGCACCCTGCCGCTCGGGCAGCAGGTTGATCTCGCTCGGGAAGTCCCCGACTCCAAGCAGGATGGGCATGATCACCGCGCGGTGAGCGTCCTGCCCAAGCCTGTCCGACATCCGCACCTGACATCAACGACGGTGCACGACCACGGCCCTCAACGGTCCGCCGTGTCACCGCACCCTTCACCGGGGCATGCAGCGGCACCTGTTGATCGAACTCCTAAAGCAGTGGCCACAAGCTCAGCCTTACCGCGGGCGTGCCAAGTGCACGCCGGACGGGAACAGGGAGTCCCGGACCGGCTCCGAGGCTCCCTGCCGTACTACACATGGTTGCTGCTCAGACCCCTCACGGGTGCCCAGGGGCAGCTGGCCTGCCTCCGCGGCTCTTCGCTGCACGCAGCACATCCCGCAAAGCGCTGGTCAACTGGGCGGCAAGAAGGTGCAAGCCCTTTAAATCTTTGGTGTTGTTGTCGAGTATCCGACGTGCATGCTCCAGCAGTCGGGATGCCGTCCCGAGCTGGAACGCCTCGATGTGGTCCGCCAGACGGGACACGCAGCCGCCTTGGTCGTCGGTGCTCAGGTAGCACGGTTTGCCGTCCGGCCCCACCCATGGAGAAGTCCCAGCTCATCCTGTGTCGTCACCTCCGAGCTCTGACTGGTCGGATACCGAGTGGCACAGGCAACCGCAAGCCTCGTAGATCGAGGGGAGGTCGACCGGCGCCAAATCCGGAGTGGACTCCACGCAGGCGTGGTGCGTGCCGATCTGGCAAGCAGCCGAGCGGTACGAGGTGGCTGAAGTGTCCGGGCCAAGAGTCTGCCGCCGCGAGGACATCAGTGAACCCCCAGGAGAGCCGACCAGGTGTCGGTCGGCAGGCAGGGAGCAACGACGGCCGTCGGGTGCCGTCGGGCACGCTCTTCATGCACCGGTACGTACGGACGAGTGCAACTTCCTCGCCCCTGGACGAGTGCGGGTGACTTGCCTTGTCGACGACTCGCGGCAGAACGTCTGTCGGCTCGTCGACGGATGCCGAGCCAGTGGGGGTGATCGGCGGCCGGGAGAGCCTTGAGGTGTGGCGGTGCCTGCCCTTGGGGAGATGCCGTGCTCTGGTGAGAGCCACGGCACGGCGGATACGGTTGGACACGCTGGTCAGCTCCTGTCGCTCACGTATGTCGCCGAACCCCGGCAGCGGGTGCGGATCGTCCGGTCGTCGGCGCGCGAGCAGCCCGACGGGCCGCCCTTCCGTGCGGACATGAAGGCCGTGGGCAAGCAAGGCGACTGGGAGAGCGGGACCGACGCCAAGGTGCCGGCCCCGGCCGGCATCGCGGCCCGGCTGGGCATCGCCGAGGGTGACCCGTGTGTCAGGACGACGTACGAGTTCCTGGCCGGCGGCAGGCCGGTGCAACTGTCGACGAGCTGGGAGCCGTACGACCTCACCGCCGGCACTCTCGTCGTCCTCCCTGAAGGAGGGCCGCACGCCGGAGCCGGAGCCGCGACAGGCGGCCGCCGAAGAGGCCTCGCTTCCGGGCATCCAGAAGGCGGCGCTCGTCACGCACATCCGGCGGACGTACTACAGCGACGACGGGCGGCCCGTGGAGACGGCGGACATCGTGGTGCCCGCGGCCCGCTGCGAGATCGTCTACGAGATCCCGGTCAACCGGTAGGCGCACGTCTTTCGAGTGCGGGCTACGGCAGTCCGCTGAGTGCGGCGGCGTCCTCGAGCGGCGACGGTGGTCATCCCTGCGATCACGCGTGGTAGTGGCGGAGCTCCCTCCGGTGCGGGCTGCCGAATGATCGTCTCTGGGCCGTCTCCGGGCCGTGCGAGGGCGCCCGAGGCCGACCGTCGATGACCGGCGGTGACGAACGAGTCCCGGCCTCAACCACGAATCCCCAGGTCAGAGCCCACCGACCGCACGCGTTTCCGCCCAGGGGTGGCCGTACGGCAAGATGGGGTGTATCTGCCCACTGCCAGATTTCAAGCTGCCGGACGGTTTCTCTTGGCTGAGTTCATTTACACCATGCGCAAGGCGCGCAAGGCGCACGGCGACAAGGTGATTCTCGACGACGTCACCCTGAACTTCCTGCCGGGTGCCAAGATCGGCGTCGTCGGTCCGAACGGTGCCGGTAAGTCCACCGTCCTCAAGATCATGGCCGGGCTGGAGCAGCCGTCCAACGGCGACGCCTTCCTGTCCCCCGGCTACAGCGTCGGCATCCTGCTGCAGGAGCCGCCGCTGAACGAGGAGAAGACCGTCCTGGAGAACGTGCAGGAGGGTGTCGCCGAGATCAAGGGCAAGCTCGACCGGTTCAACGAGATCGCCGAGCTGATGGCGACCGACTACTCGGACGCCCTGCTGGAGGAGATGGGCAAGCTCCAGGAGGAGCTGGACCACGCCGAGGCCTGGGACCTCGACGCCCAGCTGGAGCAGGCCATGGACGCCCTCGGCTGCCCGCCCGGCGACTGGCCCGTCACCAACCTCTCCGGTGGTGAGCGCCGCCGCGTCGCGCTGTGCAAGCTGCTCCTGGAGCAGCCCGACCTGCTGCTGCTCGACGAGCCCACCAACCACCTCGACGCCGAGTCGGTGAACTGGCTGGAGCAGCACCTGGCCAAGTACCCCGGCACCGTCGTGGCCGTCACCCACGACCGGTACTTCCTCGACAACGTCGCCGGCTGGATCTGCGAGGTCGACCGCGGCCGGCTGCACGGCTACGAGGGCAACTACTCCAAGTACCTGGAGACCAAGGCCGCCCGTCTGAAGGTCGAGGGCCAGAAGGACGCCAAGCGGCAGAAGCGGCTCAAGGAAGAGCTGGAGTGGGTGCGGTCCAACGCCAAGGGGCGGCAGGCCAAGTCCAAGGCGCGTCTGGCCCGCTACGAGGAGATGGCCGCCGAGGCCGACAAGATGCGGAAGCTGGACTTCGAGGAGATCCAGATCCCGCCGGGGCCGCGGCTGGGCAACGTGGTCGTCGAGGTGGAGAACCTCCACAAGGCCTTCGGCGAGAAGGTGCTGATCGACGATCTGTCGTTCACGCTGCCGCGCAACGGCATCGTCGGCGTCATCGGTCCGAACGGCGCGGGCAAGACCACGCTGTTCAAGATGATCCAGGGCCTGGAGACCCCGGACTCCGGCACCATCAAGGTCGGCGACACGGTCAAGATCTCCTACGTCGACCAGAGCCGCGAGAACATCGACCCGAAGAAGACGCTGTGGGAGGTCGTCTCCGACGGGCTCGACTACATCAACGTCGGCCAGGTCGAGATGCCGTCCCGGGCGTACGTGTCGGCCTTCGGGTTCAAGGGTCCGGACCAGCAGAAGCCGGCGGGCGTGCTCTCCGGCGGTGAGCGCAACCGGCTGAACCTGGCGCTGACCCTGAAGCAGGGCGGCAACCTGCTGCTGCTCGACGAGCCGACCAACGACCTCGACGTCGAGACCCTCTCCAGCCTGGAGAACGCGCTGCTGGAGTTCCCCGGCTGCGCCGTGGTCGTCTCCCACGACCGGTGGTTCCTGGACCGCGTCGCCACGCACATCCTCGCCTACGAGGGCGACTCCAAGTGGTTCTGGTTCGAGGGCAACTTCGAGTCGTACGAGAAGAACAAGATCGAGCGGCTCGGCCCGGACGCGGCGCGTCCGCACCGCGCCACCTACAAGAAGCTGACCCGGGGCTGATCTTGCGGCACCTCTACCGCTGCCCGCTGCGCTGGGCGGACATGGACGCGTACGGCCACGTCAACAACGTGGTGTTCCTCCGCTACCTGGAGGAGGCCCGTATCGACTTCCTGTTCCGCCCGGACAAGGACTTCCAGCAGGGGTCCGTGGTGGCGCGCCACGAGATCGACTACAAGCGGCAGCTGGTCCACCGGCACGCGCCCGTGGACATCGAACTGTGGGTCACGGAGATCCGGGCGGCGTCCTTCACCCTCGCCTACGAGGTGAAGGACGACGACCGGATCTACGTCCGCGCGAAGACCGTCATCGTGCCGTTCGACTTCGAGCAGCAGCGGCCGCGCCGGATCACCGACGAGGAACGCGCGTTCCTCAAGGAGTACATGGACGACGCCTCGGAGCAGGGGGCCGTCGCCGCATGACGGTGCTCCACCTCGCCGACGAGGGGGAGGCGGCGGATCTCGCGGCCTTCCTCTCCCGGCTGCTCCACTACGACCGTTCGGCCGCGGTGCGCCTGCAGGCGGCCGGCACGGCGCTCGCCGTCTTCGGGCGGCCGCCGTCCTTCGAGGTGCTGGCGATCCGCGCGGTACGGCTGGCGAAGCCGTACGAGAACGGGCTCGACGTCACGCTGGACGTGACCGTGTCCGCCGGGGAACTGCTGGAGACGGTGGACGAGGCGGCGGTCACCGCGGCCGTGCCGGCCTCGGTGACCGGCCCGCCGTGGGCGGGCCTGCTGCCGCCGCGGGGCGGCTGGCGGGCCGAGCCGGGGCTGCCGGCGCCGGACGCGCTGCGGGCGCTCGTCGCCGCCGCGGTCGGCGAGTTCCGGTCCCGGACGCAGGAACTGCCGCCCGAGGGGCGTACGCGGGCCGAGCTGGACCGGATCGGCCGGGAGATCTGGTCCCGGACGGTCGGGGAAGCCCGGCTTCCGGTGCGGGCCGTGCACGCGGCGCAGTCGCTGGGGTTCCTGCGGCCCGGTGAGCGGGAGATCGGGCTGTTCTCCTCGGGGGCGTGGCTGCGGCTGCGCACGCCGTACGGGTCGGTGGCGGTCCGGCAGGGCGGCGTCGGAGCGCTGGGGCTCAGCGTGCGCTGAGCCCCGCCCGGCTCCGCCCGGCCCCGTCGGCCGGCTCCTCCGCCTGTCGTCCGCGCCGCGTCGGCCGGCTCCTCCGCCTGTCGTTCTCACCTCGTCGGCCGGTTTCTCCCCTGTCGTCCGCGCCCCGTCGGCCGGGTTCCTTCCCCCGTCGTTCCGGCTGCCGTCCGGCCGCCCGGTGAGGGGCCCGTTCCGGTTCCGGCGCCAGTGGGCGCGCGTGCCCGGGGGCCGGGTGCGCCCGGCGGGTGCCGGGGACGGCCCGCGCGGTCCGGTACGGCGGGGCGAGCGCGGGCGACGCCGCCGGCGGCGGACCGATGCCGAGGGGGTCCGAACGGGCCGTCAGCCCGGGGTGTTCACCATCGAGGCCGCCGCGTACGTCAGGTAGTTCCACAGGGTCCGCTCGTGCTCCTCGGACAGGCCGAGCTCGTCGACGGCGACCCGCATGTGCTTCAGCCAGGCGTCGTGCGCCGCCCGGTCGACCTGGAACGGGGCGTGGCGCATGCGCAGCCGGGGGTGGCCGCGGTTGGCGCTGTACGTGGTCGGGCCGCCCCAGTACTGGATCAGGAACAGCGTCAGCCGCTCCTCCGCCGGTCCCAGGTCCTCCTCCGGGTACATGGGCCGCAGGAGCGGGTCCTCGGCGACGCCCTGGTAGAAGCGGTGCACGAGCCGGCGGAAGGTCTCCTCCCCGCCGACCTGCTCGTAGAAGGACTGCTCCTGAAGCGTGCCGCGCCGAATCTCCGTCACGTGGGTCTGCCTCACCAATCTCATGCCGGTCCGCCCCGAGGCTGTTCGGCCGGGGGCCCGGGGATGGTCCCCGGGAAACGCAGTACGCCCTCCATGGTCTCAGACCGGGGGACGGAGGACTCGGGACGTACGACCCGGCTCCCGCGGGCCGGGGTACTCGCCTCGCGGCCCCGGCCGCAGCACCCTGGACCCATGGGCGGGCGCTTCCTGTACAAGGACGGCAAAGGTGACGAAGGCGACGGCGGCGGTCTCGACGAGGCGGCCGCGGCGGCGCGTGCCGCGCTGGTGCGGGAGATCGAGCTGAGCGGGGCCTGGGCGGCCGACCCGGTGTGGCGGGAGTCCTTCGCGGCGGTCCCGCGCCACCTCTTCGTGCCGTACTACTACGTCGGCGTCCTCGGCGGCTACGAACGCCGCTGGGGCGAGCACCCCGACCCGGTGGCCCGCGAGCGCTGGCTGCGCGGCGCCTACGCCGACGCCCCGCTGGCCACCCGGCTGCGCGACGGCGAGCTGGTCTCCTCCTCCAGTCAGCCCTCGCTGATGGCGACGATGCTGGCCGAGCTGGGGGTCGAGGACGGCGACCGGGTCCTGGAGATCGGCGCCGGCAGCGGCTACAACGCGGCCCTGCTCGCCCACCGGCTCGGCGACGACGACCTGGTCACCACCATCGACCTGGATCCGGAGATCACCGAGTCGGCCCGCCGGCACCTGGCCGCCGCCGGGTACCACCCGGTCGTCGTCACCGGGGACGGGGCGCGCGGCGTGCCGCAACGCGCCCCCTTCGACCGGATCATCGCGACCTGCGCCCTGCCCTCGATCCCGCCCGCCTGGCTCGCCCAGACCCGCCCCGGCGGCCGGATCCTCACCCCGCTCGCCACCGGCCTGGTCGTCCTGGAGGTGCGCGACGCCGGGCACGCCGAGGGGCGGTTCCTGGACACGCCCGCCTACTTCGTGCCGCTGCGCGGCCAGGGCGGTCCCGCGGCCGGGCCGGTGCCGCTGGGCGGGGTGCCGCAGCGGGCCAGGCAGCACGAGCTGTTCCGGTTCCTGCTGGCCCTGACCCGCGGCCGCCTCGACCCCGAGGAGGCGTACGCGCTGTGGGAGCGCGAGGGCATGCCCGGACGCGAGCGGTACGGCATCACCGTCAGCGACGGGCGCGAGTGGGCGTGGCTGGACGATCCGGAGGGGCCGTACGCCTGGCCCCTGCCGTCCTGATCCCGCTCCGGCCTCAGCCCCGGCGGATCGTGATCGTGGTCCAGGCGCCGACGTGCACCCGGTCCCCGTCCTGCAGCGGCACCGGCACGAACGGCTGGATCGGCTCCTCCGAGCCGTTGACCGTGGTGCCGTTCGTCGAGTTCTGGTCGACGATCGCCCAGCCGCCGTCCGGCTGCTGGACCAGCACCGCGTGCTGGTGCGAGACGCCCGGGTCCTCCGGCGGCACCGACAGGTCGATGTCGGGGGTGTCGCCGGTGGAGTGCCGGCGGCGCCCGATCGTGACCTGGTTGCCCGTGAGGGTGCGCTGCTGCTCCGGTGAGTACGCGGGCAGGTTCAGGCCCGCGGCCTCCGGGCCGGAGCGCTGCATCATCGCCATGAAGTACTCGCGGTCCGGGCCGATGGTCGCCGTCCAGGTCGCGGGCCGCTGCGGCGTCTGGGGCTGCTGGGGCTGCTGCGGCGACTGCGGGAAGCCGGGGGCGGGCGGAGGCGGAGGCGGGGCCTGGGTTCCGCCGGACTGCGGAGGACCGTAGCCCTCCGGCCGGCCGCCGGGGCCGCCGGGGCCCGCCGACGGCGGGGAGATCACCCAGTCGTCGTCGCCGCCGAAGGACGGGCCGCCCGGCTGCGGCCGGTTCGTCTCCTGCGGGAACGCGGGCGGAGCCGGCGGGCCGGACTGCCGGAACGCCTGCGGGGCGCCCCCCGGCGCGCCGGGACCGGGCGGGGTGGGGCCGGGCGGCGGCGGAACCGGCCGCGAGGGGGCGGCGCCGAAGCCGGGCGGGCTCGGCGGGCCGGACGGTCCGCCGCCGAAGGACGGGTTCGGCGGAATCGGTTCGGCGGGCCGGTTCACCTGCGACGGGCGCGAGCTCTGGTACTCGTACGCGTCACCGCCGTACGACGGTCCGGGCGGCTGCGGGAAGCGGGCGCCCGGACCGGGCGCGGGCGGGCGCGGGGCGGCCGGGGTGTACGAGGTCGCCGTGTTGGTCAGGAAGTTCCACCGGCACTCCTCGCAGAACGGCGCGCCGCCCTCGCGCGGCGTGCGGCACTGCGGACACAGCTCCGGCTCCGGAGCGGCGGACGGATGCGGGCGCCCGCCGGGACCGCCGGGACCGCCGGAGCCGCCGGGACCGCCGGAGCCGCCGGGCGGCGGGAAGCCGTATCCGCCGACGGGGGGCGGCGGGGGCGGGGGCGGCGGCACGGCACCGGCCATGCGGTGACCGCAGACCTCGCACCAGTCGTCGGAACCCGACTGGTGTCCGTTCGGGCAGGTCGGCATGTCGGCGCTTCCCCCTTTCCTTTTCCGGCCGGTCCGGCCGGATTTCTCCAACCCCAAGGGGTCAGGCTCGCTGTTCGTCAGAGTGTTGTGCGGTGGGTCGTGCGGGTCGTGCTCAGGTCACTTCTTTACACGAACGGTCTTCGTCGACCGGGTCTCCAGCGTCATCTCGTCGGCCTCCTCGACCTTCGCCTTCAGTCGCACAGTACCTGTCGCGGCGTCGACCACGTCCACCACCTTCGCAAGCAGTTTCGCAGTATCCGCGTTTCCGGAGGCGCCGGCGAGCTGAACGGCCCGGCCCAGTTCGGCCGTTGCTCCATCGATGTCGCCCGCTTTGCGAAGATCGAGTCCTTGCCGGATGGCCTGGGCCAGTTCGGCCTGCCCGGTGTAGTGGGCGACCTGGGGGTCGATCGAGGTGGAGGCGGCCGTGTCGTCGGTCCACACGGCCCGTACCAGGCCCTGGGCGCCGAGGTCCTGCGCGCTGCCCGCCCTGCTTTCGGCCGGGCCCGGGCGGGCGGCGTCCCCGGGCTGCGGGATCACCAGGGAGACCCGGGCGGCCAGCATCTCCCGGCCGATGTCCGCGGGCGGCACCTCCACGCGGACGTGGTAGTCACGGGACTCGTCGCCCCAGGAACCGGTGGGGTAGTCGCCGACGCGCGGGCCCGCCTCGGCGCGGCGGCCGGTCAGGTCCTCGACGGTGGGCGCGACCTGCTTGACGAACTTCACCGTGGCGCCGACGGGGGTCCACAGGCGCAGGGCGACGTCCGCTACCTCCTTGCCCATCGCCGTCTCCATCATCCGCGTGAAGTCCGCGGCGAGGCCGGCCGGGTCGGCGACGATGTCGGCGGTGCCGAGCAGGGCGGAGGCGATCCCTGTGACTTCTTTCACTTCCCAGTCGGTGCCCACGCCGCGGGCGTCGCAGGTGAAGCGCCCGGCGCAGGCGTCGAGGGCGGCCTTCAGGTCCCCGGGCGACTCGTGCTCGTTGCGGCCGTCGGTGAGCAGGATGCCGTGCCGGATGGCGACGTCCGCGGAGGACAGCAGGCGGTCGGCGAGCCTCAGCCAGGTGCCGATGGCCGTGCCGCCGCCCGCGCCGAGCCTGCGCAGGGCCCGCTTGGCCTGGTCGCGGGTGGTGGCGTCGGCGACCGCGAGGCGGCCGCCGCCCGGGTAGACCTCCTGGGCCACGTGCGTCCCGCCGATCACCGCGAAGTGCACGCCGTCGCGCAGGGTGTCGATCGCGGCGGCCGTCGCGTCGCGGGCGTTGCGCATCTTGGCCGGCGGGTGGTCCATCGACCCCGAGCAGTCCACCATGACCGCCACGGCGGCGGACGGGCCCCGGCCCGGCGCGTACGGGTGGGGCGCCGCGACCGCGCCCCCGATCGTGCCGCCCCCGGTCGCGGTCACGGTGACGATGGCGTCGACCTCGCGGCCGCCCTCCGGCAGGTACTCGTTCTGGTACACGTCCACCGAGAACTGCGGCACGTTCGGCTTCGAGAAATTGGCCATGCCCGATCGATCCCCCTTGGCGTCCTCACGAGGTGAGGAGACGACGGCGCGGACCGCCCGGTGCCGGGACGGCCCCCCTGCGGACCGCCCCCTGCGGTCCGTCGAGGCCTCCCCGCACGCGGCCTCAGGCCGATCCTGCCCCCTGCGGCGGGGCGGGGAACGGCAGGACGGCCACTGTTACGTTGTCGTGGCCCCCGCCGTCCAGGGCGTGGCCGACCAGGACCCGGGCGCTGTGCAGCGGGCGCACCGCGGCGTCGAGGGGCACGACCCCGGCCATCTCCTCGGCCGTCTCGGCGTAGTTCCACAGGCCGTCCGTGCACACCACCACCACACCCGGCCGGTCCGGCTCGAAGGAGGCGGTGTGCGGCTCCAGTTCGTAGGCGTCCGCGCCGAGCCAGCCGGTGATCGCGTGGGCGCGTTCGTCGGCGTACGCCTCGGCCTCGCTCATCAGGCCCGCGGCGACCATCTGCGCCGCCCACGAGTCGTCCTCGGTGAGCCGGGCCGGGGGCGCGCTCCGGTCCACCGGGATCCAGTAGACGCGGCTGTCGCCGACCCAGCCGACGACCAGCAGGCCGCTGGTCACCACCGCGCCGACCAGCGTGCAGGCCGGGGCGTTCTGGTGCGGGGCGTGCTCGCGGGCCGTGGCGGGCTCGTCCGCCAGCGCGTCGACGGCCCGCGCGGCGGCGACGATCGCGTCGTGCATGGCCTGCTGCGGGTGGACGCCCCGCGGGAGAGCGGCGAGCAGCGTCGCGCTCGCCGCCCTCGACGCCGCGAGCGAGGCGTCGTCCGGGCGGGTCGCGGAGGACACGCCGTCGCAGACGACCGCCACGGCCGCGGGGGAGCCGTCGGGCAGGACCGTGTGGCCGACGGCGAAGGCGTCCTCGTTGCGGTGGTGGCGCAGACCCCGGTCGCTGACCGCGGCGACCGGGCCGGACTCCTGTTCCAGGTGGTCGCGTTCGCGGGGCTGGGCGTGCCCGCAGTGCTCGCAGTAGCCGTCGCCGTCGACCCGGCCCGCGCGGCAGGCCACGCACACCCGGGCGCCCGCGGCCGGTGCCGCCAGGTCGGCGGCCACGCGCGGGTCGGGTGCCTGCAGGAGGTACTCGTCGGGCTCCGCGGGACGGTCGAAGCGGACACCGGAGGCGGCGGCCTCGGGGGCCGCGGGGCCTTCCGGGGCCGGGGCCTGAGGCGGCTGCGGCGGCAGGGGCGGCGGCGACGGTGGCTGCGGCGGCAGAGGGAGGCCGCCCGCGCCGGCGGGCGGCGCCGCGGGGGCGGGACGCCCCGCCGCCGGCGCGGGCACCGAGCCGTTCGGGGCGATCGTCGGGCAGTCCTCCGGCCGGGCGGGCACGGCGGACAGGTCGTATCCGCACGCCCCGCAGAAACGGTCACCCGACTCGAGGGGTTCCTCGCAGCTCGGGCAGGCGGACAACCGGGACATCTGCGACATCAATCACACCCACGTCCGAGGGCGGTAACGGTTGGCACGTTCCACCAGATCGATCCTCTCCTCGCCGCCCCGCGCCAGCCGGGCCAGCGTGCGGTACGAACGCTCCAGGCCGAACCGCAGGTCCCGTTCGTCCAGTCCGCTGCCGAGCAGAGTCCGTCCCCCGGAGGCGTAGGGGACAGAACCCCGGCCCCCGGAGAGTACCCAGTCCAGGGCGCAGCCGAGGACTTCGGCGGACAACTGCTCGCGGCGCGCCGGATCGAGACCGTACGCCTCCAGCGCCTCGACCTGCCGGGCGGCGGCGGTCAGGTCGTCCAGGAACAGGGGATCGGCCGCGGCGGCCGCGCGCTGTCTCAGCCGGGCCCGCACGGCCGCCACCCGCGCGGCCGTGCAGTGGACGGACGACTCCGGAACCGACTCCAGCGTGCGCACCGCACCGTGCCGGTCCCCGGTCGCCAGCCGGACACGGGCCAGCCCGAACGCGGCGCTCACCTGGCTCGGGTCGGTCGACCACACCAGCCGGTAGTACTCGGCGGCGTTGTCGAGCTGCCCCAGCACCTCCGCGCACAGCCCGAGCGCCAGCTTGGGGGCGATCTCGCCGGGGAAGGCGTCGTAGACCGCGTCGAAGGCGAGCGCCGCGCCCTCGTGGTCGCCGGTGACCAGCGCGGCCACGCCCCGGTACCACACGACCCGCCAGTCGTCGGGCTGCCGCGCCTCCACCGTCTCCAGGACCCGCAGCGCGGCGGGCGGGTCGCCGCTCTCCAGCAGGGCCCGGATCTGCCGCAGCCGGGTCTCGGTCGACGGCGCCGGCACGGCGGCCAGCGCCCCGAGCAGCTCCCCCGGCGCGGACGTCAGCAGGCCCGCGAGGAAACCGGCGTGCGGGTCGGCCGGGTCGACGTGCGGGACGGGCAGGGCGAGCGCGGCCGCGGGGGCGGGGACGGGCCGGACCAGGCCCGGCGGGCCGGCGGGCGCGTGCGGCCGTCCGGCGCCCGCGGGGAGCGCCGGGGACGCGGCGGGGGGCGGCGGGGCGACGGCGGCCCTGCGGCGCCACCGCCCCGGCGGCGCCGTCCGCGCGCCCAGCCGCGACACCTCGCCGTCCGGTTCCGGGAACAACTCCGTGTCCGGCACCCTCAGTTCGGGCCCGAACAGCGTGGACAGGGCGGGCCGGGCGCGGCCCGTCCGGAGCGACACCACCTCGCGCAGCACGCCCGTCAGCTGCTCGCTCATCTCCTGCGCGGAGGCGAACCGGCGGGCCGGGTCCGGATCGGTGGCGCGGACCAGCAGACGGTAGAACGACTCGTACCGGCGGAACACCTCGATGGTGTCGGGGTCGGGCAGCGAGTCGGCGTAGACGTTGGTGTAGCCCTGGAAGTCGAAGGTCAGCACCGCGAGCGTCCGGCCGACCGTGTACAGGTCGCTCGCCACCGACGGGCCGGCCCCGGCGACCTCCGGCGCCTGGTAGCCGATCGTGCCGTAGACGGCCGACTCCTCGTCGTCCATCCGGCGCACCGCGCCCATGTCGATCAGCTTGAGCTGGTCCTCGGTCTGGATGGCGTTGTCGACCTTGAAGTCGCAGTACAGCAGGTTGCGGCTGTGCAGGTGACCGAGCGCCTCCAGCGCCTCGATGCCGTACGCGCACGCCTGCTCCACCGGCAGCGGGTCCCGCCGGCCGTCCGGGGCGCGGCGGGCGTCGGCGATCTCCTTCAGCGACCTGCCGCCGACGTACTCCATGACGATGTAGCCGTCGAGGGAGCCGGTGCGCTGGTCGAGGTGCTCGACGAAGTTGTAGATCCGCACGATGTTGGCGTGCTCGATCTCCGCGAGGAAGCGCCGCTCGGAGATCGCGGCGGCCATCGCGTCCTGGTCGCCGGTGTCCAGCAGGCCCTTGAGCACCACCCAGCGGTCGGAGACCGCCCGGTCCACGGCGAGGTAGATCCAGCCCAGGCCGCCGTGCGCCAGGCAGCCGGCCACCTCGTACTGGCCGTGCACCACGTCGCCGGCCCTCAGCTTCGGCACGAACGAGTACGGGTGCCCGCACTTGGTGCAGAAGCCCTCCGTGCGGCCCGGGCGGCCCGCGCGGGCCCGGCCCACCGGCGCCCCGCAGTCCGACCGCGAGCAGAACCGCTTCCGCTCCGGCACCCGCGGGTCCCGCAGCACCATCGCGCGCGGGTCGGGCCGCGGGACCGGGGGCACCTCCACCAGGCCGGCGCCGAGCCGGCCGCGGCCGGAGGAGCCGGTGGCGGAACCCGAGCTGCGCACCGACACCGAGCGGCCCGCGGACCGGCCCGACCGCGAGCGCGACAGCCGTCCCGACACCGAACGCCGCGACCTCGACGACTGCGACGACGTACGCGCACCGCGGCTGCCGGAACGGGAACCGCCGCTGCCCGCCGAGCCCCCGCCGCCCGCCACGCCGGTCGGCGCCGAGCCGGCCAGGCCCCGCGCCGACACGACCGGGGCGAGACCGCAGGTGTCGCAGTACAGCTCGCCGCCGCCCACGTCCTCGTACGTCCCCGCGCAGCCGGGCCGCTGACAGGTGTGCCGCGCGGGACCCTCCGCCTGGCTCATGCGGCCGCCTCCCCCTCGTCGCTCACGCGTCGGCCTCCCTGCGGTCCCCGGGACCGCCGCCCGGTCCCGGCGCCCCCGGAGCGGGGCCCAGCAGCTCGGCCGCCGCCCGCTGGTAGCGCAGCACGGCCTGTTCGGCGACGCGCAGGTCGCAGGGCGCGCTCCACAGCATCCGCCGCGCCTTCTCGTACCTCTCGACCAGTTCGGGATCCTCCGCCAGACCGTGCCGGGCCACCTTCGCCCGGTACGCGTCGAGCCGGCCGCGCAGTTCGGCGCGGATCGCCAGGGGCGCGGTGACCGCGGTCAGCGACTCGCGGGCGCGCATCAGCTCGTCCTCCGCCTTCTGCTCCAGGGACTCCAGGAGCGGCGACAGGCGGTGCCACTGGGCCTGCCGGCGGTACTCGGCGGCCGTCGCCAGCTGCTCCTGCAGCGCGGTCGGCGGCCCGCTGACCACCGGCACCTCCGTCGCGGCGATCTTCGCCAGCACCTCGCCGCGCGCGGTCCGCGCCTCGGCCAGGGTGCGGTCCGCGCGGTTGAGGACGTCCCGCAGCCGGACGATCCGCTGCTCGGCGTCCTTGCGGACGGCGAGGACGGCGTCGATCTCCCGGCGCACGTCCTCCAGGGCGCGCGCCTCACGGTCGTACACCGTGGTGTCCGGCCTGCCGCCGCCCGGGGCCGCGCTGCCCTCGGCCGGGATCCAGAACGCCAGCGGGTCGGACACCACCTGCTCGCGCAGCCGGGTCAGCGTGCAGGTGATCCGCTCCAGGTCGTCGCCCGCCGGGTGCTCGCCGGGGCGCACGCCGACGGAGTGCGCGAGCCGGCGGGTGCGCCGGAGCTCGGCGGCGAGCAGATCGATGCGGGCGGGCAGCGCCGACCAGACCGCGTCGGCGGCGACGACCACGTCGAGCGACGACGCGTACAGCTCGTTCATCCGGTCGACGAGGGCGGTGAGCGAGAAACGCTCGCTCAGTCCGCCCGGGACGGCGCTCAGGGCGGGTGCGCCCGCGTGCGCGGAGCCGGCCACCGTGACGGACTCGCCGCGCAGCAGCTCCGTCAGCTCCACCAGGTCCTCGTGGCTGGACCAGCGGCGGCGGGCGCGGATCCGGCGGGCGGTGCGCAGGGTCTGCGTGTAGGCGTCGAAGTACGTCCACAGCAGCGTGATGGACGCCTCCGCGGCCGCCCAGCGTTCCTCGGTGACGCCCGTGAGCTCGGCGCCCTCCAGGAGCCTGCGGCCCGCGTGGTCCTGCAGCGCGAGGAGCGAGGTCTCGATCGCCTCGTGCTCCGCGCCGAGCCGCGCCAGCGCACGGTCCACCTCGTCCCGGTCCATCACCGGCCCGGCGGGCCCCGTGACGCCCATCGATCACCTCTCGCTGCGTGTTGTGTCGTGTGGGGGTGGGTGCGGATTCGGTTCGGCGGTCTTCCGAAAGGGTGCCCGGTGGTCTTCTCCGGGGGCTGTCGGCTGGTCCTCTCCGGGGTTGTCGGCTGGTCTTCTCCGGGGGGTTGTCGGCTGGTCCACCGGGTGCCGGGTCCCGGCTGGTTCCCGGTCGTGTTTCCCGGCGGTGTCCTTGACGGATAGTCAGTTCTCGCGCAGGTAAAGGGGTGTCGGCGGTTTCGAGGCCGCCGGGTCCCTGCCCAGTGTCGCCGACAGCCACCTGCCGTACGACCTCTGCCAGCCGTTCGCGGTGTCCTCGTGGTAGTCCACCAGGATCCGGTTGACCCGGCGGACCAGGTCGTCGGCGTCCCTGTGCATCGCCACACCGTAGAAATCGGTGGTGAAGGGCTCGCCCTTGAGTTCGACCGTCGGGTCCTGCGCGGCCTGGCTGGCCGCGAGCGCGCCGTCGGTGACCACCGCGTCGACCCGGCCGAGCTGCAGCCGCACCAGGCAGTCGAGCTGGTTGGGGACGGTGGTGGAGATGTCGGTGGAGGCGGGCAACTCGTTCGCCTTCCTGGCGGCGGTCAGCACGGCGTTCGCCGTGGAACCCTCCGCCGTGCAGACCCTCTTGCCGGCGAGGGTGTCGTCGTAGCCCGTGACGGGCGAGGACTTGGGGGCGAGGACCTGCTGGCCCGTCCGGAAGTACGGTGCGGAGAAGGCGACGTCCCGCAGGCGGTCGCAGCTGATCGTCATCGTGCGCACGACCATGTCGACCCGGCCCTGCCGGATCGCCGGGATGCGCTGGTCGGTGGGGATCGCCTTGAACTGCACCGCGTCCGGGTCGCCGAGGATGTCCTCGGCGATCCGGTGCACCAGGTCGATGTCGAAGCCCTCCAGCTTCCCGCTGGTGCCGCCGTTGGGGTCGCGGTAGCCCCAGCGGTAGCTGTTCTGGTCGACGCCGACGACCAGTTTGCGCTTCCCGCCCTCGCGGTTCCTGATCGCCTCGATCGTGGGGCCGTCCGCGCCGGACGGGGACAGGGTCTGCTTCTCCGGGTCCGCGCACTCCTCCCCGGCCCGGGCCTGGCCGCCCCGGGCGGCGCCCCGGCCGCCCGTGCCGCCGTCGTGGTGCGAGCGGGCCGCCGGCAGCAGCAGCGCGAGGAGCGCCGCCAGGGCGCAGACGACCGCCATCGCACCCACACCGCCCCAGCCCCTGAGGCCGGCCCGCAGCCGCCGCGCACGCATCGTCACGCCCCCTCTCACCGGCATCCCCGCCTCCGGTACGCCGGTCTCACCGGTACTCCGACAGCCTGCGTCCGATGCCCAGCACCGCGCCGGCCGCGCCCAGGACGGTGAGGGCGGCGACGCCGGCCGGCAGCCCCGCCATCGCGTCCCGGCCGTCGCCGGCCGCCTGCTCGAACTCGTTCTCCTCGTGTTCCAGGGCCTGGGCGAGACGGCCGTCGACGCTGTCGAAGCACTCGCCCGTGGTCCCCTCGGCGCCGATCACCCTGTCCAAGGCCTGCCGGTAGTTGCCGTTCTCGTCCTCCGCGCGGGCCGACGCGTGGCGTTCCCGCCACTCCGTCACATCGCCGAGGGCCCGTGCGACCGGCTGTTCGCCGGCCTGGTCGTCGGCCAGTTCCCGGGCCCGGGCCAGGCCCCTGCCGAGGGCGTCCATGTCCTTGCGGAACTCGTGGTCGTACGCGTCGACGGTCTCGCCGCCCACCTTCACCGTCTCCGCGCCGCGGGCCACGAGGGTCAGGTTCTCGTTGCCGCGGGCCCTGAGGGAGGCGACGCGGGCGTCGTGCAGGACGTCCAGGGAGCGGACGGCGTGGTCGTACGAGTCGTCGAGGCCGGCGCGGGCGACGCCGTGACCGGCGGCGAGCCACAGCAGGGCCGCCGCCGTCGCCGCCGTCGCCGCGACCAGGCCGGGGTTCAGGACGCGGTTGGTGCGCCGGTAGGTGCGGTGCTGGGCCCAGGCCAGGGCCGCGAGGGCGAGGACGCCGAGGGCGAGGGCGGCCCGCGGGCGGGCGGTGGCGTCGGCGTAGTCGGCGCGCAGGCGCTGGTTCTCCCTCCGGTGGAGGTCCTCCGCCGCCGGGAGCATGTCCTTGCGCATGGTCTCGTCGGCGTAGCGGAGGTAGGCGCCGCCGACGGGGAAGCCCTGACGGTTGTAGGTGCGGGCGCGCTCCACCAGGCCCTTGTACTCCAGCAGCAGGCGGTTGAGCCTGGTGATCGTCTCGGCGGAGGGGGAGCCGGGATCGGAGCCGGCGGCGGCCTTGACGAGTTTGGCGGCGGCCGTGCGCAGGTCCTCCTCGTACCGGTCGTCGGAGGCCCTGGTCCCCTGACCGCCGACGAGGAAGCCGCTGGAGGCGGCGGTGTTGGCGTCGGCGAGCGAGCGGTAGATGTCGGCCGCGTCGGAACTGAGGGGCTGGCTGCTGTCGAGGACGTCGCCGGCCGCGGCGGCGCGGGTGGTGGTCTGCCAGGCGGCGACGGCGCCGAACGAGACGACGAGGAGGGCGAGGAGGGCGCCGATGAGGCGGAGGCGGCCGGGTTCGGTGGTGGCGGCCGCGCGCAGGCGGTCCGCGCCCTCGGCGAAGGCGGTGCGGCGGGGCGGGCCGGGAACGAGGGGGCCCGCCCCGGCGCCGGGGGGCCGGGACGGCACGGCCGGCGGCGTGGACGGGCCGGGGTGGGGTGCCGCGTTGCTCCTCGGCTGCCGAGCCACTGCTGACCTCCCCCCGTGGTCGTCCGTCGCCGCAAGTATCGCTGGCGGGACCGGCATCCGCACCGGCCTTGGCCGGATCCTGGTCGGACCGCGACGTCTCGCACCACCCCCCGCCCATCGACACGCCGGTGGAACCGGTTCGGTTCCCGGGAAGCGGCCGGGGGGAACGGGCGGGCGGGCGCCGGGGCGTGCGCCCGCGGCGGCCCGCGCGGGGCGTCGGGCGGACGCCCGCGACGGTCCGCGGCCGGGCCGTGGCCGCCCGCCGGACCGCCTCCGGGGGCGGGGCCGCGGTCCTACTTCGACACGCTCGGCGGCGTCAGCGGCGTGGCCGCCTGGGCCTGCGGGGACGAGGCGTTGGCGTACGCCGACGGGGGCGCCGTGTTCGCCGTCGGGTCGGCGGGGGGCTCCTCCGGGACCGCGGCCGTGGCGCCGCCCACGATCGGGATGGCGGCGGCGTCGAAGGCGCGCTTGATGCGCCAGCGCAGCTCGCGTTCCACCGGCAGGGACTTGCCCGGCATGGTCTTGGCGGAGACGCGGACCACCATCGAGTCCAGGAGGACGCTCTCCAGGCCCAGCACCTCGATCGGGCCCCACAGGAGCTCGTTCCAGGGCTCCTGCCTGCTCATCCGCTCGGCGACCGCGTCGAGGGTGGCCCGCACCCTGTCGAGGTCCTCGTCGGCGCGGACCGTCACGTCCACCCCGGCCGTCGACCAGCCCTGCGAGAGGTTGCCGATCCGCTTGACCTCGCCGTTGCGGACGTACCAGATCTCGCCGTTCTCGCCGCGCAGCTTGGTCACGCGCAGGCCGACCTCGATGACCTCGCCGGAGGCCACGCCCGCGTCGATGGTGTCGCCGACGCCGTACTGGTCCTCCAGGATCATGAAGACGCCGGAGAGGAAGTCCGTGACCAGGTTGCGGGCGCCGAAACCGATGGCGACGCCGGCGACACCGGCGGACGCCAGCAGCGGCGCCAGGTTGATCTGGAACGTGGCCAGCACCATCAGCGCGGCCGTCCCCATGATCAGGAAGGACGCGACCGAGCGCAGCACCGAGCCGATGGCCTGCGAGCGCTGGCGGCGGCGCTCGGCGTTGACCAGCAGGCCGCCCAGCGCCGTCCCGTCGACCGCCTGCGCGGTGCGGTTCATACGGTCTATCAGCTTGGTGATGGCCCGCCGCACGGCCACTCTCAGCACCGTCGCGATCACCAGGATCAGCAGGACCCTGAGCCCGATCGCGAGCCACGTGGACCAGTTCTCCTCGACCCAGCCGGCGGCGTTGGTCGCGCTCTCCTGGGCGTCCTGGAGCGTCGGCACGGCCGGGGCCGTCTCCGAGGGGGACGGCGACGGCGAGGCTCCGGCGGCCGGTAGGACGGCGGACAGGGACACGGCAGGTACCTCCAGGTGCAGCGGGCCGCCCTCCGGCACGGGGGTCGCTCACGGTGAGATCACGGAAAGGTCACCGGACGGGCAGCTCCACCACACTAACGGGGCAGTGTGTGTGGATTCGCGCGAAGTTCGAAGGAGGGACCGCGCGCATCCTCGAAACGAACTGGTGGGATGAACCCGCCCGGATTCCGGGGATGCATCGGGTGTGGTCGAAAACACTCCCGGCCCGTTATCCGGACGTGGTGGCGTTTCCGCCTGGCATGAGGGGAGACTGACTACGCATCGTCCCGGCGCGAGCCACGCGCCGCCGGCGTACAAGGAGGCATCCGTGCCGCATGTCCTGGTCCTCAACGCGTCGTACGAGCCCCTCGGCGTCGTACCGCTCCGCCGCGCGCTCGTCCTCGTCCTGGAAAACAAGGCCGTGTGCCTCGAGGAGTCCGGCGCCTATCTGCACAGCGCGACCGTCACAGTCCCCGCACCCAGCGTGGTCCGGCTCAAGCGATTCGTCCGGGTTCCCTATCGGGGACCCGTCCCCCTGACCCGCCGGGCGCTGTTCGCCCGCGACGGGGGCCGGTGCATGTACTGCGGTGGCGTCGCAACCAGCGTCGACCACGTCGTCCCGCGCAGCCGCGGGGGCAAGCACGTCTGGGACAACGTGGTGGCCTCCTGCCGCCGCTGCAACCACGTCAAGGCCGACCGTCACCTGTTCGAACTGGGCTGGCGGCTGCGGCACAAACCCGCCCCTCCCACCGGCCTGGCCTGGCGCATCATCGGGACCGGCCACCGGGACCCGCGCTGGCTGCCGTACTTGCAGCCGTACGGCGCGGACGACGTCCTGGCCCGGATCGACGGCGTTTCCGCCTGACGACGATCCGGGCCCTCGTCTTGCCGCGCACGGCCGCCGCCGGCCCCGGGGACCCCCGTGCCCCGGGGCCGGCGGTCATGCGTGGCGCAGCTCCGCCGGGTGCAGCGAGCGGCGCAGCAGGGGCAGCGCGGTGGCCGCCGCCGCCAGGCAGGCGGCGTAGACGGCGAGGGGCACGAGCAGCGACGTCCACGGCACCGGCCGGCCGCCGTCGCCGGTGAGGACGGCGTACCCCGTGCCGATCGCCGCGCCCGCGACGCCCGCGAGCAGCACCGCCGGGGCCAGCGGGAGCGCGGTCTCCAGCAGCAGCGCCCGGCCGAGCACCGCGCGCGGCACCCCGGCGGCGGCCTGCGCGGCCAGGGCCCGGCGGCGGGCGGCCAGGGACTCGGCGGCGCCGACGGCGAGACCGGACAGGGCGATCAGCAGGCCGGCCGTGACGGCCGCGGCCGTCAGGTCGAGACCGGTGGTGTAGTACGAGGGGTCCCCGGCCAGGGGCCGGTTCGAGCGCAGCGCCTCCAGGAACGCGTGCCGGACGCCCACGAACGCGGTGCCGGCCAGCGTCACCAGCAGCACCGCCGCGTGCGTGCGGGCCGCCGCCCAGGGATCGTCGCGCAGCCGTTCCGCCGCGATCAGCGTCGCCGCCGACCGGGCCCGGTCCGCGAGCAGCCGCCCGGTGAGCCGCGCCGCGGCCCCGGAGAGCCAGACCGCGCCCGCGCCGCCCGCGAGGAGCACCCCCAGCAGCGTCAGCGCCGGTCTCCCGTCGGACCGTCCGGCGGGGCCCGCGGACGTGGCGGCCACCGCGAGCAGCGCCGCCACGCCCACCAGCAGCGCCCCCGCCAGGAACGCCGGCGCGGGCCCCCGTCCCGGGCGCGGACGCGTCCGGCGCACCCGGCCGAGCGGCGAGGCCGCCACCCGGCGCAGCGCCAGCGCGCCCGCCGCCGCGCCCAGCACCGGCACGCCGACGGCCACCAGCGCGATCCCCGCCCACGCGGACGCGGCCGGCCGGTCCCACAGGCGCAGCAGGAGCGGCACGCAGACGGCGGCCGTGACCGCCGAGCCGAGCAGGCAGGCCAGACCGGTCTCCAGCGCGGCGATCCGCCGCACCTGCCGGGGTGTCGCCCCGGCCAGCCGCAGCCCGGCCAGCCGCCGGTCGCGGTGCACGGCGCCGATCCGGGCGCACTGGCCGAGGAAGCCCAGCACCGGAACCAGCAGGAGCAGCAGGCCGGTGATCACCCCGGCGCGGGTACCGGGCTGGTCCAGCAGGCCGTGGCCGACGGGGACGCGGTAGGCGCCCCGGAGGGAGGCGAGGACGGCGGCCGCGAGCGCGCACCCGGTGGCGAGCGCCGCGCCGGCCGCCGTGAGGAGGATCCGCCACCACTCCCGGCGGTCGGAACCGCGGGTGAGCGCCCAGGCGAGGCGCAGGTCGGACATCATGCGGTGACCTCCGGGGCGGGGCGCGGGGCGGTGGGCGGGCACGGGTTCGCGCGGCCGCCGCCGGGGCGTGCCGCCGGGGCCGTGGGGGTGCCGGGTCTCACGCGGGCACCTCCAGCGGCGTCACGGAGCCGTCCCGCAGCTGCACCTCGCGGTCGGCGTAGGCCGCCACCCGGGCGTCGTGCGTGACGAGCAGCACCGCCGTGGACGACTCGCGGGCCGTGTGCGCCAGGGCCGCCATCACCTGCTCGCCCGCCAGGGAGTCCAGCGCGCCGGTCGGCTCGTCGGCGAAGACCACCCGGGCGCCGGTGACCAGGGCCCGGGCCAGCGCGGCGCGCTGCGCCTGGCCGCCGCTCATCTCGCCCGGCCGCAGCTCCCCCTGGCCGCGCACCCCGAACCGCTCCAGCCACTCAGCGGCCCGCGCCCGGGCCGTGGCCCGGGCGGTGCCGGCCAGCATCAGCGGCAGGGCGACGTTGTCGAGGGCCGTCAGCTCGGGGATCAGCTGCCCGAACTGGAACACCACGCCGAAGTCGGTGCGGCGCAGCTCGCTCAGCCGCTTCTCCGGCAGCCGGTCCAGCCGCTCCCCGCGGTACGTCACCGACCCGGAGTCCGGGCGGACGATCCCGGCCAGGCAGTGCAGCAGCGTCGACTTCCCGCTGCCGCTGGCGCCGGTGACGGCGAGGATCTCGCCGGCGCGCAGTTCGACCGAGGCGCCGCGCAGGGCCCGGGTCCCGCCGTACGCCTTGACGAGGTCGCGGGCCGCCAGCAGCGGCACCGCCTCGTCCGGTCCCTTTGGTGTGCTCATGTCGCGTCGACCTCCGCGGTCAGGGGGGTCAGCCGGGCCGCCGTCGTGGTCATCCAGCGGAGGTCGGCGTCGAGGTGGTTGAGGGCGTAGTCCGCCGAGAGCACGGTCGCCAGGTCCGCGCCCCGGGCCGACTTCACGGCCGTGAGCTCCCGCATCCGCGCCATGTGGGCGGCGCGCTGGGCCCGCAGGTAGGCGGCCGGGTCGCCGCCGGCCAGGATGGAGACGACGACCTTGGCGAAGATCTCGTTCGTCACGAACGGCGCCGGCGGGGCGATCTCGCCGGCCCACCGGGCCAGCTCGCGCGTCCCCTCGTCCGTGGCGCGGTACGTCGTCCGCTCCGGGCCGCCGTCCGAGTCGGTGCCCTCGATCTCGGCGAGGCCGTCGCGGACCAGGCGCTGCAGGGTCGTGTAGACCTGCCCGTAGGCCAGGGGGCGCGCCTGCGGGAAACGCTCGTCGTGGCGTCGCTTCAGGTCGTAGCCGTGGCTCGGCCCCGAGGCGAGCAGCCCCAGCAGGATGTGGCGGGTGCTCATGGCGATCATTATGTACTGAGTACATGTACTGAGTGAATAGTCGGCCGGGAAAAACCCGGGGGAGCGGGCGGGGGCCGCGCTCACTCCGCGACGGCGTACGCCTCCACCGACCACAGCGAGTAGCCGTACGGCGTGGCCCGCCTCTCGCCCTGCATCCGCAGGAACCGCACGTCCCGCTCGTCCATGCGCAGCTCCTCCCGGCCGCCGCGGCCGTCCCGCACCGCGGCCGCCGTGCGCCAGCGGCGGCCGTCGGCGGAGACCTGGACGCGGTACGCGGACGGGTGCGCGTCCTGCCAGCGCAGCACGACGCGGCCGAGGCGGGCCGGACGGGCCAGCTCCACCTGCCACCAGGCGCCGTCGTCGACGGGGGAGGACCAGCGGGTGCCGGGGTCGCCGTCGTTGGCCGCCGCGGCCGGGAAGTCGGGGGTCTCGTCGGCCGAGGAACGCGCGGTGCCGGCGCGGGCCAGGTCGGGCCCGGCGGTGCGGGGGAAGGCCCGGACCGTCAGCGTGCGGGTGGCCCCGCCGAACGAGAGCCGGACGTCGTACGGCCGTACCGGCGTGCCCGGCGCGACGGTCACCTCGACGGGAACCTCCACCGCCGTGCCGCGCGGGAGCGTCAGCGGGGCCGCCGGGACGCGCACCCGGACGCCCTCGGGCGCCTGGACGGTGAGCCTGCCGCGGACGTCGGCGGGCCGCAGCGACCGCAGCCGGGCCGTCGTCCGCAGCGTGCTCCCGATCTCGGCGTCCACCCGCTCGCGGGCCGGCTCCAGGGAGGCGTCCGGGGAGTCGCCGAACCACGGGACGAGGTGCCGCACGCCGGCGGGGTTCGGGCCGGTGACCCGGAGGGCGTCGGCGCGGAGACCGGCGGAGGGGCCGCCGGCGGGGCGGCGGGGCGTGAACTCGGTGGCGCCGGCCGCCGCGGCCAGGGCGCCGACGCGGACCCAGCCCTCGCCGGGGACGTGGGCCTCCACCTCGCCCTCGGTGCCGGGGTCGGCCAGGACCGTCACGGCGGCCAGGGGGCGGGCGTGCGGGAAGCGGACCGTGCGGCCGCCGTCCGCGCCGCCGGCGGTCACGGCCGGCGCGCGGTCGGCTCCCGCCCACGCCTCGTACGCCCGCTGCGCCCGCCGCAGGAAGGGGTCCAGCACGCCCTTGCCGACGGTCACCGGCGCGTCCGCGAGCCGGGCGCGCAGCCGGCCGAGCGTGCGGTACGCCGTCCAGGCCGCCGCCGCGTCCCCGGCGTCCTGCGCGCGCAGCATGTCGAGCGCGGCGGTGCCCGCCTCGCCGTAGCGGGCCAGCTGCTCGGACCAGGGGGCGACCTCGGCGCCGAGCCCGCTGCCCGCGAGCCGGTCCGGCACCGCGCGCAGGACGGCGAACGCCTCCCGCAGCCGCCGCGCCCCGCTCTCCTCGGCCGTCCCCCGCGCCGCCCCCGTCCGGCCGCGCCAGAACTCCTCCAGCAGCGGGCGCAGATACGCCGACTCCTCGGGGTCGAGGACCGACGAGGCGTCGTTGCCCGCCAGCGCGGTCAGCGCCTCCTCGCGGTGCGCGTCGCCGCCCGCCAGGTCGTCGATCGCGGCGCGCCAGGACTCCTCGGGGCGGTAGGCGCGCGGGTTCCAGGCGTAGTCCGCGGCCGTGAACAGGGGGATGCGGGAGGCCTCGGCCTGCGCCATCGCGTTGGCCAGCACGGCGGCCGAGCCGGTGGCGACGGCCGGTTCGCGGCCCTGGTAGGGGCCGAGGAAGACCCGGCCGGGCGCGTAGTCGTTGACGGGGTAGTTGTCCATGGTGACCAGCGGGTGGCCGGCGAACACCGACCGCAGCCCGGCCAGTTCGCTCCCGGTGATGGTCCGCGGCACGACGCCGACCCCGGTCCAGGCCACCTCGACGTCCTCGTCCAGGGCGTGCGCCAGCGCCCGCCGGTACGCGGTCGGCCCGTCCTCGTAGAACTCGGTCGGCATCAGCGACAGGGCCGCCGCGCCGGGACGGCGTTCCGCCAGGTGCCGGGCGACCGCGTTCGCCACGCGCGCCTGCGCCCGCGCCGCCGCCCCGGGCCCGGAGCCGAAGCGGTCCGCGTCCGCGGCGCAGTGCCACTCGCTGTAGCTGACGTCCTGGAACTGCAGCTGGAAGGCGCGGAAGCCCAGCGCCCACATCGCGTCGAGCTTGCGCGTCAGCGCCCGTACGTCGGCGTCCGAGGCGAAGCACATCGCCTGGCCCGGGGCCACCGCCCAGCCGAGCGTCACATGGTTGCGGCGGGCCCGCTCGGCCAGCTCCCGGAACCGCGCGCGCTGCCCGGCGGGGTACGGCTCGCGCCAGCGGGCCTGCCGGTGGAGGTCGTCGCCGGGGGCGTACAGGTAGCGGTTCTGCTTGGTGCGGCCCATGAAGTCCAGCTGGGCGAGCCGCTGCCGGTGCGTCCACGGGGTGCCGTAGAAGCCCTCGGTGATGCCGCGCACGGCGGTGCCGGGCCAGTCGCGGACGTCGACGGCGGTGATCCGCCCGTCGGGGCGGACGAGCCGGCGCAGGGTCTGCACGGCGTGGAACAGGCCGTCCGGGCCGCTGCCGGCGAGGGTCACGGCGCCGGGGGCGACGGTCAGCCGGTAGCCGCCGGACGGCAGGCCGTGGCGGGTGTCCCGCCGGGGCGGTTCGGTCCGCGCGCGCACCACCAGCGCGCCCGCGGGCGGCGGATCGCCGGCGGCGAGCGGGGTGATCCGGTGCGCCCCCGCCCGCCGCAGCAGCGCGCGCAAAGCGTCCAGGGCGTACGGGTCGGCGGCCGGGTCCGCGCGCAGCGCGACCTGGCCGGTGACCGGGACCGGGGCGCCGTTCGGGCGCAGGGACTGCGGGCGGGGCCAGACGGAGGTCCCCGGGCCGGCCGCCTCGGGGGCCGCCGCGGCCGTGCCGGAGGGGGCCGGGGCCGTACCGGGGGGCGGCGGGGCCGCCACGGAGGCGGGGGCGGCGCCCAGGGTGCCGGCGACGACGGCGAACGCGAGGGCGGCCGCCCTCCTCCCACGCCGTGGCTGCACAGGCCCCCTCCCCGTCGGTCGATGTCCGTGTCCGGCTCTCACAGCGGCATCGAGCCCACCACCGGTGCGAGGAACATGTCAACGGCCGTGGCCCAAGTGACGGAATTGCCGGAATCCCGGGGGCGTCCGGACGGGCGGAATGTGACGAAGGGGTGCCTGATTCTTTTTTCGCGCGTCTGCCGCCGCGCCCGCTGGGTAGGGCTGCGGTAACCCTCTCTCCGCTCCCGGCGCAGGCCGGGCGGGGGGACCCCGCCGCCGTGCCCGACGAGGAGGCCCCCGTGGCTGCACCCGCGCATCCCCCGTTCCCGGCCCCGCCCGAACCCGGGGCGGAGCCGTCCGCCGCCCCCGGCCGCCCCCGGCCGCGCGTCTTCAGCGCCGAGGGCGCCCGCGCCGAGGCCCCGCTGACCAGCGAGCCGCCCCTCGCCGACGCCGAGCCCCTGACCAGCGAGCCACCGCTCGCCGACGCCGCGCCGCTGACCAGCGAGCCCGCCGTGGCCGCCGCGGACTTCACGAGGCCGTAGATGACCGGACCGGCCGAGCCCCCCGCCGAGGACCTGTCCCGGCTCGCCGAACTGCACGGCGTGGCCACCTCCTACCAGCCGTCCCCGGACCGTACGGTCGCGGCCTCGGCCACCGCCGTCGTCCGCGCCCTCGCCGCCCTCGGCGTCGACGCGAGCGGCCCCGGCGCCGTGCGCGCCGCGCTCGCCGCCCGGGAGCGGGAACTGCGCGAGCGGCTGCTGCCGCCGACGGTGGTGTGCTGGGGCGGCGGCACGCCCGAGGCGCTGGCCGCGCTGCCCGCGGGCACCCGGCTGCGCGTCGAGACCGAGCAGGGCGAGACCCGCGCCGACGCCCGCGGACTCCCGCCCGGCGTGCACCGCCTGACCGCCACCGCCCCCGACGGACGCACGGCCGCCGCGCACCTGATCGCCGCCCCGCCCCGGCTGCCCGCCCCGCGGGGCCGCTCGTACGGCCTGCTCGTCCAGCTCTACTCCCTGCTGTCGCGGCGCTCCTGGGGCATGGGCGACCTCGGTGACCTCGGTGAGCTGACCGCGTGGGCCGGGCGGGCGCTCGGCGCCGGGTTCGTGCAGGTCAACCCGTTGCACGCGGCCGTGCCCGGCACGCCCACCGACCCCTCCCCGTACCGGCCCTCCTCCCGCCGCTTCCCCGACCCGGTGCACCTGCGGATCGAGGACGTCCCCGAGTTCGCGTACGTCACGGACCCCGACCGCGTCCGCTCCCTGCTGGAGCGGGCCGGGCGGCTGCGCGCGGCGGTGCTGGAGAAGGGGGAGCTGATCGACCGGGACGCGGTGTGGGAGCTGAAGCGCCAGGCGCTGGAGGCGGTCGCCGAGGTGCCGCTCGGGCCCGGCCGGCGCGCCGCCTACCGCGACTTCCTCGCCGAGCAGGGCCAGGCCCTGGAGGACCACGCCACCTGGTGCGCGCTCGCCGAGGCGCACGGCCCGGACTGGCACCGGTGGCCCGAGGGCCTGCGCGATCCGCGCTCGCAGGAGGTGGCCCGCGCCCGGTCCGGGCTGACGCACCGGGTGGACTTCCACCGCCGGCTCGCCTGGCTCACCGACGCCCAGCTCACCGCCGCCCAGCGCGCCGCGCGCGAGGCCGGGATGCCGGTCGGGGTGGTGCACGACCTGGCGGTCGGGGTGCACCCCGGCGGCGCCGACGCCTGGGCCCAGCAGGAGTTCTTCGCGGCCGGGATGTCGGTGGGCGCGCCCCCGGACGCCTTCAACGCCCGTGGCCAGGACTGGGGCCTGCCGCCGTGGCGCCCGGACCGGCTCGCCGCGTCCGGCTACGCCCCGTTCCGCAGCCTGCTGCGCGCCCTGTTCCGCTACGCCGGCGCGCTGCGCATCGACCACGTGATGGGCCTGTTCCGGCTGTGGTGGGTCCCGCAGGGCCACCCCCCGACCGAGGGCACCTACGTCCGCTACGACGCCGAGGCCATGCTCGCCGTGCTGGTGCTGGAGGCCTCCCGGGCCGGCGCCGTGGTGATCGGCGAGGACCTGGGCACCGTCGAGCCCGGCGTGCGCGAGCGGCTGCGCGAACGCGGGGTGCTCGGCACCTCGGTGCTGTGGTTCGAACGGGACTGGGAGGGCGACGGCCGCCCCCTGCCCCCCGACCGCTGGCGCGCCGACTGCCTGGCCACCGCCACCACCCACGACCTGCCGCCCACCGCGGCCCGCCTCACCGGCGAGCACGTCGAGCTCCGGCACGGCCTTGGCCTGCTCACCCGCCCGCTCCGGGAGGAACGGGCCGAGGCGGCGGCGGACACGGCGGAGTGGCTGGAACTCCTCGCCCGGCTCGGCCTGCTGCCCGGCCCGGGCGGCGACGCCGGCGCCGCCGCCGAGGAGGCCGGGATCCAGGCCGTCCACCGCTTCCTGCTGCGCACCCCGGCCCGCATGGTCGGCGTGTGGCTCCCCGACGGTGTGGGCGACCGCCGCCCGCAGAACCTGCCGGGGACCTGGGACCAGTACCCGAACTGGCGGCTGCCGGTCGCCGACGCCGAGGGGCGGCCGATGACGCTGGAGGAGCTGGCGGACTCGCCGAGGCTGCGGGCGCTGATGGAGGCGGTGCGGGCGGCCGCCGGCCGTCCCGGCGGCGATTCCGACGGGGACGGCCCGGCGCCGTAGCGGACCCGTACGGCACCCCGGACGCGCACCCGGAATCGGCGTTCGCTACGTTTGACACCGTGGACAAGAAGAACGCCCTGCGCGCCGGCACCCTGGCCGCCGGTACGACGCTGATGATGCTGCTCATGTCGTCCCCCGCGCTCGCGCTCACCCGCGACGACGGCGACGACCCCGGCACGGGCCTGAGCGTCATCGAGACGCTGGGTCAGTTCGTCGTGGCCCCGATCGTGCTGTTCGCGGTCATCGCCGGCCTGGTGATGGTCCTGGACAAGTCCCACGAGAAGCACCGGGTGACCAGCCGGAACGTCGCGACCAAGGCCGACGTCAAGGCCTGACCGGGACCGCCCGCGCCGGGCTCCTCCCGCACGCTCCCCGAGGGCGCCGGCCCCGCCGCACGTACGCGCATCCGCCGTACGTGGGCGTGGCCGGCGCCCTCGGCGCGTCCTCGGGGGCGTTCCGGCGGCGGATCACGGACCCGGCGCCGTGAGGTAGCGCTGGAGCGTGGGGGCCAGCCAGGCCACGAGGTCCTCGCGGGCCAGCGCGACGGCCGGCGGGAGGCGCAGGACGTACCGGGTGAGCGCCACCCCGAGCAGCTGCGCAGCGACGAGCGCGGCCCGCACCGGGACCTGCTCCGGGTCCGGGCACACCTGCCGGGCCACCGGCAGCAGCTGGTCCCGGAAGACGCCCTGCATGCGCTCGGCCCCGGCCCCGCCGGCGGCGCCGACCCGCAGCAGGGCCGTGAGCACCTCGTTCTGCTCCCACAGGGCGAGGAAGTGCGTCACGAGCGCGTGCCCGACCTCGGCGCGGGGCAGCGCGCCCAGGTCGGGCAGTTTCAGGTCGACGGCGACGGCCGCCGCGAACAGGCCCTCCTTGCTGCCGTAGTAGCGCATCACCATCGACGGGTCGATGTCGGCGTCCTTGGCGATGGCGCGGATGGTGGCCCGCTCGTAGCCGTCCGCGGCGAAGCGCTCGCGGGCCGCGGCGAGGATCGCGTCGCGGGTGGCCGCGGAGCGGCGGCGGGGGGCGGGGGCGCCGGTGCTGCCGGTGCCGGGGGTGCCGGGGGTGCCGGTGTGGGGGCGGTTCATGGCGACGAGCGTAGGCCCACACGTGTGGGCCAACCAGCGTTGGCCCGTCGACCGTAAGCCAACATCGGTTGGCCAACACCCGTTGACTCCTTCCGCGGCCCCTCCTACGCTGGACAACAAGCGTTGGCCAACAAGTGTTGGCCAACAAGTGTTGGCCTACGATCGTCGGCAAGAGGAGGCCGCAATGAACGGCACCCCGTCCTCCGTGATCGTCGTCGGCTCCGGCCCCACCGGGCTCCTCCTGGCCGGTGACCTCGCCACCGCCGGTGTCCCGGTCACCGTCCTCGAAAAGCGCCCGCACCGGATCAGCAACCTCTCCCGGGCCTTCGTCGTGCACGCCCGCACCCTCGAACAGCTCGACGCCCGCGGCCTCGCCGACGCGCTGGAGGCCGTCGGCCGCCCCCTGGACCGGCTCCGCCTCTTCGGGCGGCTCACCGTCGACCTGGCCGGCCTCCCCTCCCGCTTCCGCCACCTGCTCGTCGTCCCGCAGTACGAGGTGGAGAGGATCCTGGAGCGGCGGGCCGTCGAGGCGGGCGCCGTCTTCCGCCACGAGACCGAGGTGACCGGCCTGACCCAGGACGCGGACGGCGTGACCGTCGAGGTGCGCGGACCGGACGGCGCGCCGGGGACGCTGCGCGCGGCGTACGCGGTCGGCGCCGACGGCATGCGCAGCACCGTGCGGCGGGCCGTCGGACTGCCCTTCCCCGGCCGCTCCGTCATCCGGTCCGTCGTCCTCGCGGACGTGCGGCTCGCCGAGGAACCCGAGGACCTGCTCACCGCCGACGCCGCCGGGGACGCCTTCGCCTTCCTCGCGCCCTTCGGCGACGGCTACCACCGGGTGATCGCCTGGCACCGCGGGCGCGACGTCCCCGACGACCGGCCCGTCGACCTGGACGAGGTCAGGGAGATCGCCCGGCTCGCCCTCGGCCGTGACTTCGGGATGCACGACGCCCGCTGGACGTCCCGCTTCCACAGCGACGAACGGCAGGCGCCCGCCTACCGCGCGGGCCGGGTCTTCCTCGCCGGCGACGCCGCGCACGTGCACACCCCGGCCGGCGGACAGGGCATGAACACCGGACTGCAGGACGCGGCGAACCTGAGCTGGAAGCTGGCGGCCGTCCTCCGCGGGCACGCGCGCCCGGAGCTGCTCGACACCTACCAGGCCGAGCGCCACCCCGTGGGCCGCTCCGTCCTGCGCAGCAGCGGCGCCATCGTCCGCCTCGCCATGGCCGCGCGCCCCTGGACGCGGGCGCTGCGGGCGGCGCTCACCACCGTCCTCGACCACGTCGGCCCGGCCCACCGCGCGGTGGTCGCCCGGATCACCGGCGTCGGCTACCGGTATCCCGCTCCCCGCGGCGCCCACCGCCTGACCGGCACCCGCGTCCCCGACGTCGCCCTCGCGGGCAAACGCCTGCACGAGGCCCTGCGCGGCGGCCGGTTCGTCCTGATCACCCCGGAGGCGTACCCGGGCGGCGACGGCCGCGGGGACCGGCTGGCCGTGGAGCGCTGGGCGAGCGGCCGCCGTACGACCGTGCTGGTGCGGCCCGACGGCTACGTGGCCTGGGCGGCCGACGCCGCCGACCCGGCGGCGGTCGAGCGGGCGGTCACGGCGCACGTGGGGGGATGAACCCGCGTTCCGCCGGGCGGCACGGGCCGGCGCGCCGCGCCGGGGACCGGCCCCGCGGCGGGGGCGCCCGGCGCCGCGCCGGGCGG